>NZ_JAJHVY010000027.1:0-334271 GCF_020861455.1 Bacillus sp. AF23
GAACCCGTGTTACCGCCGTGAAAGGGCGGTGTCTTAACCGCTTGACCAACGGGCCGATGGTTGAGAACTTATATCGCAATCTTATGGCGGAGAAGGAGGGATTTGAACCCTCGCGCCGCTTACGCGACCTACACCCTTAGCAGGGGCGCCTCTTCAGCCACTTGAGTACTTCTCCAAATATGGCTCCACAGGCAGGATTCGAACCTGCGACCGATCGGTTAACAGCCGATAGCTCTACCACTGAGCTACTGTGGAATAATGAGACAAGATTCATTGTATCAGACTTGTCATTAAGAGTCAAGAGGTAAATGTTTTTTATTATCTCTCGTGACGACTTTTATAATGTAACATAGGCTTGCCAGTTTCGTCAACATTTTTTACGAAAAAATTCTTTTTATTTTCCCGCGGCATTTTCCGCATCTGTATCTGTCAGGATTCATAGCGCGTCTCTTTATATACTGTTGGCCGCAAGCCGTACATATATACCTATATGTTTTTTTGCTTTCTGTTTTTTTCTTTAGAGGCGTACAAAAGCGGGGCGCATTGACTTGCTGGAGAAGCGCTCTGAAATCTTTGTCCCTGTGCTTGTATCCTTTTCCTTCAAGGTGAAGATGATAATGGCAGAGCTCGTGCTTAATAATGCCGATCAGTTCCTCCCTCCCATGCTCAATCAAATACTTTCTGTTCAATTCGATGTTATGAGAGGTTAACAGGTATCTTCCGCCGGTCGTTTTGAGTCTGTCGTTGAAAACAGCCTGATGGCGAAACGGCTTTTTGAAGTATGTGTTAGAAATATCCTCTGTAAGCTTTTGCAGCTCTTTGTTATCCATGGTGCACCTCACTAAAAAAACATTGAACGGGACAATTCACTGTTCGCATACAATAGGGTAATCACCGCCCTCTTATGATAAAAGCTGAGGAGGAATGAGCCTATGCCAAATTGGCTGAAAAAGCAGATGCAAAAAGCATTCCTTGAAAAAGATAATTACCAAATTAAACTGCTGAATCAATGCTGGTATTTTTATAGGAAAAAACACTGCTCGTAAGCAGTGCTTTTATTTTACCATAGACAGTGACACTCTGCCTTTTTGTACATCGACACCGTCAACCCAAACCGTCACGATGTCACCGACTGATACAACATCAAGCGGATGCTTGACGAATTGATTGCTGAGTTTTGAAATGTGCACAAGCCCGTCCTGTTTGACTCCGATATCAACAAACGCTCCGAAGTCCACTACATTGCGCACGGTGCCCTGCAGCTCCATTCCTTCTTTCAGATCCTCCAGCTGAAGAACGTCTGTTTTCAGCAGAGGCTTAGGCACCTCATCACGCGGATCACGTTCAGGTCTTGTCAGCTGTTCACAAATGTCTTTCAGCGTAATTTCACCGATTCCCAGCTCTTTTGCTGTTTCAGAAAGCTCAAGTTTGTTGATTTTATCCTTCAATTCCGCCGTACCGATCTGCTCTGTTGAAACACCAAGCTTTTTCAAAAGCGTTTTTGTTTCTTTATAGCTTTCCGGGTGGATTCCTGTTCTGTCCAGAGGCTCTGTCCCTTCCTGCACTCTTAAAAAGCCGATACATTGTTCATAGGTTTTCGCGCCGAGCCTTGGAATATCCTTCAGTTCTTTTCGATTCGAAAATTTACCGAGCTTTTCCCGCTTTTTAACGATATTGCCCGCTACGGATTTCGATAATCCCGCTACATACTGAAGCAGCGCGGCGGAAGCTGTGTTGACATTTACTCCCACCTGGTTTACGACTGTCTCGACGACAAAGCGCAGGGATTCATTTAAGCGTTTTTGGCTGACGTCATGCTGATACTGCCCTACTCCTACAGATTTCGGGTCAATTTTGACGAGTTCCGCAAGCGGATCTTGAAGTCTCCGTGCGATGGATACTGCACTGCGTTCCTCGACCTGAAGCTCAGGGAATTCTTCTCTTGCAAGCTCAGAAGCCGAATAGACGCTTGCCCCTGCTTCATTGACAATCACATAATAAATATCACGCGGCGTTTCCTTCAGCACTTCCACAATGAATTGCTCTGTCTCCCTGGAGGCCGTGCCGTTTCCAATCGCCACCATTTCCACTTGATACTCTTCAAGAATCGCTTTCACTTTCTCATGAGCTTCTTTCGTTTTTTTGACAGGTGCATGCGGGTAAATCACATCAATTTTTAAGACTTTCCCGGTTTCATCTGACACTGCCAGCTTACAGCCTGTTCGGAAAGCCGGATCTACACCGAGAACCGTCTTGCCTTTCATCGGCGGCTGAAGGAGAAGCTTTCTGAGGTTCTCAGAGAAAATATGAATCGCCTGTTCATCCGCTTTTTCCGACAGCTCTTTTCTGATTTCACGTTCAATGGCAGGCTGAATCAGTCTTTTGTAGCTGTCTTCAATCGTTTCCTGCAAGATTTCTTTTACAGACGTTGAACGGTTTTTGATGATTTGCTTTTCTAAATAAGCCTTAATGTGATCTGCTGGCGGTTCGATAGACACCTTTAAAATGTCTTCTTTTTCGCCGCGGTTCATGGCAAGCACTCTGTGCGGAACGACCTTTGCGATTGGCTCTTCATACTCGTAGTACATTTCGTACACGTTTTTTTCATCTGTTTCTGCTGATTTTCCGGCAGCTGACTTGATCGTTCCTTTTTTAAAGGTTTCCTGGCGAATCCATTTTCTGAAATTCGGTTCGTCTGAGATTTGTTCCGCAATAATGTGCTTGGCGCCTTCAATGGCTTCTTCTCTGGTAAACACTTCTTGTTCTTCACTGATATATTGGTCTGCTGTTTCTGCAAGGCGGTCATCTTGCGGAAGTGTCATGATATAGTCAGCAAGCGGCTCAAGACCTTTGCTTTTGGCGACTGTCGCTTTCGTTTTGCGCTTTTGTTTATACGGACGGTAGAGGTCTTCTACTTCCTGAAGTTTTACGGATTGGTCAATTTTGCGTTTTAATTCATCTGTTAGTTTATCCTGCTCGGTGATTAGCCTGATCACTTCTTCTTTTCGCTGATTCAGGTTTTGTATGTATTGCCATCGTTCAGAAATGGTCTGAATCTGAACCTCGTCCATTGAACCCGTCTGCTCTTTTCGATATCTGGCAATGAACGGAACTGTGTTGCCGTCCTCTAGCAGGCGGATGACGCTTTCAACATGTTTTTGTGATAAACCTATTTCTTTCGCAATTTGCTGTTTCAAAAGGGCTGACGTTTCCATGTAACCATAGCCTCCAATTTTGTCGTTCTTTCTCTAGTGTATCAAAAACAGAAAAAAACACATAAAAAAAGACAGCTGCCGCTGCCCGTATTTTTATTCATTTTTCAAGAGTTCCTGTAAGCCGCTTAGAAAGTTCTCTTTTATCATGGCTGCTTCAAAAAAAGATTGGTCAATCCGCTCGACAATCGGCAGAGCAGAGGTTACTCTTTCCTCTCCTGTTTCTGTTAATGACAGAAGAACTTCCCTTTTATCCTGAGGATTTTTGCTTCTTTGGATAAATCCCTTTTTCTCAAGCGTCCTCACAACCTCTGATACCATCATGATATTGGTCTGACTGAAGCCTGCGAGTTTTTTTTGCGTGACGGTTTCTCCATGAGCAATCATATACTTGCATGAGGTCAGGAGAACAAATTGAACGTGGGTAAGGTCATGCTCAGCCAATGCTTTCCCTACTTTCCGCTGCCAGCTTTGTGTGACCTGCCATAATAAAAAACCTGGACTTGTGTTCGGTCCGCTAAATTCAGAGTGCCATTTCACTTATATTACTCCCATCGCTTGTGATATTGTCAAAAAATCATTTTTGCTGATTTCAAAGTGCCCTCTTCGAAATAAAAGCCCGAGATGATTTGTTTCCTGAACAAATTCCAACTGAGATTTAATATCGTAAAAACCTATTTTTTCACACGGAAAGTAATCAATGTCTAACCGGTATGGGATAAAGTCCGGAGCCATTTGATATTGATAGACGTTTCCGCTCTTCACTTTTCCGATAGCGGTAAAACATCGTAGCAGCCTGCCGTCCGGATATGCATCTCGCGGAGAATAATAAATAAGCCAATCATTCTCTTTCATCCTGGCAAGAGGCGCTTTTTTACCGTGGCATACTTGGGCAAATCCGCCGGCGGTCCCTTTTAAAACATGCTGCTCTGACACGACGCCAATCCAATATTTTGTGTTCATTTTAGCATTCCTTTGCAAAGACGGACAAGGCAGTTGACTGACTCTGGGATGTCTTTAGACAGTTCCTGCCCGATTTTTTCTCCCCATTTTTTTGCTTCTGCACCTTCCAATACAACCCCATGAGTGATGTTTAGACCCTCTCGTCGCTTTTGCAGTACATGATAAAATTCCATTTTTACATTTGTATTCGGAAGGTGGGATATGACAGAAAATGATTGATGTTTCTCCACATGTTCAAGCCAAAATGGAACTGTATTTCCTCGCAAAAGCAATGCTCCTTCCGTTTCATTCTGAAACGGCCCTTTCAGAGAAGCTGATGTAATGCCCGCATCCCACTGTTTCCAGGATTCTGGGTGCTGATAATATTTCCAGATTTCTTCTGGTGCCGCATCTGATATTGCAGTGTATTCATATTTCCACATTTGTAATCCCCCTAAATAATAAATAATAAGTGCACTTATCAAGTATAATAAGTGTACTTACTAATAGTCAATCACAAAAAAAGAAGCCGGCTTTCCCAGCTTCTTTTTTCTGCTCTTCTAGGACAGCTGCCCAAGAATATATGTCAGATCGTCTTTTCTTGATGTCGTATACATTTTCAGTGAATTAGATATCTCTTCTACCGATTGGCCTTTTTTTAAGTGGGAGCGGATATCGGGTACGTTGAGTCCATCAGTATGTATAATGAACTTAGAACCCTTTTCATAGGTAGCGGTGTGCGTTTTGTATTTTTGCGGCTTGCCTGATAAATAGCCTGAAATCGGCAGAGGATAAAAGCTTTCACCAGACGGGGAATGAAGGATAAAACGTACATTTCCGACGGAGCAGTACGTAAACTGCCTTTGTTCAAAGTTGATTTTTAAGATAGAAGCTGTCGCCCCTCTTTTGTTTCTCATCGCCTGATTACAGCGTTCGATAATGCTTTGTACGTCTTCGTTCGCATAGTTTTCCACTAAGTCTTTGATTGCTGAAGAAGATTCGTTGGCAAGCGATCCGCTTCCAAGTCCGTCGGCTACCGCACAAATTAATTCTTTATCATCAGCTTTCATAAAAAAGCTGTCGCCGCAAATGGATTTTCCTTCTTTATTCAATTGGTATACAAGGGTTTGAATATGCTGGTTTTCTTCAACCTGGATCATTACATTAACTCCATGGAGGGATCTTCAATCAAGGCCTCTCTGAGCTTCTTCACAGCTTTGCGCTGCAGACGCGAGACGTGCATTTGAGATATACCGAGAATGTCCCCAGTTTCTTTTTGGCTTTTGTTTTGAATGTACGTTAGGTCTATGATTTGTTTTTCACGGTCTGAAAGGACATGAAGCACGCTTTGCAGCATCATTTGCTGGTTCACCCGTTCATATCCATCCTCCTGTGATCCGACGATATCGAGAATGGTAACAGTGCTTCCGTCCGCATCTGCTTCAATGCTGTGATCGACAGATAAGGCTTGATAGCTTTTGCCCATCTCCATGGTTTCAAGAACCTCTTCCTCTGATACATCGAGGAATTCAGCAATCTCTTCCACTTTCGGCGACCTTTGTGTTTCTGTCGTCAGCTGATCGACCGCCATTTTGATTCTCGGCCCCAGTTCTTTGATTCGTCTCGGAACATGAACGCTCCACGTCTTATCTCTAAGGAAACGTTTAATCTCCCCGATAATTGTCGGGATCGCAAAAGCTTCAAACGATTTGCCCACCACGGGATCGTAGCGTTTTATTGCGCCGAGAAGCCCGATCATGCCGACCTGGCGGAGATCTTCGTGGAAGCTTTTGCCCTTTGAGTATTTCTTCGCAAGCATATCAACCAGATTTGTATACACCTGCACAAGCGTTTCTTGCGCCTGTTCATCTTGTTTTGTTTGGTAATCGCTTATGAGCCGATCGACTTCATCCTTAGTTAGTTTCGTAGTTTTTGATGGTTGTGTCATGATCAACTCGCTCCCCATTTAAATACTTTGTCATCGCTACGGTGACGCCGGAGTTGTTTTGCACTCTGACTTCATCCATGAGCGTTTCCATTAAATATAGACCGAGCCCTCCTTCTGATAATTGATCGACTGTGTGTGAAGGTGTGTACGGCCCAAGATCCTGCTGCTTTTCATCAAAATCAAAGCTGTCGCCTTCATCCGCCACAATGACCTCTAAACGATCCTCGAACACACCGAATCGGATTGACACTTCCCCGTTTTTGTCTTCTTTATATGCGTGCTGAACCGCATTTGTACACGCTTCGCTCACTGCGATTTTCAAATCTTCAATTTCATCATACGTATAGCCCATTCTGCTTGCGACGCCTGACAGAGTCAGCCGTATAATTCCTACGTATTCAGGCTGAGCCGGCACTTTCATTTCGATGTAATCAGCTTTGTTCTTCATTGCACTCCACCTTCTGACTTTGCAGAAATATCAATGATGTCCTTTAGACCTGTAATTTCAAACAGACGGATCAGGCGGTCAGACAGATTTTCAAGCTTGAGCGAACCGCCTTGTTTTTTCACTGTTTTAAATACACCTACAAAGACGCCAAGCCCGGTACTGTCCATGTAGCTGACATCCTTCAGGCAAATCCTTAAATCAGCACCTTGTTCTGCCAGAGGAACGAGTTTTTCTCTGAGAACCGGAGCTGAATACACATCAATTTCTCCTGCAATGTTTACTTGTATATCATTCACATTCTGTCGCACATCAACATTTATATTCATTCATATCACCTCAAAGTATCCTTTAAATCATAGTTGTTGTATACCCTCGGCTGGCAATCGCTAAACCTTTCTTCTTAAAACAATTAACGTAAAATCATCGTGAAGCTGAAAATCCTGCAATTTGAGGAGGCTGTCATATATGTTTTTGACCATTTCCTGCGCAGAGCAACACATATGTTCCTCAATGAGCTTCTGTATATCGAGACGCTCCAAGAAACCGTTTTCCGTCCTGCATTCTGTAACGCCGTCAGAAAATAAAACAATCATATCTCCTTTTTTGAGATATTGGTCAAATTGCCTGTAGTCATAATCCTGCGAGATCCCGAGAACCAGCCCTTTAGCTTCTAAATCGTAAAATGCATTGTCTTTTTGAGAATAGTAGAATCCCGGTTCATGTCCCGCTGAAGCGTATGTAAATCGATGATTGTCCGTATTGTAATTGGCATAAAACATCGTAATAAACATACTGGCATCAACGTTTTGTTCAACAACGCGATTCAAGTTTTTCAGCACCTGTGAAGGGTGAATGCCCGTTTCCGGCAAAGAATCCATCGCGTATTTAATCATAGACATACATAAAGCTGCCGGAATTCCTTTGCCGATGACATCAGCAATGGCAATATTAATGGACTCTTTGTCTTTAACAAAATGGTAATAATCACCGCTCATCTGTTTGGCGGGCACACTGATCGCGCCAATGTCCAGCGCTTCTTCCTCCGGAATTTTTGTTCCCAGAAGCGTCTGCTGTACATTAGCTGCGATTTCAATTTCTGATTTAATTTCCTGCTGTATCCCCCTGAGGGTTTGATGCTCTTGATAAGCCATTCCATATCCAATCATGACTTCTATTAAAAAATCCAGCGAATGAAAAACATCTTCCGGGAGACTCGGATACAGCTCCTTCAGCACTTTTCGGTGAATACTGATGATTTCTTCCGGAGGAATTTGATGCTCGATTGTTTTTCGGCTGAATTTTTGGGCTTGATATAAAGATGTTTCTGTTAATTCGGCTATATATCGGCTAAGCAGCTGATGGTACCGCTGCTCAATAACCTCCCTAAAATCCACTTTCTAACCTCCTACCGAAGCCATTTTATGGCTTGTATCTCTGTTCCTTCCCCCGTTACGGAATTTAAGCTAAATTCATCCATCAGCCTTTTCACGCCGGGAAGTCCCGCTCCCAGTCCGCCTGACGTTGAAAACCCGTCTTCCATGACTTTTCGGATATCAGGAATTCCCGGCCCTTTGTCTTCCGCTATAATTTTCAGGCCCTTTTTTCCTCTGTCTGCGACCTGTTCAATTCCAATCTGCCCTTTGCCGGCATATAAATAAATGTTCCTGGCTAATTCTGATATAGCCGTTGTGATCCTTGCCTGGTCTACAGTGCCGAAACCCAGCTCTTTTGCAACGTTTCGTCCCAGCTGTCTGGCGGCCACGATATCCCATTCTGTCATGATCTTTACACAGGATTGGTCGTTCATTCGCTATTCCCCCAATTCCCGCTTCAATGTCTCAAGCCCTTGCTCTAAGTCGAGCGCCGTTTCGATTTCCTCAAGCGCGATTCCAAGTTCAATCAGCGTCACGGCAACGGCGGGCTGGATGCCTGTTAAGACAACTTTTGCGCCCATTAACTTAGACATTGTGATGACATCGCCCAGCACTTTGGCGATAAATGAATCAATCATGTCCACAGATGTCAGGTCAATGACGACCCCGTTGGCACCTGTTTCGTATATTTTATTTAATAAATCTTCTTGAAAGGTTAATGCTGTCTGGTCATCAAGTTCCCATTGAATGGACACTAATAAGCAATTATACAGTTTCAAGATCGGGATTTTTGGATGTCTCACAATGTTATTCCCCCAATGAAACGATTTTTCGATCCGTCATTTCCAATGCTGTTTGAATTCCTTTTTGCAGGGTATTCTTAGTAATAACTTGGGATAAATCAATGCCCAGATTGACGATGGTCTGAGCAATTTCCGGACGGATTCCGGCGAGCAGGCATTTCGCTCCGACAAGCCTTACCGCTTCAGACGCCTGAATAATATGATGGGCAACCATCGTATCGACGACAGGCACACCGGTAATATCGATCAGTACGACTTGGGAACGGTGTTTGACAACGCCGTTAAGCAGATTCTCCATAATTCGTTTTGCGCGTTCCGTATCGATCGTTCCGACCAGCGGCATGACCGTTATATTTTCAAAAACCGGGATCAGCGGCGCAGAAAGCTCCTGCAGTGCGATTTTTTGCAGGGATACTGTTTTTTCCCATGAGATGGAGTACTGATTAAAAATTTCTGTATTAATCGGACTGAAGAAGCGGTCAATCTGCCAGATTAATTCCGTACTCTCTTGATCTGGCAATCTCTTATCGTTCATCTTCGTGTAGAGACGCTTCCAGAATTCAGCAAGCGCCGTAGCCAGAAACTTCATAGAAAGTCCGATTTGGACGGCTCTCAGCGCCAGTTCGCTGATTTGGCTTTCAGCAGCGCTTTCATCATTAACAAATGAAAGCAGAATGTCGATATATTCTTTAGATATATTTTCATAAACTTGGTCAGTCAGCTGATATGATTCTTGTTCACTTAATTCTTTTAGTGTGTCAGTCCACAATTGAAGCAGTTCATTTTGATTCTCGGCTATGAACTGATAGACAGTCTGATTCGACATCAAATTCGCTTACCTCCCGATAAAAAACAACATATTTTTTCGTTATTCCACTATTATATCGTTAATGTTTTTTGAAAACAAAAAAAGTTGCTCTATTTGAGCAACTAGGTAAATATTACTAAAAATCAATGAGTGCCAAACTGATCTGTAAGGCTTCATCAACCTTATCCATCATTTCATCATCCAGATGAGTAATCTTATCCGTTAACCTTTGCTTGTCAATCGTCCGAATTTGCTCCAGCAAAATAACGGAATCTCTTTCAAAACCGTAGCGTTTTGCATCAATTTCGACGTGGGTTGGTAATTTCGCTTTCTGTATTTGGGCTGTTATGGCTGCAACAATAGCAGTTGGGCTGAAGCGATTTCCGATGTCATTTTGGATCACTAAAACCGGGCGCACCCCGCCTTGCTCTGAGCCAACAACAGGAGATAAATCAGCAAAATAAACATCGCCGCGTTTCACAATCAAATGATTATCCTCCGCTGACTAAGCGCTCAACTGTCGTTTCAGCCTCGCACTCCGCAAAGTGAGCCTCGGAAGAAATGTTCAGGTTGATTTTCGCCATTTCCATATAGCCGCGTCTCATCAAATCACGGTTGTGACGAGTTGTTCGTTCGCTGACATAGGCTCTCACTGCTTGTGATATCAGTTCGTTTCTGCTTCGTTTCTCCCGCATCGCTACACCATCCAATTCAGCTACTAGGTTTTCGGGCAAGCTGATTTTCATTTCGGTTCTTGCGCTGGATTCAGACAAAAAACATACACCTCCACCAAACTTACGGATACGACTCTTTTATCCATCCAGTGATAATGATACCATTATTCACTCTTCAAGCAAAGCTGTTTTAAAAATTCTATCGTGATATGAGCTATTCGCTTGCATTCCCCTGCAATAAAGGGTTTCTTACTTCCATTATACTCCCATTTTCCAAAAACATACGGGGAACGCGGGAACTTATTGTACAAGCCACCTCGTAGTTAATGGTTTCGAGCCTGCCTGCGACCTCATCCATGGAAATATATTCATCCCCCTGGCAGCCGATCAATGTGACTTTTGAGCCCGGCGGATATTCCTGATCCAGCTCCACCATAAATTGGTCCATGCAGATTCGGCCGGCGATTTTCAGCCGTTTTCCTTTCACGAGTATCTCTGTTCCCTTCAATTGGCGGAGCCAGCCGTCCGCATAGCCAACGGGCACCGTTCCGATCCATGTGTCTTTTCCCGCTGTGTATTCCGCCCCGTAGCTGACACTTTCCCCTTTATGTACCTTTTTGACATGCGACAGGGTCGAATGCAGGGTGAATGCGGGACGCAGTTTAAACGGGATTTCATCGGTAATTTCCGCTGACGGACGCAATCCGTACATGCCGATGCCAAATCTGACCGCGTTAAAAAAGCCTTTTTTCAGACGCAGGCCGGCGGCGCTGTTGGCGCAGTGAACCATCAGTTTCTTTAAAGGCAGAGGAGCAATCAATTCTTTAAAGCGTTCAAACTGCGTCAGAAAGTAGTCTCTTTGTTTTTCATCGGCAGTCGCAAAATGAGTGAAGACCCCTTTGCATTTTAAGCATGGGTTGCGCTCCAGAATTTTCATCACGTGATGAATCTCTTCTTCTGTTTTCACACCGAGCCTGTTCATTCCCGTATCGACTTTCAGATGAAAATGAAGGGAAGCTTTCTTGAGGTGGCGCGCGGCTTCCTGAAGCCATTCAACAGAATAACCCGTTAACGTCACGTCGTATTCCGCCGCGATTCTCACATACTCCGGAGGAACCGCGCCGAGCACCAATATAGGCGCTTTCAGGCCCCGCTGGCGAAGAGAAATCGCTTCATCCAAGATCGCCACGGCTAAGCATGAAGCACCTGACTCAAGAGCCGCCTTCGCTACTTCTGCATCCCCATGTCCGTAGGCATTTGCTTTCACAACCGCCATCAGGTGGACATGTTCACCGATGTGTTTTTTCATATTACTGACATTTTCTTTAATCGCGGACAGGTCAATTTCCGCCCACGTGTCTCTGTAAAAAGGTTTTGTGCTCATTTATGACACTTCCTAGCGTTTATTCAATATCATTTACATATCATACTAAAATTATAGAGCAAAGTGAAATTCTGCCTGACGAAAAAAAGGCCAAATTTGATTCGGCCTTTAGGAGATTATTTGGATGATTGTCCCTTCATGCTTTTGGCGACTGTCACCATCTCCTCTTGTGAAAGATCTTTAGATGACAGAAGATAATCCACGCCTTCGTAAGTCCATGTTAGCGAAGCATCTGACAAAGCGCCGATTGTGTAGCCGAGATTAACCGGTTCCGCGTTCAGCGTGACTGAGGAGGACGCTTTCGCAACCTGGGCTTTTTCCTGAATTAAGGTGAACGATTTTTCTCCGCCGTAAGTCATGATGACACGCTTGCCATCTTCCGTTGAAATATCTTTTTCCTCAAGCAGTTTTACGCCTAGCGGCAGTTCAAGCGGCGTTTTGACGGCAAAAGAGTCGGAAGGCTTCGCGCTAGTGGCGACATCCATTTGAGAAAGGGTCATATTTTTCTTTTCATCAAAGGACTCTTTGTCGAATTGCTTATTGAATTGGAAGCTGCTGAACTCTACTTTCACCATCACTTTTCGGTCGGTATCCATGACTTTGACAGATAGCGGGCTCATGTCCTTCTTGTTAAATGTGATTTCTTGTGTCGGAAGCATTTTGTTATGCTGATAGTTCGTTTTTGTTTCAAATACGTATTCTGATTCTTTTGAAGTGAAGACTGCATCCGAATCGTTTTGAATATCCTTTACAAGCGATTCAAACAAATAGACTTGGCTGCTGTTGTTTGGCCAGTCGCTTTGAAACCTGAAGCTCTTATTTAAAGACGGTGTGAGAACAAATACTCCGTTTTCATTTCGTAAAATGACTTGGTTTTGGTCCTTTTTCGGATTTTCCAGATAGACCCGGTACAGAGACGGTTTTTTATGCCAGATTTCCACATTGTATACTTGCGGGTCACTCCCTGTCTCAATGGTCATTTTTGCTTTTGCTTTGTACGAGGTATATTCTTTCGCCTTCTCGTCCAGCCCGGTAACGACATCTTCCTGTGATTTTTGTCCGCAGGCAGAAAGAATAAGGACAGCCAGCAGTCCCGTTAAAAGCAAAACAAAGCTTTTTCTCACCTTTTTCAACCCCTTTTTCTCAATTGATGTAAAAGGAAGAAATCGCTTGTTTGACTTTAACGGTACGCTCGGTACACGGTTAAACAGAACAGAGGCGTACCATAAAAGCCTCAAACAACTCGTCTCCCTTAATGCATTATCAAATATATGAGAGGGGTGTCCCTAATATGCAGACTAGCTTGACAACCTTTCAATGACAACCTGTGCAGCCGCATATTCCTTCGTATGAGTGATTGACACATGAACAGCGGCTTGGATCAGCTTTGCGCAAACAATAAAAGGCTTGCCATTCGAATCTTTTGTCACTTCAATGTCTTGAAAACTTAGATTCTTGCCTATTCCTGTGCCGAATGCTTTCGAAAAAGCTTCTTTTGCCGCAAATCTTCCTGCGAGAAATTCAATTTTTCTTTTCTCAGAAAGCTCATGATACTGAGCAAGTTCGCCGCCTGTTAAAATACGCTCGGCAAATCGTTTCTGGCGGTCGGCCATTGCAGCGATCCGCTTAAGCTCCACGATGTCTAATCCTATACCGTAAATCATGTTTTACACCCTCCTTTGCGCTTGTACTATTTGAATGGTTTGTCTCATAAACGTGTTACTATAGAAATACCAAAATGATGAAATGGGGCTCGGCATGTTTATACGGACTGAAAACTTTCAAACCTTTATCAGGCTTTATCCCGTTGTCACCTTTATATTGGCTGCTCAAGCCGCTCTCTGGCTGTTCTTTTCACTTCCTGTTCCTTCAGTCGTGTTGTGGAGAGACGCTGTCACAGGCTATAACCTTGGCGTCGCTAACGGTGAATGGTGGCGGCTGGTCACGCCGATTTTCCTTCACGCAGGGTTTACCCATCTGCTGTTTAATTCAATGTCCATCTTTTTATTTGCGCCGGCTCTGGAACGAATGCTCGGAAAAGCGCGTTTCCTTCTTGTGTATGCAGGATCCGGAATGATCGGAAACATCGGCACGTATTTTACAGAACCGCTTGATTATGTGCATGTCGGAGCTTCCGGCGCGATCTTCGGGCTGTTCGGCGTTTATCTGTTTATGGTTCTTTATCGTAAAGAGCTGATCGGGCAGGACAACTCCAAAATGATTATCACATTGCTTGCCTTTGCCGTTCTCATGTCGTTTATCAACTCCAATATTAACATGATGGCCCACCTGTTTGGACTTTGCGGCGGGTTTCTCCTGTCTTTTTTATGTGTGCAAAAAAAAGAGCGGCGGTATTAACCGTCCGCTTTTTCATATGAGTACCAGTTTAAAATGAAATCTGCATCCTCTTCTCCCACATCTCTCACCGTTAATTCTTCCATATGGCTTGACGATTTTACCGAGGTGGAAATGGTATACAGCTTCCCCTTCTTTTGAAAATAAGATTGGCTCGCTTTACATACCTGCATTCGCTTTCTCAACACAATTGCAGTCGTTCTGCCGATAAATCTCGATGTCAGTTGGAGACGGTCTCCGCTGATTACCCATGCCGCATCTTTATAAGCAAGATACCCGAAAAACAATTCAATCGGCAGCAGAACAATCGAGAGATAACCCCATGGCTGAAAGAAAATACACAGCGGAATGATGAAAAAGATGGAGAAAATGGTTGAGCGGAATAAGTACCGCTTCAATGCGCGCCGCGGCAGATGGCGGCGATTTTCTTCCAGCGTGTATTCCGGCGTAAAAGTACGCAGCATGCCGGGAAGCTTTTTTTTGTGAATCATCGGAAACAGAATGGTCGAAGCGCCCTCTGCTTTTTCCGGGTCTCCTCCTCCGCCCGCGCTGACGATTGACACCGTCGCAAAACCGAAAAGCTGGCGGATGATGTTTTCTTTTATTTTGATGGCTTGTATTTTGCGAAGCGGTATGGTGACTTGGTGTTTTTCAATAATACCCCTTGAAATCACCAATTCCTGCTCTTTTTTAACGATTTGAAAGTTAGCATATTTAAACATCATGCCGGCTATGCTGAGAATCCAGGTGATAAACAAACCAATAAATATAAGCACGGCGTATATGCCTATGTTGGCGTGCTGCAGAAAGGAGAATTTTTTGAAGAGCCAATCCATCGGCAGCACCTCATCCAGCTGAGAAATGAGCGCAAATACAGCAGAAATAATCACGCCGATTCCTCCGGAAGTTGAAGCGGCCATAAGTAATTCTTTTGCATTCATGCTGTATTTCACCTGCGGCCCTGCATCCGGGAGCGCCTCTTTATCTCCTGACAGGCCTTCATCGGTATCGATTGGATTTCTTTCTGCTTTTTTCTTAAATACGGCTTCTTTGATTCTCTCAGCTTCTTCAACTGAAATAGCCGACAATACCGCTTCCGCCTCTTTGCCGCCGCCAGCCGTTTCAATTTGCAGTTTGACAAGCTTGAAAATTTGCTGGACCACACCCGCACTCGTATTCATCGATTGAATCCGATCAATCGATATATACCTCTTTTTCGTCACAAACAAGCCTTCCTCGATTCTGAATTCATCATCTTCGATTCGATAGGAAAACTTTCTCCATTTGATGATGCTTGCCGCTACGAGCCAGATGAACAAAACGCCGAGCGCGATGGCTCCGTAAAAACGGACAGTATGATTTGAGTTAACGATATACACAAAAAAGAATGGCAGAATAATATTTTTTATCGTTTGAATAATGGTATGGGATAAATTCAAAATGACTGCCGCCGGGTGAAGGCGTTTCGGTTCAGACATCATCGTCAGTCACCCTTGCCAGGCGCGAAATGGAGTCTCTCAGCTGATCCGCTTCCTCTATCTCTAAAGCAGGAATCGAATGCACAGTTGCCGCCGTGAAGATTTTCACTGTTGCCAGATTGTATTTTCTTAATAACGGCCCTTGCGAGGTGTCTACGTGCTGAACCCTGACCATCGGCACGATCACGCGTGTCACAACAAAGATACCTGATTGAATATCTATTTCGTTTTCATGAACTTCATAACGCCACACTTTGTGCCGGATCTTTGGAATCAGATAAATCGTCACAACCGAACCCAGCAGCCAAACTGCGCCGAGCACGCCGCTAATCCAGTACGGCCAATGGAAAAAATAACTTAACACTGCAACTGCTATGACAATAAGCAAGCAGACAGCGGATATGATTATCTCTTGAAGTCGCCAAACCTTTAATCCGTCTGGACTGATTTGGTTTTTGGGCTGCTTTCTCAAAATACCTACCTCCCGTTTTTCTCATCGTTACTTATACGCGCTTATGCAGAAAAAGTTTCATCTTTAAGCATACATAGAAAAAACGGTGCCGTCAGCTGAAAGTTTGCTTAATGGCCATGAATTTTTGAACATAAAAAAAGCCCAAAACAACTCATGTTTTAGGCTCTTAAATTCTTTACAGAATTAGTATGATTTTTTCTGGCGTCTGTCACCTGAAGAACGGCGATCGTTTGAACGCTTTTTATCATAGGAAGAACGGTTGCTGCTTTTCCCTTTACCGCCGCGGTAGCCGCCGCCTTGTCCGTCTCTGCGTTTGGAAGTGCGTTGGTTTTTGTAGCGTTTGCCGATCATCGGCGCTTCGTCTGTTAAGCGAACTGGTGTGCTATCCGGCTCTTTTGTAGCCATTTTGATAGCCGCTGCAACCACTGTCACTGCATCATGATCTTCAAGCAGCTCAGCTGCCGCTGTCATGTAGAAGTTCAAGTTGTTTTCGCTGATTGTCGTACGAAGACGATCAACTGTAACCTGCTGCTGGCCTTCTAACGCTTCATCAAGTGTCGGCTCTTTCATGCGGTCCATTTTGCGTTTCGTTGTTTGTTCAATTGCGCGAAGCATGCTTATCTCACGCGGTGTGATAAACGTCATCGCCATACCTGTTTTACCTGCGCGGCCTGTTCTTCCGATACGGTGAACATAGCTTTCAGGATCTTGAGGCACGTCGAAGTTGTACACGTGTGTAACACCTGAGATATCGAGTCCGCGAGCTGCAACATCAGTTGCAACAAGTACTTCGATTGCACCTTCTTTAAATTTGCGAAGCGCAACCATACGTTTCGCCTGCGTTAAATCACCATGAATTCCTTCAGCTGCATATCCGCGAAGGTTCAGGGCTTCTGCCAGTTCATCAACACGGCGTTTTGTACGTCCGAATACAATCGCAAGCTCAGGAGACTGAATGTCAAGAAGACGAGTCAATGTGTCGAACTTTTTACGCTCCTGCACTTCCAAATAGAACTGCTGAATGTTAGAAACAGTCATTTCTTTTGCTTTTACTTTTACGTGTTCAGGCTCAGTCATAAAACGCTCTGCAATGCGTTTGATCGGCGCTGGCATTGTAGCTGAGAACAGAAGCGTCTGATGCTCGCTCGGCACATTTGAAAGAATAGATTCGATGTCGTCGATGAATCCCATATTCAGCATTTCATCCGCTTCATCCATTACAACTGTATTTACATTGTTTAAACGAATCGTGCGGCGGTTAATGTGGTCAAGAAGACGTCCCGGTGTTCCGACAATGATATGCGGATTTTTCTTTAACGCCCGGATTTGTCGTCCAATATCCTGCCCACCGTAAATAGGAAGAACTTTCGCACGTTTATCTTGTCCGATTTTATATAATTCTTCAGATACTTGAATGGCTAATTCACGGGTTGGTGCGATTACGATTGCTTGAATATTAGGAGACTCGGGGTTAATTTTCTCAACAAGGGGTATACCAAACGCAGCTGTTTTACCTGTACCTGTTTGCGCTTGTCCAATGACATCTTTATTTGAAAGTCCGAGCGGAATCGTTTGTGCCTGAATCGGCGTTGCTTCTTCAAATCCCATACGGTTAATTGCCTTCATGAGATCAGAACTTAATTGAAAATCTTGAAACGTTATAGTCAAATTATTCAAACTCCTTCTAATTGCTGTTTCAGTAATGTCGTGATTTACCACTTAAAAACTGCCCTCCATGGAAAAAGGACAGGATCCTTACGTATACAAAGCCCGAATTACTTTAAGTTTTATCTTACCATTACACTACTTGTTTTTCAATAACGCGGTAAGCAGATCAGCATTTTGAATGCGCTCGCTGACCTGCTAACCAAATATGCCGGACGATGCCCAATCCCGCTCCTTGTGTCCGCGGAAAACCTAAGGTCAGCGGATGGCGGTCCGTACACATATTTTCGTATCGCGAAATAAACCTGTCATTATTGTACCATAGCCTCAGCCGGTCATACATAAATTATTTCGGGCCGGCATACATTAGTGTCTGCACATCATTTTTATTTTATGATTGCAATCTGCTTTTTTTCGCAGGATTTTTTAAGAAAACGGGCTCTCCATTAAATCTTTAACGATTTCTTCAAGCTTCATACCTCTTGACGCCTTGAATAAAACCAAATCTCCTTTTGAGGCTTTATTCTTCAGGGCTTGAGTGAGATCTTTTTTGTCGCTGAAGTGGCTGATGCGTTCTTCTCTAAAATGTTCCATCGCACCTTCGGCGATAAATGCCCCCAGTTTTCCATACGTAAAGACGTGGTCAATTTTGTCCGGGCTGATCACAGCGCCGCATTCTTTATGAAACGTTTCTTCAAGATCTCCGAGTTCAAGCATGTCTCCGAGCACGACTATTTTCTTCCCGTATCCTTCAAGGCTTTCTGTCAGTTGGATTGCAGCCTTCATCGACGTCGGGCTCGCGTTATAAGCGTCATTAATAATAGAAATGCCGCTGTCTGTTTTCATCAATTCAAGTCTCATGCCGGTGACCTTCAGGCCGCTTAATCCTTTTGCCGCATCCTCCGGCGTGATGCCGAAATAAGCCCCTGCGGCGATTGCCGCCATGGCGTTCATCACATTATGTTTGCCCAGAATAGGGATAAAAAACGTTTTTTCTATGCCTTTGATCGTAAAATAGGTTCCCGCTTCACTCTGGCTGACATCCTGCAGCTGATAATCGTTTTGCGCCCCAGTACCATACGTTTTTGTTTGGCAGCTGTAGTCTTTTTGCAAGAGCGGTTCGTCTCCGATATAAATCAGCACACCGTCTTCTTTCAGGCCGTTGATAATTTCCAGTTTCGCTTCCGCAATGCCTTCTCTTGAACCAAGATCCTGCATGTGGGATTCGCCGATATTCGTTATCACTGCCGCATCCGGATTTGCCAGGCGGCTCAGGAGGTCAATTTCTCCTTTTGCGCTCATTCCCATTTCCAGTACGGCAATTTCTGTATCTTCTGGCATCGCTAACACTGTAAGCGGCAGCCCGATATGGTTGTTGAAGTTTCCTCCTGTTTTATGGACGCGGTACCGCGTTTGCAGGACAGTGTGAATCATGTCTTTGGTCGTCGTTTTGCCGTTGCTTCCTGTTACTCCGATGACACGTGTGCCGAGCTCCTGTAAATAAGCTTTTGCAAGCTGCTGGAGCGCAGACAATGTATCTTCCACCAGAATCACAGCTTGATTCTCGGGCGGATTTGGTTCAGAGCGGTTCCACAGAACGGCAGACACACCAGCTTCAAAAGCCTGCGGCACAAAAGTGTGGCCGTTAAAATGCTCCCCTTTCAGCGGGATGAAAAGCTGATTGCTTTCCAGCTTTCTTGTATCTGTAGCAACTCCATGAATGACTGTATTTTCATATTGCGGGTTTGTCAGTGTGCCTTTGACCATTTCGGCAATTTTCTTTACGGTTCGCTTAATCAAGTAAGGTCCCTCTCTTTCTTTTGGTGATATACGGGAAAAGACACTGCCCTTTTACCGGCAGTGTCCGTCTTCATTTAGAATGTATGTTTGATCAATTGTTTTTCAGCGTGGCGTTCTTTAGCCAGCTCTACAAGCTGTTCAATGAGGTCAGCGTATTCAACTCCGGCTTCTTTCCAGAGAAGCGGGAACATGCTGAACGGTGTAAAACCAGGCATCGTGTTTACTTCATTGATCAGCACTTCGCCGTCAGCTGTCAGGAAAAAGTCCGCTCTGACAAGTCCTGAACCGTCAATTGATTTAAACGCTCTGATCGCCATGTCACTGATTTTCGCGTATTCCTCATCTGTTACAGTCGCAGGAATAATCAGGTCAGTGTCTCCATCCTCGTATTTTGCTTTGTAATCGTAGAAATCTGTCTTAGGTGCGATTTCTCCAACTGCAGAGCATTTAGGATCATCATTTCCGAGAACGCCGATTTCAATTTCGCGGCCGTTGATGCCTTCTTCGACTACGACTTTCCGGTCATATTGGAACGCCAGCTCAAACGCTTTTTGCAGTTCTTCACGGTTTCGGCATTTGCTGATTCCGACGCTTGAGCCAAGGTTGGCCGGCTTCACGAAGCAAGGGTAGCCCAGTTCTTGTTCTACTTGCTCGCAGCTTTCTTCCGGAGAACGAGTCCAGTCTTTTTTAAGGAAGGCTGTGTATTTCGCCTGTGCAAGGCCGGCTTGCGCAAACAAATGCTTCATGACAACTTTATCCATGCCAGCTGAGGAAGCGAGCACGCCGTTGCCGACATAAGGAATATTTAAAAGTTCAAGCATTCCCTGGATCGTTCCGTCCTCTCCGTTCGGGCCGTGCAGGAGCGGGAAGACGACATCAATTGCTTCATTTTGCTGTGACACTTCCTGCGGAAACATCTCCTGGTTGAGAGCAGATGGAGAAAAAGCAGTTCCGCCCTGCTCAAGCTGAAGCATTTTTACGTTGGAAACAGGCTCTGTTAAACGTGTGCCTCTTATCCATTCGCCTTTTTCAGTTATATAAATTGGATGTATATCAAACTTCTCAGTATTTAGCGCTTTTGTTACAGCCAGAGCTGTCTGAAGCGAAACATTATGTTCGGCTGACTTACCGCCGTACACTAATCCTAGACTTGTTTTCAATGGATACTCCCCCCACTACATTTCATCTTTACTATCTTATCACTTTCACAAGAAAATGATCTAATTATTTTTGGGCATGCTGAAGCTGAATGCATTTGTATGTAATTCCTTTTTATTTTATATTAAAATGGCATTGAAAAGGAGATGTGACAGATGAAAAAAATCACAACAAAAGAACAATTTAATGAATTGATTCAATCTGATAAAGAAATCATTGTAAAATTTTATGCTGATTGGTGCCCTGACTGCACACGCATGAATATGTTCATCGGCGATATTTTGGAAACGTACAATCAAAACGATTGGTACGAACTGAATAAGGACGAGCTTCCTGAACTGGCTGAAACATATCAGGTAATGGGTATTCCAAGCCTGCTCATTTTCAAAAACGGAGAAAAAACAGGCCATCTTCACAGCGCCAATGCCAAAACGCCTGAAGAAGTGACTGAATTCTTATCAGAACATATAAGCTAATTCGATAAGCAGCCCTATTTTATGTCGTCTGGCTCTACGTGAACATGAACATGAGTGACATCGTGTTCATGTTTTATTTTGTTTTCTACCTCATCTGCGACTCCATGGCCTTCCTCTACTGTCAGCTTCGGATCCACTGTAATGACCATCTCTATATGTACTGTGCTGCCCAAGTATCGCGCTTTCACGTCCTTAAGACGATGCACATTTTCTATCCGGCCGACAGTCTGTTTATAAGGTTCAAGATCTTTCAAGTGAAACCCGTCCGTTAATGAATGCGAAGCGTCTTTGAAGATATCCCAGGCTGTCTTGCAAATGATGATTCCGATAATAAAAGCCGTAACCGGATCTATCCAGGCCAGCTGCAGCTGGGACGAAAAAACACCGATAAACGCTCCGGCACTGACAAATGCGTCTGACCTGCTGTCCTTCGCCGCCGCCATAAGTGCAGAGCTTTTAATGGATGCTGCGAGCCTTTTGTTATATAAATAGATGCCGTACATAAACACTGCGCTGCCTAAAGCCGTCCACGCCGCGATAAGGCTTGGCGTTTCTGATGTGCCGCCCGCAATCGCTTTTCCTCCGCCAATTAACACTTCAATTCCAACAGCCATCATAATAAAAGACGCAATAAGGGACGAAATTGTTTCAGCCCGATAATGGCCATATGGGTGGTCACTGTCAGCCGGCCTTTGGGAAATACGCAGTCCGATCAGCACCGCGATCGACGCCACAATATCTGTCCCATTGTTTAACCCGTCTGCTCTCAGCGCTTCAGAATGATACAGTATTCCGATTGTCAGCTTCACAGCAGCAAGAATGATATATGCCAAAATATTGAGGAGTGCTCCTTTTTCTCCCTTTTTAAGATTATCTGTCCTCCCCATTGAATACCAGCCTCCATTCTATTACATAGTATGGTTAAAAACATGAAAAATAGCAGCAGCGGTTCTCAACGGGGAGGGAAATTTCGACAGCAAATTATTGCCCGGGAAACTTTTTGTCGATATGTTGAAGGTTTGCTTACTTACGAAAGAATAGGACTGTTTTCACCTTTACAGGCTGTGGCGGACATTGTATACTGGGGTTAATTGATAATGATTATCAATATCGTTTGATTGGAGGTTGGTGACACAATGACACCTCAGTCTGCAGAAATCAGAAAAAAGCATCTCATTCATCTGTTAATACAGAATGGTATATACAAAAAGGCAAAGCGTCATTTGTATGAATTGTCGCTGATGGAGCTGGAAAGAGAATACAAAACATTGTCAGGAGGCGCCAGGGCATGCCAAAGCGTAAAATAAAAACCTACCAACAGCTGATCCAGGAAAACAAAGAGGCGATCATGGGCAATCCAAAGCTGATGAACGTCATTTACGACAGAATTGACCGCAAGCATCAGAAGAATCTTCAGGAACAAAACAATACATAAAAAGAGCCGGCAAAGGCTCTTTTTTATTTAATGAAAGGCTTCTGCGGCCAGCTTTTGAATGACCGCGTCGTCCATCGGCGGGTTATGGAGACCGGCGCGCACATCCCGGTAATAGCGCTGAAGCGGATTGGTGCGTTCGAGGCTTTTGGCCCCTGCAATTCTCATCGCTTTGTCTACAACAGAAAGTGCGGCGTTTGTGACGATATGTTTTGCCGCACCGAGCTCACTCTTCAAGTAAGGGCGGCGCTCCGGATCGTCATACAATTCAGCCGCATGAAAAAGAAAGTGTCTGGCATTCAGCAGTTCAAGCTCCATTTCGCCTGTTCTTTGCTGAACGGCCGGGACATCCTTGATCGGCCCCTTCAAACTATTTGGAGAATACTCGGAGGCAAAGCGTACCGCATAGTCTCTAGCAGCTTGAGCCACGCCAAGATAAACCGCCGGAATATGGAGCAGCCAGCCATTTTGCTTAGCTCCCCGCGGCCCTTGAAGCAGCTCCACCAGTTTATTGTCCTCGAGCGTTACCTCGTTTAATACAAGATCATGGCTGCCCGTAGCCCGCATCGCCATCATATCCCATGTTTCTTCAATTGATACACCAGGATCATTTTTATGAACCAACACGACACCAGTAGTTTGTTTTTCTTCAATCCATGCCGTCACTAAAAAATAATCAAGCGCTTGCGACATTGTCGTAAACGTTTTCCTTCCATTCACCACCCATTTGCCGTCCTTTTTGACGGCGGCAGTCCCGGGGCGTCCTCCCCTGGTCGGGCTCCCGGTTTTCGCTTCTGTCGCTGCTCTATTGATCACGGCGCCGTTTTGAACTTCCTTTGCGATGAACGCAAACACATCTTCATCCCAGCTGTTTCCTTCTCCGAGCTCTCCCATCACGCTTAAATGCCAGCCGATGCTCAGAGCTGCAGGAGCATCTCCCCGTGCAAGCCGCTCTTGAAAAAGCAGCATGTCGTAAACAGACATTCCTGCTCCCCCATGGGATTTTGGCACGGTTATCGCCGTATATCCCGAATCACGCAGTTTTTGTATTTTTTCGGCAGGAAATCGTCCCTGTTCATCATCCTCAGCGGCTGTTTGCTGAAATTCATCCGCTAGCTGTCCTATTTTCTCTATCCATTGCCGCTGTTTTTCGTTCCGTACAAATAATGACATCCGGCAGCCCCCCATTTTTTCAATTCCGATAAATTTAATATGTATTATAGATTTCCAGCCATGATTCCGCAACTGTTAACAATTTGTTCACGATAGAAAAACACGCCGTTCCCGAGGGAACAGCGTGTTTAAACCGGATTTGTATCCCGGTCTTGTTTCATACCGAGATAAATGAGCATATAAGTCAGGTAACCCATTGTCATGACCAATCCGCCGAAGAAAAAGCTTGAGAAAATCGGCTCTTCAAAGGCAGTAACTGCCGCAAGCACAATCCAGCTTGCATACAGATAAATGATAAAATAACGGATACCCGTCTTCATTTTATATATCATGTACAGCCCCACGAGAGAAAACAATCCCAGCGCGAGCCTGAAATATACAAGATGTTCAAACTGAAACATGAATGACACAAATGAGAATCCAAGCAGCAATACAATCGGTAAAGCGGTAATAAAGTTCCTCAATTCGAGACACCTCCGTCAGTACCTTTAGTATAAACCAAAACATCGAATGATATTGATTTACGTGAGCTTTTTCACAAAAATGTCATTCCTTGCCTTTAGATTCGAACATCCCGTTTGCAGAAACTCCACCAGGCAACGGCAATGAAGAAAACAGCATGAATCACAATAATCCCTACAGAGAACAATGGCGTCATGCCTGAAAACAGAGCCGTTTGTCCGCTTTTGTACTGAGTGAAGTCCGTGTTTGCAAAAAGCAAAAAGCTTCCCCATTTGTTTTCAAACAGCTTCATGATTTGCACAAGTGAACTTGCTCCATATAAAACGACAAAAGAAACAACAACTGAAATGGCACTGTTGCGGAACAGTGATGAACAAAGCAAACCGAATAATCCCATCAGCACCGCTTCTAGCCAGTTTGTGCCGATTAGCTCCAATGTGTTGATGAACAATGTTTTTGATTCAGATGTCACGGACGTGCCAAAAAAGACAAGACCGAATAATAAAGCCAGAATGTAGTATGCCAGATAAAGATAGAAGCTGACCATTACAACTGTCATAAGTTTCGACCAAAAGACCTTTTGCCGCTTGACCGGGCGAATAAGCAGAAATTTGATTGTCTTTTTATCAAATTCATTAGAAATAATCGTCGCTGCAATGACAATGGTTAACGCCTGCAGCAAGATATTCAGGGTCGGTGTATAGGAAAAGTAGCCGATGAAGTTTTCGTCAGTTCCGGCACTGATGACGATCCGTTTAATGATCAGCGCCATGAAAAATTGAAAAACGGCCATCAATATAAGCGAAACAAATGTGACTTTTCGATTAAAGAGTTTCATATGTTCATTCCATATTAATTTAGACAAGCTCTTCTCCCTCCTCTTGATGAGCGGTTGTCGCTTTTATAAATTCGTCTTCCAGTGACTGCGTATAAGGCATAATTGAAAATACGTTCAGTCCTTGTCCGACTAGTGAGCGGTTCAGCTCTGGTATATTTTCTTTCGCTATATCCACCACGATGGAGCCGTCTTTACGTTCAGCTGTGTACCCGTTGCCTCTCAGCCAATCGAGCGCTTTTTGCGCCGGCTGCACTTCAATAACGGCTTTCTCCGTTTTCTGACCGGCTCCATTCAGGCTTACTTCTGCTTTGATCTCGCCTTTTTGTATGATGATCACACGGTCACACAGGTCTTCAACTTCACGCAATAAATGTGTGGCGAATAAAACCGCTGTTCCTTCCTCTTTGGCGAGCTCCTTAATATGATCGCGAAAATCCTTCATACCGGCAGGATCAAGACCGTTTGTCGGCTCATCTAAAATGAGAAGCTTCGGCCGGTGAAGAATCGCCTGAGCAATGCCGAGACGCTGGCGCATGCCGAGTGAGTAGGTTTTCACCTTATCATCAATTGCTGACGTCAGCCCGACTCGTTCCACCACTTCGTCCAGTCTTTCATCATCTATTTTTTTGTGCATATTTGCAAAGTGTTTGAGGTTTTCCCAGCCTGACAGGTACGGGTAAAACTCAGGGTTTTCCACGATCGCGCCGACAGCTTCCATCGCTTGTTCGAACTCAGTGTCATGCTTGAATCCGTTGATGGCCACGCTTCCGCTGTTTTGTTTTAACAGTCCGACGATGATGCGGATGAGTGTCGTTTTTCCGGAACCATTCGGACCGAGAAGACCGATAATCTCTCCCTGCCTGACGTCCATGCTGATCTGTTTTAAAATCTGTTTAGACCCTATTTTTTTATCAAGGCCTTCAATATGTAAAATCGGCTCAGCCATAAAGCCTTCCTCCTTTTTTCGACAAAAATAAACAGTGCCTAAAAATAGGCACTGTTTGTATTATAGCATTTGTTGTTTCCAAATGTTTGGTTAAACCGATAGAGTCGGTGCTTGCTCCGGCTGTTTGTTCTTTTCTGTTTCTGTAATGATGACGGCACAGGCCGCGTCTCCTGTTGTGTTGACCACTGTGCGAAGCATATCAAGCAAGCGGTCTATTCCGAGGATCAATCCGATCCCCTCAACAGGCAGGCCGACTGATTGAAGCACCATGGCGAGCATAATCAAACCGACTCCCGGAACACCCGCAGTTCCCACACTTGCTAATACAGCCGTCAATATCACCATCAGCAATTGCGTAAATGTAAGATCATGTCCGAATACCTGTGCAATGAAGATGGTGGCCACCCCTTGCATAATGGCTGTCCCGTCCATGTTAATCGTCGCCCCGAGCGGCTGAACGAAGCTGCTGATCGGCTCAGGCACTTTTAGTTTTTTCTGGGCTACATCCATTGATACCGGAAGCGTTGCATTGCTGCTTGAGGTACTGAACGCAACGACCATAACTTCTGAGAAATCTTTAAAGAACGTAATCGGATTTCTTTTTGCTAAAAGAGCCACTGTTGAACCGTATGTGACGATTGCATGTATGACAAGAGACAGCGTAACAACAATCATGTACAGCCCCATCGCTTTTATTGCACTGAATCCCTGGCTGCCGATAGCTGTCGCAATCAGACCGAATGTACCATACGGAGCGAACTTCATGACAAGATTCACCAAGTACATCATCAATTCATTTCCTTGTTCAACGACTTTTAGAAGCATATCCGCTTTTTTTCCGAGCATTGTAATCCCTAGTCCGACAAAAATGGCAAAAGCAATAATTTGAAGCATATTCCCTTCCGTCATCGCTTGAACAGGATTGGCCGGAATAATGTTTAACAGAGTGTCTGCAATGCTTGGGGCTTTTTCAGCAGTGAATTCGGCAGATGAAGTATCATACGTTCCGAACTCTCCCGGTTTGATGACAAGAGCTAAAATGATGGCAATCGTAATAGCGACTGCAGTCGTGATGAGAAAATAAGAAATGGCTTTCACGCCGATTCTGCCAAGCTTCTTAGGATCACCCAGCCCGGCTACTCCCAGCGTCAGTGAGAAAAAGACAATCGGAACGACAAGCATTTTAATGAGGTTTAAAAAGATGGTGCCAAGAGGACCAAATACAAACTTATTTAAATTTTCAAATAATTCAGGTGATGTTACGTTAAGAATAATCCCCGTCACAGCACCCAGCACCAATGCAATGATAATCTTTGTAGCCAGCTTCATCCGCATTCCTCCCTCTTTTGAAAAAAGCCCGCGAGAGACTCCCGCGGGCTTTGGCTGTATCATAAAACCACAGGATTCTCTCTTCACGCTGATGAGGTTAGCTGCCGGGTTCGGACGAAGAGATGTCCGTTTTTCAGATGAAAAATGAACCCCAAAAGATCGGGTCCCCCACTCCTTGTTATAGGATTAAGCGTGTGGCTTACTATTATATGATCTATTTTATTTATACAGAAAAGATCCAATTTTGTAAACTATTTTTTGTTACTTTTCTCTCGAGGTCTTTTAGGCCTATTTTCCTTGTTGGTTACATCAAGAATATCAAGGAGAAATACAAAGATCGGAATCCCGATAATTAAGCCCCAAATGCCGAGAAAGTGTTCAGAAAAAATCAGGACTGTAAATGTGAAAAAGATCGGCAGCTCTGTTTTCGCTGACATCAGCTTCGGATTGAGGAAATATGTCTCAATCGCATGAATGGCGAAAATGACAAGCACAATGTAAAGCACATACATTCCGCCGCCTGTGCTGTATGCAATAATGCTAAGCGGAATCAGGGAGATGACAACGCCTGCTACCGGGATCAATCCGAGAAAGAAAACCATGATGGACAGCCCCAACAGCTGAGGGAAGTGCATAATCCAGAGCGCAATAAAAGTCAGTACGCAGTTCACGAGCGCGATGATAAATTGTGCCTCGAGCACCTTGCCGAACGTTCTCGCGAATTTACCTCCGAAAAAAGCAATCTCATTATAAAAAACAGCAAGCTTGCTCGTTTTAAACTGCTCCATAAATTCAGACAGCCGTTTTTTCTCGAATAAGAAGAACATGCTGAGAATGAGCGCCATCACGATCTGCAAGCCGAATGTGCTGATATCGGCCAGATACGTATAAAGTACATTGAAACCCTCTTTGACATACGAACTGATATTAATATCTCCGAAAACACTTGTGATCTCATCAAAGAAAGGAATGCTGCTTGGATGATACGCAATATGTTTAATCTGCTTGATCAGTTGCTGAATCTGTGCGGCAACGACCGGATAAAACACAAACCCTCCGACTGTAAGCAGCACGGCCAGCAAAATGTAGAGAAACGTAATGACAACCCGCTGGCTCACGCGGAAGAACCGGCTTAAAAACTGCCGGACGACAAGCTCCAAACGATCCATAAGAAATGTGAAAATGAAGGTCAGCAATATTAAGTTGATCATGCTCTTAAATAGATATAACACACCAGTTAACACGACAAAGATGGAAAAACGCCTTACTCCCGGGTGCTGAAAAAATTTTACTAAAGCGGCCATTTATACACTCCTGTTAGGACAAACGTCCTTCATTCAATATAGTATCCATTTGTAAATTATATAACAAAAAAATGCTGAGGTCTCTGTCCTCACCTTAATTATTCTTAAACAATTAAAAAAACGGCCCCATGGATGGGCCGTTCTTTTTTTCAGACTGCTGTTTTCATTTTTTTCATGCCTTCAACAGCCTCCACGCTTTTTGCTTCATCGAATTCTTTTTCGCTTTTTGCAACGATGATTGTGGCGATTCCGTTTCCGATCAGGTTCACAATCGCTCTTCCTTCACTCATGAAACGGTCGACACCAAGCAGAAGCGCAAGACCCTCAAGCGGAATGACCTGAAGTGCTGACAGCGTTGACGCAAGAACGATAAATCCGCTTCCTGTCACACCGGCTGCCCCCTTCGAAGTCAGCATCAGAACGAGGATAATCGTAATTTGCTGGCCGATGCTGAGATCCACTCCAAACACTTGAGCCAGAAAGACAGTCGCCATTGATAAATAAATGGATGTTCCGTCAAGGTTAAACGAATAGCCGGTCGGAATAACAAGCCCGACGACTGATTTTGAACAGCCGTAGCGTTCCATTTTATCCATCATTCTCGGAAGAACCGATTCTGAAGAGCTTGTGCCGAGCACGATGAGAAGCTCATCTTTGATGAAGCGCAGATAATTCCACAGGCTGAATCCGTATAGCTTGCAGATGATATTTAGAACAACAAACACGAACAGGAACATTGTGATATACACGGACAGCATTAAGCTGGCAAGCGGTTTGATGGAATCGAGTCCGAAGTGCCCGATCGTATACGCCATCGCTCCGAATGCGCCGATTGGAGCGGCACGCATAACGTAGCCGATAATTTTGAAAAAGACATGTGAAACTTTATCAAAGAAATCAATGACGCTTTTCCCTTTTTCACCTAATGCCGCTAGACCGACTCCAAAAAGAATGGAAAAGAATAAGACCTGCAAAATATCCCCTTTTGCGAAGGCATCAACCATGTTGGACGGTACAATGTGTGTGACAAATTCAACCCAGTCGATCCCCTGACCGCCATTTTGGGTGTATTGTGAGACATCTCCCTTTTCAAGCTTGCTGTAATCGAGGCCCGCACCCGGCTTCATAATATTGACGACAAATAAACCGATAATGAGTGCAAGGGTCGTAACAACCTCGAAATAAATAAATGCTTTTCCCCCTACTTTTCCAACCTTCTTCATATCGCCCATTTTTGCAATCCCGAGAACGATTGTGAAGAAAATGATTGGAGCGATCACCATTTTCACAGCGTTGATAAAGGTATCGCCAAGCGGTTTCATTTCTTTGCCGACATCCGGCCAAACCAATCCGACAATGACCCCGATGATGACCGCGGTTATGACTTGAACTGTTAAATTTTTAAACAGTTTCATATTCTTCCTCCCCCTGTCCTAGTCGCCTTTGTGTCTTTCTTACTAGAATGATAGCGTTTTCATTAGGGGTGGGGAAGTTTATGTTCATAACGGACATTTTGGTCTTTTTGGTCTCGGGTTTACACTTTAAATATGTAGCGGTTGACGGGGCGTCCGACTCCTCCGTACTGAACATCAAGCTGAATCGTTCCGTTCTTTTCGAGATAATCAAGATAGCGTCTCGCTGTCACTCTGGCAATGCCGAGAGCCTTGGCTACCTCTTCAGCAGAAAGAGGCGACGTTTGCTGCTTCAAAAAAGCAATGAGCTCATTCATCGTAAAATGATTCAACCCCTTCGGCAGATCCTGTACGGCCTGCTGCGGGATATTGAGGATGGCATCAAGCTGATCCTGGGACAGCGTGTCGTTTTCCTCTATTTTTTGTTTATACCGCTTATATTTTTCAAGCGCCTGTCTCATGCGTTCGAGCTTAAACGGTTTTAAAATATAGTCAACTGCCCCGTTTTGCAGCATAAGAGCAATTGTTTCCTTGTCTTTTGCAGCGGATACGACGATGGCATCAACCTCAAGCTTTTGCTTTCTGATCTCCTGCAAGGTTTTGATCCCGTCTTTTTTCGGCATGTACACATCCAGAATCACGAGTTCGGGCTGATTTTCTTTGATCAGCTTGATGCCTTCGTCCCCGTTCCCCGCTTGCGCGCAGACGGTAAAGCCATTAACGGTTGTTATGAAATCCTTATTGACTTCCTGAACCATCGGATCGTCTTCAATGAGCAGAACCTTGATTTCTTTACGAGCCATGCTGCGCTTCCTCCCCCTTCATCGGAAAAACGATTGAAAAAGACGTTCCCTGTCCCGGGTGTGAATCAACCTCTATCGCACCCGATCCTTTGTCTGTTATTTGCTTGACTAAATAGAGGCCATAGCCTGTGCCGCCTGTTTTATTCACTGTAAATCCTTTTTCGTAAAGGTACGGCATATGTGTGTGTTGAATCCCGCATCCGTTGTCTTCTATTAAAATCGCAAGGATATCCTCCGTTTGTTCAATGCTGATGTCAATTCGTTTGTCATCAGACTGAACGGTTTCAAACGAGCCGAAGGCATTTTCAATCAGGTTGCCGAGAAGCACAACGATATCATGCTGGTCGACATGCTCGGGAAATTGCTGCAGGCTGCTGTTTTCATCAATATGCACAGCAATGCCGAGCTCTTTTCCCCTTCTGATTTTACTTAACAAAAGCCCCGCCGCGGCGTCATTTTGAATGGAGCGATGCAGAAACTCAGTGACGTTTTCCTGCTCAGTTGAAGTCTGAAACGCCAGCTGCAGCGCTTTTTCAGATTTCCCGAGCTGGATCAGGCCTGCGATGGTATGGAGCTTGTTCATATGCTCATGATTTTGGACGCGGAGCGCTTCGACAAAGTTTTTGACACCCGTCAATTCCTCTGCCATCTTGGCCGCTTCCGTTCTGTCCTGAAAAATCGCGACGGCGCCGATGACTTTTTTCTTCATGACGATCGGAATCCTGCTGCTCATGATGACCTTTCCGCTCACACGAATTTCTTCATTATAAACCGCCTTGTTCCGTTCCACGATTTCAGGCAGGCGCGAATCCTTGAGTACATCCCAAATCACCTTTCCGACCAGATCGCCCTGCACCTCAAAAATCTGTTTGGCTTTTTCATTAAATATTGTGATGATATGCCGGCTGTCAATGGCGATCACGCCTTCGTTCATAGAGTGAAAGGTAGCGGTTCGCTCTTCATACATTCTGACAATCTCATGAGGCTCGAGCTGAAACATTTGTTTTTTGATATGGCGGGCAAGCAGGAACGAACCCGCCAGGCCGAACCCGAGTGTCAGCACGACGATGAAGGCGATATCCCTTCTTAAATGAAACAATATATCAGCCATCCCCGGCAGTGTTTTTCCGACGAGTACTACTCCGATCTGGTTCAAATCCTGATCCTTTACCGGATAAAAGGCCCGGACAGCCGTCCCGATCTCGCCCGCTGCTTCTGAGAAATAAATGTGCTCCGCAAACGCCGCTTCTTCATCTGCACCCTTTGACTTTTTTCCGATGTTTGTGGTGACAGGATGAGTATAGCGAATGTGATCCATGTCCATGACGACAATGTAGTCTGCTTCATTGATCATCCGGATCTCCTCAACCGCATGCCGGACGGCTTCTGTTTGTTCTTTTCGCGATAACGCCTCTTTCACCTCGGTCATCTCCGACACCGTCCGAGCCGTATTCATCAGCCGTTTTTTCAGCTCCCTTTCCTCTGTATGCTGAATATTGCCTATGAGCACAATGCCGCCGATCAAAAAGGAGAAAATGACGAGTATGTAGGAAAGGATCGTGATTTTCCAGCGGATTGAGAGCTTTTTTTTGTTCATCAGCTTCTCCTTTCAGGTCTTTACGAATCACATCTGCCCCATTATTCTTAACATAAGGGAGGGGGCTTTTCATGAAGAGTTTGCTTGCATGTCTCGGTCTGATGATCGCCGGAATTGCAACCGCTTTATTTATCGGATTCCATGACCGTTCAAACGGCGAAGAGATTGTGTATGATGACGATCAGGAAGGCTTACAGGATCAAATCGTATTCAAATTCAGCCACGTTGTTGCTGAAAACACGCCAAAAGGGCTGGCCGCCAACAAATTTGCCGAGCTCGTAAACGAGAAATCAGGCGGGAAAATGAAAATTGAAGTGTTCCCGAATGGAAGCCTGTATTCGGACATTGAAGAAATCGAAGCATTGCAAAATGGCGACGTGCAATTTATCGCCCCCTCCACATCGAAGCTCGGTATGCTCTCTCCTGAATGGGGAGTTCTTGATCTTCCGTATGCATTTACAGACTATGATGCGGTTAAAAAAGGGCTGCACGGAACAATTGGAACACAGCTGTTTGATTCTTTAAAGAAAAACCAATTAAAGGGCCTGGCGTACTGGACAAACGGCTTTAAGCAAATCACCACGAATCAAGGCCCGGTCAAAACCCCGGATGATTTAAAGGGACAAGACCTGCGCATTATGCAAAGTAATGTAATAGAGGACCAGTTCAAGCTGCTTGGTGCAGCACCCCACCAGGAATCTTTCAATTCTACTTTTCAGCTGTTAGAAAACAATATAGTAGACGGCGAGGAAAATACAATCTCAAACATCTATTCTAAAAAATTTTATAATGTTCAAGACTATTTGACAATAAGCAGCCACGGTTACCTCGGCTACGCTGTGATGACAGATGAGCATTTCTGGAACGCGCAAACCCCGGAAACAAGACGCATTCTGACTGAAGCGATGAAGGAAACAACGGAGTGGAATGAAACGTATGCCGAAGAAATGAACAAGGAGCAGCTGGAAGAAATCAAAAAACATTCTTCTATTAAAATCTACGAGCTGTCAGATAAAGAGAAAAAAGAATGGATGAAGCGCCTTGATCCTGTTTACCGGAAGTACGAGCCAATCTTCGGCCGGAAGCTGATTCAGGAGCTTCTGGAGCTGCGCAAGGATTCGTAGCCCCCATCCCAATACGCTGCTTTTCGTTTATCTTTGTTCCCATCGGAAATATAGAAAGAGAGACACGAAAAAAGGAGATGGGAACATGTTTAAACATACGAAAATGCTGCAGCATCCTGCTAAGCCAGATCGTCCAGATCCATTATTCGCTAAAAAAATGCAAGAAATTTTAGGCGGGCAATTCGGAGAAATTTCTGTTGCCATGCAGTACTTATTTCAAGGCTGGAATACAAGAGGAAATGAAAAATACAAGGATTTGCTGATGGATACGGCAACTGAAGAAATTGGGCACGTTGAAATGATCGCTACCATGATCGCCAGACTTCTTGAGGATGCCCCGCTTGATGAACAGGAAAAAGCGGCTGATGATCCAGTCATCGGTTCCATCATGGGAGGCATGAATCCTCACCATGCCATTGTATCAGGACTAGGCGCCATGCCCGAAAGCAGTACAGGCGTACCATGGAGCGGAGGCTACATCGTAGCGAGCGGAAACCTGCTGGCAGACTTCCGCGCCAATCTGAATGCAGAATCACAAGGCCGTCTACAGGTTGCACGCCTGTTTGAAATGACGGATGACAAAGGCGTCAAGGACATGCTCAGCTTCCTGCTGGCGCGTGACACAATGCACCAAAACCAATGGCTGGCCGCCATTAAAGAATTAGAAGCACAGGAAGGTCCGGTTGTGCCGGGTACATTCCCGAAAGCACTTGAGAAACAGGAATTCTCTCATCAGCTAATCAATTTCTCTGAAGGTGAAGAAAGCGCCGAGCAAAACTGGCTGAAGGAGAAAGCCCCGGACGGAGAAGCGTTTGAATATGTGAGCGAAGCGAAAGCTTTTGGAGAAAAGCCAGAATTGAAGCCAGCTCCTCCTTTTGTTCATAATACGCTTCCTGGGCGTGAGTAAGAGGCTATCATAAAAAAGATAGATCACTCCAGCTGTGATCTATCTTTTTTTGTGCGTTTTCTGCCGCTCAAGCATCTCCAGACGATTGCCAAATGGATCTGAAATATAGAATCTGTCCGCTCCCAGAAGTTTATTGTCCTCAACTATTCCAATTCCATTGCATTTCAAATGTTCTTTTAAACCTTCTATATTCATAACCTCAAAGGCAGGGTGTGCTTTTTTAGCGGGAACAAAAGGTTCTTCTATCCCGATATGCAATTGTTTATTCCCAAAAGTGAACCAGACCCCGCCCCGGGCTTTTAAATCATCAGGTTTTTCAATTTCCCGAAAGCCTAATATCCCGCCGTAAAATTGTCTTGCAATAGTTTCACAGCCTTTAGGAGCCGCAAGCTGAATATGATCAATTTCATTAAAATGAAAAGTCATCCGAATCAATCCCCCTGATTTCACATCTGAATGCCATTTTCTTCATTCTAATTCAATCGAAATAACAGGAGACTATCTTTATTGTTATTATGAGCGATAAAATCAGCTTATCATCTTTTTTAGGACGACTTCCCATAACTAAGCTTTTGTCACGGTCCATCCAGGCTCGTATTCAATTTCCCGGTTCTCTAATAAGCAAGCGGCCCCCTCTGCATCAACCTGAGTAATAGCCACTTCTATTGAAGATAACGTAGCCTTTTGCCCGATTTCTTCATAGATAACGTCATGTTCGTTCTCCATGAAAGCATCATAAGCTGCTCTGTTCTCCCAAACGCTGAAGATTTCTGCGGTGAACAGCTCATCTGCTGTTTTCCGCCATCCGCCGGCCTGTTTGATGAAGCCACTTACATGTGATAGTGCTCCCCACTGTGACTGCGCCTTCGAAAATGCTTCAGCGTTTGCCGCGTCCACCCCACATACAATCTTTTTGATCAGCATTTTGATTCCTCTGTTATAACCGTTTCCGCATGAATGTGCTCGACGCAGAGATTCACGGTCCTGACGTAAGAGCGTGTGCGGTGTATGGTGCCTTTTGGGACAAGCAGGCTGTCATTCGCTTTTAACACCGCGGTTTCTTGATCCTCAAAATCAATAAGCAGCTCTCCCTCAAGAACGATAAATAATTCATCTGTGTCAGGGTGATGGTGCCAGTCGTATTCTCCTGTAAACACAGCGAGCCGTACACAATGGTCATTGACCTCTGAAATGGAGAAATTAGCGTGCTTTTCTTTGACTTCATTTGCAATGGCGAGCAGGTTTTGCATCTCAGGCATAAGTGAAAACTCCTTTTTCACCTATTCTACCGCAGCAGCGTCATTGGAAGGTATACTTTTTCCATTTCATCATAAAAAGCAATCCAGCTGCTGCGCCGGATCGCTTTTTATCTACAGGTTGTCTGCCTTTTATGCTTTACTTAGTTAGTCGTTGTCGCGGGCGTTTCCGCCTTTTGAGCCGATTTCTTGATAGAATTCCTTATCATGATTTTTGCTTGTCGCTTCTCCGCCTTTACGGCCGATTTCTTGATAGAATTCTTTATCATGATTTTCGCTAGTGGCTTCTCCGCCTTTTTCACCGATTTCTTGATAGAACTCTTTGTCATGGTTCTTGCTAGTGGCTTCTCCGCCTTTTTCGCCGATTTCCTGATAGAATTCTTTGTCATGGTTTTTGCTAGTGGCTTCTCCGCCTTTTTGACCAATCTCTTGATAGAATTCTTTATCATGGTTTTTGCTAGTCGTTTCTCCGCCTTTTCTACCTGCTTCTTCTCTGCTCATTTTGTTATCTTGTGCCATTTTGAATTCCTCCTTTAATTGGTGTTGGTTGTTGTATTCCCGCTGTCATTTCTTTTAAACAAACAAAACACATTGAGTGTGTTTTGACTGAAAAAAGCAGACGGAATGCGGTGCCCGTCTGCTTTTCTTCTATTCATGATTCTGTTCTGTTTCTATGAGCCGCTCAAGGATGCGGCGCTTTTTATAGAGCATCATGCCTGTTTCGGTAATGTCATTTAAGGTCGAGCGATTAGCCGCCGCGCCAAAGACCATTCCCGCGACCGGCACCATTTGAAAAAGCTTTTTCCAGCCAAAGGTGTCACGGTAGCCTAAAACCACTTCCCTCCAGCCTTGGATTTGGGAAGCGACATTCTTATATGTACGGTCCTGATCATAATCTTTTAATTCTTTCAGAATGGATTTTTTACCGACAACATCTGCTGAAGTAAGCTGCAAACATTTTACGATAAAGACCCGCTCTTTTTTCTCCTTTGGATCATAGCCATAGGCCACTGCGATATCCTGCAGTGTTTTTAATGATAAACCGAGCACAGCCGGAATGTCTGCCGCCAGTGTAAATACGCCGCCCACACCCGTGGTCGCTCCCTGAACGGTTGCAGCGTTGATTCGGTTTTTGCCCATCGCTTCAGCAACATCATCCATAACAGCCAGAGGCGCTTTTTGTACGTCCTCCAGTGATTCAATGGTTTGCTCGGGCAGTTTCTTTTGAAATGTTTTGATAATCTGTTTTTCCGATGTCAGGTACTGTCCTCCAGTTTGAACAAAGCTGCCCACCTCATCCAAAAGCTTGCCGATCTTTTTCTGAATGAATTCCGGCGTCAGCTTGTCCAGCAGCTGAAACGGGAGACGGCTGAGCTTTTCCCAAAACCAGACTTTTTGCTGCTCTTTTTCCCATTTTTCTATTTCTTTTAATTGCTGATGTAAGTCTTCTTTAAGTTCTGCTGTCACCCAACTCGCACTTCCCTTCCGTTTTTCTACTATATAGTATACCTTCATTTTTCTCTAAAACGTTTTTATTTTTCACCTGCGGGTACCCTTTTTATAAAAGCAGAAGGAGTGATGGAAATGCCTTGGTCTATGAAGGATTACCCCGCTTCACTGAAAAATCTCGAGAAGCCTGTGAAGAAAAAGGCGATTGACATTGCGAATGCCATGATTGATGAAGGCTATGAGGACGGACGCGCCATTCCGATTGCGACGAGCAAAGCAAAGGAATGGGCGGAAAACGCCTCAAAAAAGGAAATTGACGACTTTCTCACACATGATGATGAAACAGAACGCGATGAGGAGGCAAACGATGACGCCAGACCGGAGCTAATGAATAAAGCGGAGCATGTCATCAAGCATAAAAGTGGCTGGGCCGTCAAAGCTGAGGATGCCAAACGTGTATCTGAAATCAAGGAGACGAAAAAGGAAGCGATTGAACGGGCGAAGGAAATTGCGGAACATAAAGGCACAGACGTCATTGTTCATTTGGCTGACGGCAGTGTGCAGAGAAAGATAAAAACAGAATCATAAGCAAATATGCTTTTGTACGTTTCGGGACTGGCTGGAACGGTTATTGATATATAAATCATTAAGGAGAGGTGAATATGATGCTTAGCTTTTTGGTTTCATTAGTTATTGCTATCTTAATTGGACTAATCGGAAGCGCCATCGTCGGCAACCGCATGCCGGGAGGAATCTTCGGTTCGATGATTGCAGGGCTGATCGGCGCATGGATCGGGCATGGCTTACTCGGAACTTGGGGACCGAGCCTCGCAGGATTTGCCATTATTCCGGCAATTATCGGGGCAGCGATCTTCGTATTCTTACTGAGCCTCGTATTCCGCGGACTGCGCAAGGAAGCCTAGATATTAGATGATTCAGGAGGCATCGTTTCATACAGAAACGATGTCTTTTTATGTATGGACCTTATCAGATGCCCTACATATCATGTTACATAACAGGGAAAAATTTGAGTGTCATTTTTGACCATCATTGGTTGACAAGAAATCAGGATGGTCATATGATGTAGATAAAATAATTTGGTTTAAGGAAACTCTTTGTTGTATGGCAAAAAACAATTAGAATTCAGGTGAGTACATGATGAATAAGGACATCACAGCACAATCTCCCCGTTCCAAAGCAGTCCAAGATGCGCTTGACGGGAAAAGCAGAGGATTCAGAGGACTGCTGCCTTTTTTAGGCCCGGCGTTTATTGCAGCCATTGCCTATATCGATCCCGGTAACTTCGCAACAAATATATCAGCTGGCTCTAAATATGGATATATGCTGCTATGGGTGATTTTATTTTCTAATATCATGGCGCTCTTGATCCAGTCACTCTCCGCCAAACTCGGTATCGCGACCGGCAAAAACCTGCCTGAGGTCGCTCGTGAGGAATTTCCTAAGCCCGTCTCTATCGGCTTATGGATTCAAGGCGAGCTCGTCATTATCGCGACTGATCTGGCGGAATTTATCGGAGCGGCATTGGGACTGTATTTGCTGTTCGGCATCCCGATGCTCGAAGCGTCTATTATTGCGGCGATCGGCTCTTTCGCGATTTTGGAGCTTCAGCGCCGCGGTTATCGATCACTTGAAGCCGGTATTGCCGGCATGCTGTTTGTAGTGGTCATCGCCTTTGCGCTGCAGACCTTTTTTGCAAAGCCGGATGCCGTCTCAGTGATGAAAGGACTTTTCGTTCCGACATTTCATGGCACCGACAGCGTGCTTCTAGCAGCAGGTATTCTCGGCGCAACCGTTATGCCGCACGCCATTTATTTACACTCTGCCCTCACACAGCGGCGGGTGGTCGGCAAAACAGATGCTGAACGGAAGAAAATCTTCAGATTCGAATTTATTGATATTTTAATAGCGATGCTGATTGCAGGGGCTATTAATGCGAGTATGCTGATTGTGGCTGCCGCATTATTCTTCAAAAACGGGCTGTTTGTCGAGGACCTTGATGTCGCGTTTCAGCAGTTCGGTCATCTTGTCAGTCCTGTTTCAGCCGCGTTATTCGGAATCGGCCTGCTGGTAGCGGGTCTGTCCAGCTCGTCTGTCGGAACACTTTCAGGCGATGTGATTATGCAGGGATTTATCAACTACCGCATCCCGCTGTATGTACGGCGGTTCATCACCATCATTCCGCCGATCTTGATCATCGCATCAGGAGTCAATCCGACGTCGGCTCTTGTGCTGAGCCAGGTGGTTCTTTCCTTCGGCATTGCCTTTGCTTTAATCCCGCTTATTATGTTCACAAGCAACAAGCGGATTATGGGTTCGCTGATCAATGCCAAATGGGTAACAGTGGTTTCTTGGCTGATCGCTGTGCTGATTGTTGCTTTGAATGTGTTTTTGATCGTCGATACGTTCCGTTAGAAAAAACCGGCTGAAAGAGCCGGTTTTTTATTTTGGCTTAAAAGCTCATTGATATCATTTTTTACAGAAATTTGTTATGATAGTAGAAAAATCGGAGTTTTGATAATGTCAGTATTTATTCTGTTTTATTTATGGATTGTCCCTATTGTTATCGGAATTTTATGTTCTGTTATCGCTTATAAATCAACAGGTAAAAAAATGCGAATCGCGCCCGGCATCGCCATGGTGGTGCTCAGTATCATTTCCTTGATTACCGCTTTTACGGCCGGAGGCGCTAATTTTCACGTGTTTATCGGCGGAATGTTTTTATTCGGCACTTTATTAGTTGGATCTGCTTTTCCTTTCTTTTTCGGCCTTTCGAAAAAAGGGAAATAAGCTTATAAAGACATTCATTTTGTAAGATTTGATAAGATTAAACAGATGAAACAGACAAGGACAAATGCGCTGATCTTTCTGCTTTGAAAGAAGATGCATTTGTCCTTGTGTCTGTTTTGGGCACGGCGAAAATCATAACAGGCTGCATAGATCATTCCTGCTGATCCCAATAAATATACGAGTCATTTTAAAGGTTCAAACAACCGATTTTATGACTCAACCCCGTAAAATCAAAAAACAGGAGCCTTCACGGGCCCCTGTTTTTTTAGAATAAACGTTTTAAGCTTTTCTTCAATGACGGCATTTCAATTTTTTGGTTTTCGAAGAAGTTTTTCAGCATATATTTGCTGAAGCCTTTTGCCTGTCCGTAGGTGATTTTGCCGGGCAGCGGCGGTTCGTTTCCGATCATGACGTCGACAACGACCGGCTGATTGGAGTGAAGCGCCTCATGGAAAGCCGGTGCAAGTTCTTCCGCTCTCGTCACCTTGATGCCTTTTGCTCCGCAGCTTTCTGCAAATGCGGCATAGTCGACATTCTGAAGTTTTGTGACATAGTCGATGTTCCCTTTGACCTGCTGTTCATATTCAATCATGCCGAGATTTTCATTGTTTAAAATGACAACAGTAATCGGGAGCTTATATTTGACTGCGGTCGGGAGATCCTGCATGACCATGGAAAAGCCCCCGTCACCGCAGACTGCGATGGCTTGGCGCTCCGGTTCAGATAAGCTCGCCGCTATAGCTCCCGGCAGGCCGCAGCCCATTGTCGCAAGCCAGCTGGAAACGATGAAATCCTGGTTCGCGTTCATTTTGAAATGCCGCGCCATCCAGACGGTGACAGTGCCGACATCTACAGACAGCACCGCATCTTCGGCTGCTGCCTCCTGAAGACGCGCGATGACCTGCTGAGGTTTTAGAGGTGTTGCCGCCTCAGTTTCATCTTTTTCGATTTCGTTCCACCAATGCTGCATATGTTCAGTGCAGGCATTCAGGAATCTTCTGTCTTCCTTCCGTTCAATATACTCCGTCAATTCGCGCAGACCGAGAGCCGAGTCACAGACAAGCCCCGCTGTTACCGGATAGCGTTTGCCGATTTTCGCCGGGTCTGAATCAAGCTGGATTGCCGGTGTGTCTTCCGGCAAGTAATCACGATACGGGAACGAGGTGCCGAGCATAATTAACAAATCGCATTCTTCCATTGCCTCATAGGCCGGCTTTGTCCCAATCTGCCCAAGGTTGCCGAGAAAGTGCGGGTGCCTATCGGGAACAACGCCTTTTGCGGGGAGCGTGACGACGATCGGCGCCGCTGCTTTATCCGCAAATTCCAGCAGCTCCCGCTTCGCCTTTTTCATTCCCTGTCCCGCCAAAATGATCGGCTTCTTCGCATTGTTAATGTATTGCGCGCATGTCACAAGCTGTTCTTTCTTCGGTTCAAGATTTCCTTCAATATATACCGGTGATGTGTAAACGGGTTCCCGTTTGATTTTCTCCGCAAACAAGTCATCTGACACGCTTAATACCGCAACGCCTTTTTTGCTGTAGGCGGTGCGGATCGCCTGATTCAACAGATCCGGCAGTGATTCCGCACTATGTACCTCCCTGTTGAACACTGCCACGTCTTCAAACATTTGCTCAAGCTTAATCTCCTGAAAGTAGTCCCGTCCGACTTCGCCTGTAGAAACCTGACCTGCAATCGCAAGCACAGGAGCGCCGTCCGCTTTTGCATCGTATAAACCGTTCAATAAGTGCACCGCACCCGGCCCTGCAATTGACAGGCAGACACCGATCTTGCCGGTGAGTTTTGCCTCAGCCGCGGCTGCCAGCGCTGCCACCTCTTCATGGCGGGTTTGGATGAATTCCAATTGATTTCTGTCGTGTCTCAGTTCCTCAATAAATTCGTTAATGCTGTCTCCGGGGATGCCGTAAACATGATCAACTCCCCATTGTTCAAGCAGTTCTGTCATTGCTTGTCCTGCTGTTTTGTGTGCCATGCCGTATCCTCCTTTTTCCTTTTTTCAATACCACAGGGGGAGCCGTTTAAAACCCGGAGGCAACTATCGCTTGCTGTATTTCCTTCTGAACAGGTCTAAGGCCGCCAAAAAGCTATTGTCCTTGACGGTTATCCGGATGCCCGCAGCGCCGTTTAGAAAATCTCTGATTTGCATTTTCCGGTTTGGCACCATCAAAAGCGGCAATCGCTCCGGCGAAAACCACTTCAGCCCGGCCGTTTCCATGCCGTTTTCTATCGCTTGTCCGCCTGTTATGTTTCCTGCATACACATGCTGTTCGTCTTGAAACTTAGGTCTTTGATAGACACCCAATTTCCCGGAAAGCTCTATCAGATATCCCGTTTCTTCCATTACCTCCCGGACCGCCGCTGCCTCCGGGGTCTCTCCTGATTCAACCCGTCCGCCCGGCAAATCCCATAAAGGAACGTCTTTTCGTTTGACCAGCAGAATCTGCCGTTTTGTGTTTGTCACTATGACAAATGCCCCTTCCGTATACATCGCCCATTTCCCCTTTATTAAAAAAGACCAAGGAGATGTCCCTTGGTCTTAGCTGCTTACTTTTTAAAATGATATGGCAATGTGGCAACGATTATGTCCTTCTTCCAGAACAGCCGGACTCTGAGCAGGAAGGCTGACTGGTTGTGCAGAATGGTGTGCCAGCGTTTTTTTGTGATAAATTGCGGGAACAGCACCATGACAGAAAACTGTTTCTTCTTCGCTTTTGCTTCAACAGTTTCCAAAAACTTATCAAACGGATGGACCAGGCTTCTGTACGAAGAGTGAAGCGTGACGAGACGCACTCCATTATTCAGCTCTTCCCAGCGTTTTTCCACTTTCTTTTCCTGTTCTCTGTCAAACGACACGTGAACGGCAATGACCTGATCTGACAGTGATTTCGCATATTGAATGGATTTTTGCACGACGGTTGTGACGCCGGCTACAGGCACAATCACGACCGTACCTTTGATTTCTTCCGGCTGTTTGTTTACGATGCGAAGCTGTTCACCGACAGCCGTATAGTGATTTTTAATCGCAAAAAACAAAAAAACGACGATAGGCATAAAGATTAAAACAGGCCATACGACATTAAACTTCGTGACAAACAGGATGGACAGAACCATAAACGATATCAATGCGCCGCAGGCGTTGATCAGCATTTTTCCAATCCAGCCTTTTGGTTTTTGTTTGATCCATTTGATGCACATCCCTGTTTGTGAAAGGGTAAATGGAATAAACACACCGACCGCGTACAGCGGGATTAGATGCTCCGTCTGCCCTCCAAATAACAGAATCAGCACAATTGAGGCAACGCCTAAAAAGATAATCCCGTTTGAGAAGCCTAAGCGGTCGCCTCTTACTGTAAACATGCGCGGCATGTATTGGTCTCTCGCCAAGTTGAAGGCAAGCTGCGGGAAGGCTGAAAAGCCCGTATTCGCCGCAAGGACCAAAATTAACGATGTCACACCCTGAATGACATAGTAAAACACATTTCTTCCGAAGGTATCCGACGCGATTTGTGAAATGACCGTTTCATTCGGTTTCGGAGCCGTCCCGTAACCGTATGCAAGTACCGTAATGCCGGCAAACAGAACCGCAAGCAAGATCCCCATCATAGCCAACGTTCTCGCCGCGTTTCGCGCAGGCGGGTTTTTGAAGGCTGGAATCGCGTTGGAGATCGCTTCAACTCCGGTGAGCGCGGAGCAGCCGGATGAAAAAGCCTTAAGCAGCAAAAACAGCGTAATGCCGGCTACCGGAGTGCCGATCGATGTATGATGGACAGGCTGATCAATTTGTCCTGTCATAAGCTTAAAAAGACCGACGGCAATCAGGATGAAAAGCGCCGCCACAAAAAGGTAGACCGGGTAGGCAAGAATCGATGCTGATTCTGACAGCCCCCGCAGATTTAAAATCATAATCACTAAAACAAGTAAAACAGCAATGGGTATATGATAATCATGCAGTGCCGGGAACGCCGACGTGATGGCGTCCGTCCCTGCGGAAATACTTACTGCTACAGTTAATATATAATCGACAAGCAATGAACCGCCTGCAATCAGCCCGGGCTTTTCGCCGAGGTTTTCTTTTGATACAACATACGCCCCGCCGCCCTGCGGATAAGCGTAAATAATTTGCCTGTATGAGAGAATCAGCGCGAGCAGCAAAATGAGTACGCCGATCGCTATCGGAATGGAATACCAAAATGCCGCAGCGCTTACCGCCGCCAATATGATAAGAATTTGTTCCGTTCCGTAAGCGACAGATGATAAAGCATCTGAGGAAAGCATGGCAAGCGCCTTTAATTTCGTCAGTTTTTGTTCTCCTGCTGCTTGTGATTTTAACGGTTTCCCAATCAAAAAACGTTTGATTGAATGATACATCGATGTCTTCCCCTTTTAATTTCATTTTTCATGAAAACAATAAAACATCCGCATCTGCTCTCACATTTTGTAATAGTCCTTTCTGCTATGATGTCTCTGTATGCGATTTACATCCTGAAAATTGAACAGCAAAAAACACAGAGGCAAACGGATGCCCCTGTGCCTTAACATCGAACACAGGTTTCATTCATCTCCTCTCATGAACGCTTACGAGGTTAGCTGACGGATTCGGGCATATGAGAGTTTGCCCTACCTAAAAAGGATTCACCCCAAGCGGCAAAATGCCGCCAAAATGGGTCCCCCGCTCTGTTTACAGATTAAGCGATTTGTTTTCTAAAAGAGATCATACTCCCGTTTACGTATGTTGTAAAGAGGCTTATCGGCCGGGAGAAAAAAATAAAATGACAGGTTCCACAAATGGAAAATTTAAACCAAAAACAAAAAACAGAGGCTGATATCAGCCTCTGTCTTATTCTCTGTCTGTCTTTCTCTTTCTTCGTCTAACGGTTACCCAAATGAAGGCTGCCGCAATTACCATCATGAGAGCCAGCACGCCGATATACAGCAGTTTTTGCCCATGATCTTGTGCTGTTTTTTCTGTTTCAGAATTGCTTGTTTCCGATTTGAGCTGCTGGTGGTTTGTAAACACCTGCTGGCTGTTTGTTTCATTGATGACGGTCGCCGTGTCATCATTGCTGTTCAAAAAGCTGATGATTTCTTTTGTGACGGCCGCGCCATTTCCTTTCAGCGGCGCAAAAACAGCCATCGTATAATGTGAATCCCATAAAGACGCTTGGGTAAATGCCACTTGTTTCGTCGTCTCGTTCAGCATTTTAAAGCCCGACACGTCAAACGAGCCGTTTTTCGCTTGAGGCACGAGCAGATCAGAAGATTTCTCTTTCAAAAGAGAGAATTGGCTGATGCCGCCGATGAAAATTAAGTTCCGGCCTTTTGCGTCCTCAGCTTTAACTTCAGATGCTTTCCTTACTGTGAAAGATTGCTGGGCTTCGCTTCCAAAGGAATCAGTAACGAGAGAAAGCTCCTTAAGCTTGGATTTGCTCACGCTGTCAGGGAGCACAATCAATGTTGCCTGTTCCTGATTTCCGGCGTATGGAAGCGGCCATTCTTGAAAATCGGCTGACGGAGATGTGCCTTTGATCGTGTAAGACAATGTGCTGCTTTTATCAATGAAGACCCATTTCTCTTCGTCCGTTGTGTTGCAAGGGTTGTTTTCCTTTAAGCCCGTGGTGATAAACTGTATATCAATGTAGCGGTTTTTCTGCAGCAGCTCAGGGTCTACTTTCAGCGTGACATGATAGTATCCGTTTTTATCTTCTTTTCCTAATTCATCAAGGCGAACTGAATGCGGCTGACCGTTGATGAGGACCTTCAGCTCTGCTGCTTGAGAGGCTGAACCGCTTTCTGCCGCGGCTGCTTGAATCGTTTCCGATTTCTTTAGTTTAAGCGACAGCTTGGCTGATTGATTTTGATCTATCACCGCAGAAGCCGGATAAAAATAATGTGCTGAAGATGTTTTGTCAGCTCCGATTGTCATATCTTCTGCCCCGAATTTCTCAAGGGTCAGCTTATTGCTTTCCTGCTTTGCAGCCTTCAGAAGCTTGCCAATTGAAAGTGTTTCCCCGCTTACCTGGCCGGTGTAAGTCTGATCGGCGATGACGCTGATTTTTTCTGAGAGCACATCATCAGATGCCGCTTGTGCAAACAGAACCGGCTGCTGCTTGCCCTGTGCTTTCAGCACGCGCTCCGCAAGCAGAAGTTTTTCTCCTTTTGCCTGTAAGCCGGCTTGTTTGATCAGCTTCTTCACCTTGCCGTTCCAATGCTTATCCACTCCGATGAAAATGGTCGGCTTGTCGATTTGCTTCACTTCAGATTCCTTCACAAATGAAATGCTGACACTGCTGTCGGCAGTTTTCAGGTAATCTTCTGTTTTGACAGCCGCTTCAATTTCTGCCGAACTCGGGTTATCCGGAATGACAATAGCAGTCTCTTCCGCTGTATTTCCCGATTGGGCAAATGGGTATGGGTAATGTTCAAGTGACATTCCCTTCGCTTCGCTGCTGTCCGCCATTGTCAGGCGGCTGTCCGGATAAATTTTGATCCAGTTGCCGGACGTATCCTGTCTGACGCAGACGCCCTCTTTCAAGACGCCGTAAAATTTCAGTGATACGCTGTGATAGCCTGGGGCGGACTGGCTTTTGTTCAAGTTCAGCTTCAGTGTTTTCCGTTTTGGATCGCCGTTTAGCTTTAACGTTTTTACCGGTTCATTGTCAATTACAGCCGTTAACGATGAAGGAGAAATTAAAAGATCTGATGCCTCATATTCAATCACCAATTGCTGGCTGCCGGAAGAGGCGCCTGCCGGAATCTGATACGTCAGTTCCGCGCTGTCTTTTGATCCGTACAATGTCATAAGATCGTTTGTCAGCACCTGCTGTTTGGCTTGTTCACGGCTGCTTTTGCCCAGAAGCGAGCCATCGACCTGCATCTCTTGGGCGAAGGCCGCTTGTCCGGTCATTGCCAGGAGCAGAAAGCTTGTAAGAAAAATAAGTAGTTGTTTCAAAAAGGTCACCCGCTTTTATGTTGATTGTATCGTTCTGTTTTGTACCATTTGACCTCTTGCTTGAATAAACGGTGCTTGATTTCTACGAATAAAGAATAGATCACGAGCACAATCCATGCCTGCGAGTACGTAAAGTACATAAGAAATACGATAAAGAAGTTTTGCCTGTTCATTTCTGTTTTTTCGATGCTTAACGTAATCATGACCTCCGTCATAAATAAGAAAAACGCCAAAATCCAAAGGATCATAGCCAAAAACCCGACCGACAAATGCAAATCATAAAACAGATTGACCACAAATATCGTGTTTGACATGATGACGCCAAAGAAAAACAGGAAATACGTAAAGAAAAAGTAAAACAAGTCAAAGATAATCCGTTTTCGTTTCAGTTTGAAAAACTGCGCCAAAAACTTCAGGACGACATATTGGTTGCCGCGCGCCCATCTCGTCCGCTGGCGCCACCACACCTTCCACGTTTCCGGCTCCTGCTCCCAAGTAATAGCTGCCGGGAAAAAGCGGATGTGATAGCCGAGGTTATACACCCGGATGGTCAGCTCGGTATCTTCAGCCAGCGCTTTATCATCCCAGCCCCCGAGCTTTTCAATAATGCTTCTGCGGATCGCGAAATTGGTTCCGGGAATGGTAGCGATTTTGAACCACTTCCATCTGCCCCCCTGGGCCATCCACTGAAAACAGATCGTTTCAATATTGATAAACTTCGTCAGCAGCGTTTTTGCCGCATTGATGACGCGGAATTTCCCTACCACTGCGCCTGCCTTCTCGTCATTCATCAGACCGAGAACAAGATAATACACGGCCATTTTTTCAGGCGTGTTGTCGGCGTCATATACACAAATGACATCGCCGTTCGATTCAGCAAAACCGGAGTTGAGCGCCGAGGATTTGCCTTTTCCGGCGTTAGGCGGTTTTGTGATCACCATTTTGATAAAATCGTATTTCTCGGAAAATTCATTGACGATATCACCCGTCCGGTCTGAAGAATTATCGTTTACCACAATAATCTCCAGCCGGTCCTTCGGATAATAAAGATTCACCATAGCCTTCAGCGTCTGCCGAATGACAACTTCTTCATTATGGGCCGGGATGAGCACACTGACCTTCGGCAATTCCTTCATGTTTTCTCTCCACTTCGGAATGTTCCGCTCGAAGGTCATGTAGTGGCGGAATCCGCCCTGCATGAGAAACATGTGATAGAGAAGCATGACCCATATTAAACTCAGCGAGATAAAGAACAGCATATTACCCAAGGCTTCTTCTCTCCTTAAACATTCGTTTTTTCAATGTGGCTCTCAAGTAAAACGTATAGCTGACAAACATCACGACAAACAAGAGCACAACGGCGGAGAGAATCCATAACGCCTTTTCCAGCGGGGTTTGCCGATGGTGGTCGAAAAACTCGCCAATGGCACTTACATTGTTTTTTACGTGAACCGTTCCGTCACCGCTTGTATGGATTTCCACTTTGTCCGTTTTGACGGTTTGCTGCGTTTTCTTCAAATCAAGCCATTCACTGTCCGGAATGCGTTCCATCTGGTCAACGAGCTCCGGCAAATATTTCATCCCGAGATACGGGTGATAAAACCCTCCGGCCACTCCGCCTTCAAAATCAATCATTTGAGAAATGTGTTCCTCCATATCGCCGAGCGGGTTTTGCTTTGATGTATCGACAAAACCGATTGTTTCCGGATACAGCGTCATCCCATGCAGCATAGCTGGTTTGGTCAAAAAAGGGGATGCGCCGGAAGTTTTCCATGTTGTATCGCTGAGCTGCACCTGCCCGAAAATGCTTGAGAAATACTGTGAAGCCATTTGATAGCCGTACTCAGACATCGTATAGTGCGGGGCTTCAAATGCCAGCGGATAAAGCCCTGCCGAGGTTAAATCCTCAATGGCGTGCGTCAGCTTTTGCCTTGTATATGTTTCTTCCTTTTCCTGAAACGGCTTCAAATAGCTCTTGTAGGCCTGTTCGTTCGGAAAAGCCTGTTCCTTTTCCAAAATGGACGGAGTGTCATCGGCATTTTCGGAAGTGATCGGCTGGTCCGCCTTGGCATCCCAAAATTCGAAGCCCTCTCCTGTTTCACTGTGGCGATAGGCGTGTGTGTAGCCGTGAACAATGATACTGCCGCCCATGCTTTGCAGTTTTTTCAATACCTTCACCATCTTCGGTTTATCAGAAAAATACACTTTATCGCCTGTTTCCGGATTCAGATACACCGGAATGACTGACAGAATAAAAGGCACATGTCTCTTGTACAGATATGTACCGGCTTGAAGCAACAATGTTTCATCAGACATCGGGCTGATATCCTCCAGCCGCAAATATAAAAGCGCGGTTCCGGCCTTCTCTCCAAATGCTTCTCGAAGCTCTTTCGCCACAATCAGATTGTCATTTAACAGATTGGTTAAGCCGATGTACACATTTGATTTATCCGTTTTCCATATAAACGGACTCGTTTTGCCGTCATCAGATTTAAAGGTATACAGCCCCTTTCCTTTCAGGCCTGATACGCTCAGCACGTTAAGCCCGCTCTCTAAGGAGACATCGTTTTTTTCCGTGCTGCTGTGAATCTGATAGACATGTTCTTTGCGGGTTAAGGAAAGACCGGAAAATTGGCTGATTTGTCCGGCGTTATAGCCGATGGCGACGACAGGTTTTTTTACGCCGCTGATAAGAGACACCAGTTTTTTGCTGAGCTTTCTTTTCGTTTGCCCGTAATAGATGACATGTTCTTTGCCTTTCACATCAGATGCTGTAACATCCGAATCTTTTCTGACCGTGACATGAGTTGAAAAATGGCCAGCCAATAAATCGAGCATTTTGACTTGAGGCGACTCTTTGCCGTCCAAGGTTGAATAGATGATGAGAATGCCGGAATCCTCCCCCTTCGCTTGGGCAGAAATAGGCATAGAACCAATAGCTGTCAGCATCACAACGGACACGCAGAGTAGCGTTATTCTTTTAAAGTTCATTCATCATCATCTCGTTTTCCAGTTCTTCTAAAAATTGATCAGCCGTCCTTATATCTCTTCGATAAGGTAAATAACAGACATGGAACGTAAGCGACACATACTTTCCGTTTGTCAGCTGATACGTGTCCAGCTGTTTTTTCAGCTTTGTCAGGACGGCCGGCATATGTTCAGCCGGCGTGTGTGTCAGCACAATGCCGAAGCGCTCGTCAGAGGGGCGGAATTTTTTATCCGTTTCCCGGACGCTTGACCTGATTTGCCGGCTGACGAATTGAAAGAGAAGGTCGGTCTCTTTCTCCCCGTACAGAGACTTAAATTCCTTGAAATAATGCATATGAAGCAGCAAAAAGACAAAGGAATTGCCGTAGCGCTCCGCCCGTTTGATTTCCTCTGACAGTTCCAGTTTCATTCTTTGCTTATTATCAAAGCCCGTCACTCTATCGACAGCCACGAAGCTTTTGATTTCAGATTGAAGACGTTTGACTGAACGGCGCAGCTCTGCTGCGATATCATGGATTCTTCCTGATATAAAGGAAAACAGCAAAAGCGCAATTCCCCACACGATAAGCATGCGCAGCCCGTCTTCAGCCGAAAACATCACAGCCTGTCCAGTCTGAAAAAACATCATGAGCGTGCCGAGAACAAAGAGAACGATTAAGGTGACCGCCAGCGCGTAAATCGGACCGAACCAAATGCCGGCCCCGATCACGACAAATGTGATGCAAATGATCAGAAAGCCCTCCGAGTGCTCGGCGGACACATAAAAAATAAACAGAGACAGGGCTGCGATGAGCCCTGAAAGATAAGCATATAATTTTTGTGATTCATTGAATGATCGTTTCATTAAAAAGCTTCCTTTCGGCTAACAGCGGCAGCAGATTGTCGAACGAGTGCGTGTCGGAGCCGCTCATGTAACCCCCATAATACGGTTTCGCCGGATCAAGAATTTCAAAGTCATTCATTCTATCATAAATCGCTTTGATGACCGAGCTGTCTTCATGCTGTTTTGTTAAAAATAAAGCAGCTAACGCGTATACGGACGGCGACTCATATTGGACGGCAGGCTCCTTCGTATCTGCCGAATATCGTCCGTACAGCTTTCCGTTTGCCTGAAATTCCTTTTTGACCCACTCTGCTATCACAGCGGCTGTTTCATTCCTTTCCGGCAAATGCCATGCGGCGTACAGCTGGTCGATGACGTTTACTTCACTGTCATATTTGTACTGCTTCGACTCTGCGCTGTACGTCTTTGGCAGGAAACCATTCTTTAAAGGGGCTAGATAGAGAACATCGGCATTTCGCTGTTCTGTTTCTTCGTCTATGATTCCATACTTTTTCAAAACAGCTAGTGCATCGGGCATGACATACGAAAGCGTCACGTCCTTTGAAGCGGCATGAGAGGCTGAATCGTAAAAGTCTGTAAACATCCCGTTGTACATGTTGTATGTCTTTAAAGCCGTGCCGATCTCACGGGCTGTTTTTTCATATTGGCTGCTCCCCCAAAGAGCAGCTGCCTGATCGAGAGACACCATGATTCTCATATCATCAATGAGCGCGTTTGTCCCGCTCGCTTGACCGTTTTGTATCTTCCATGTCACCAACTGATGATTCAGTAGAAAAGAATCCGACAGATGCTGATATTGCTCCTGAAAATGCGAGGCGTCTTGTCTGCTGACCAAAAACTCCATCCACAGGCCAATCGATTCTGATAAATAGGAGGGCTGATCTGAGAAATCTGTTTTGATAAGCCCTTGTTCATTCATAAGATTGTGATAGATGAAATACTCCGCCGGCTGAAGCGGGCGGGTATTCATGTCTGCCTCAGACTGATATAGGGTTTTATTCCCAGCTTCAGCACACCCTGCGGAAAGTCCGATAGATAAGCAAAATAAGATAGCAGCGACCAACACATGCCGCACAGGCAAGTCCCCCTTTGTCGTCCGAAGCGAATCAGACGCACCAATATATTACGAAATTATTACTGCCATGTTACAAATTATATTAACTATAGAAGAAAAAAACGAAGATTGCTAGCTTTTTTTCCCCTTTTTGAACTTTTAAAAAACAGGACCTAAGTCCAATAAAAAACCTGTGCGAATCGCACAGGTTTCTTTTTATTGATCCAAACCGAGTTTCTTCAGCTGTTCCGCCAGCGCATTGTTAATCGGTTCGTCCTTATTTTGTTTTTTCATATAAGAAGAGACGTCCCGCTTTGTAGCGCGCCCTTTGTCTTTGTTTTTCCGTTTTTCAAATACAGAAAGCTTCTCACGGTGCCCGCAAACGCACGCGAAGGTCTGGCCTTCTCCTTGGCCGCGAAGCTCCATTCTTTTATGGCAGTTCGGGCAGCGCGCGTTTGTTTTTCTGGCGATCGTTTTTCTGCTTCCGCATTCCCGGTCCTGGCACACGAGCATGGTGCCGCGCTTGCCGTTGACCTTCAGCATCATTTTGCCGCACTCCGGACATGCCGTTCCCGTGATGTTATCATGTCTGAAGGTTTGGCTGCTGTTTTTGATTTCTGTTACTGTTTGCTTAGCATAAGCCTTCATGTCTTTAATAAAGACAGCGGATTTTAATTTTCCGGCCGCAATGGCGGACAGCTTTTGTTCCCACTCTGCCGTTAAGGCAGGTGATTTCAAATCCTCTGGAACGAGCTGCAGGAGCTGTTTTCCTTTTGAGGTGATAAAAATGTCTTTGTCTTTTTTCTCAATTAAAAAGCTGTTGAACAGTTTTTCAATAATATCGGCACGCGTTGCAACCGTGCCGAGACCGCCTGTTTCGCCGAGCGTTTTCACAAGGTCTTTTTCTTCTCCCTGCATAAAGGCGCTTGGGTTCTCCATCGCTGACAGCAGCGTCCCTTCATTAAAACGGGCCGGCGGTTTGGTTTGGCCGCTTGTTTCAGTTAATGTGCGGACAGTGAGCGAGGCGCCTTTTTGCAGAGCCGGCAGCGTCTGATCTCTGTCGTCCTCCTGCTCGTCATCCTCGTCAGCCATATCATAAACAGCTTTCCAGCCTTGTGACTGTACGGTTTTTCCCTTCGCCGTAAAGGTTTCTCCGCCGATTTCTGCCATGACCTTTGTTTCTTCATATTCGAAAGCCGGCATCAGCACAGCTAAGAAACGTTTGGCAATCAGGTCATACAGCTTGCGTTCTTTATCGCTGAGACTGCTGAGAACAAGCGGCTCTTCAGTCGGGATAATCGCATGGTGGTCTGACACCTTAGCATCATTGACGTAGCCTTTGTGCGATTTGATGCCGCGCTTTTTAATTTGAGTGACATATTGGGCATACGGTTTCACTTCCATGCCCTCCAGCCGGTCTTTTAAGGTTGGGACAATGTCACTGGATAAAAACCGTGAGTCTGTCCGCGGATATGTGACAAGCTTGTGCTGCTCATACAGCTTCTGCAGAACTGAGAGCGTTTCTTTGGCGGAAAATCCGAAACGTTTGTGGGCGTCCCGCTGGAGTTCCGTCAAGTCGTAAAGCGCAGGAGCAAAGCTTTTTTTCGCTGTTTTTTTCAGTTCAGCGATCACCGCCTGTTTTCCATCAAGTTCTTTTAACAAACGGCTTGTCACGCCTTGATCGAATGTTCTCGTCTGCTTCGATTTTTTGTCCTGCCACGTCAGCGTCATTCCATCGACTGCTGCGCGAATGCCGTAATACGGAACAGGCTTAAAGGCTTGGATGTCCGCCTCGCGCTTGGCAATCATGGCTAGCGTCGGCGTCTGCACACGTCCGCATGAAAGCTGGGCATTGAATTTTGTGGTGAGCGCACGGGTCGCGTTAATGCCGACAATCCAATCCGCTTCTGCTCTGGCAACGGCTGAGTGGTACAGATTTTCATACTCTTTGCCGCTGCGCAGCTTTTGAAAACCTTCCTTGATCGCTTTATCCGTCACAGATGAAATCCACAGCCGCTTGATCGGTTTGCGGACGTTCGCTTTTTCAATGATCCAGCGTGCGACGAGCTCACCTTCCCGGCCGGCATCAGTGGCGATGACGATCTGATTGACATCTTTGCGGGTAAGCTGCGCTTTCACTGCATTGAACTGCTTTCCGGTTTTTTTGATAACAACAAGCTTTAGCGGTTCGGGGATAATCGGCAGATCCTCAAGCCGCCATGATTGAAATTCTTTTCCGTAGCCTTCCGGATCAGCAAGTGTCACCAAATGGCCTAAAGCCCATGTGACAATATATTGATCTCCTTCGAGATAACCGTTCCCTTTTTTATGGCACTTCAGCACCCGGGCCAAATCGCGGCCGACTGAAGGTTTTTCAGCTAATACAACTGTTTTTGACATGCTTGATCACTTCTCTTTCTTTCACGCTCATCCTTTTATTATAACAGACTTGAACAATCACTCTCTAACCGCGCCCGTTTTTCGTGTCAATTTCTGAGAAAATGACGTGAGTGACGGTTTGGGCGTAAGGCGTTGTTTTGTTGATGAAAGCTTCTACTGCTTCAAGGCTCTCCGCGTTGATTTTCAGTATATAGCAGGCCGCTCCTGCAATCCGATAGCAAAATTCAATATTAGGCAGCGTTTGAATGTAGCTTTTGAATCGATCGTAATCCCCGTTTTTGACGGTTGCTTCGACAATACAGGAAACTGGAAGGCCAATTTTTTTCTGATCAACCTCCAGCGTATATTGCTTAATGATGCCAAACGATTCCAGCTGTCTCACCCGTTCGGTGACCGATGGCGGGGACAGCTTAATTTTCCTTCCTAACTCTCTCATGGACAAACGGCTGTCTTTTTTCAATTCCGCAATGATATTCAAATCAATTTGGTCAAGTTTCATATCAGAATCCTTCTTTTATTTTTGTTCACATTATCTCGGGAATTTGTGTAAATGACAAGGTAAAGATTTAGATTTCATTGACTTTCGAACAGATGGAAAGTAATATATATTTAACATTATGCAATATATAAATTACATAGAGGTGCAAACATGACGAATCGCGTAAAACTCGCACGGGTGGAAAAGGGGTGGACCCAATCTCAATTGGCACAATATGTTCAAGTGACTAGGCAAACTATCGGATTGATTGAAAAAGGCAGGTACAATCCAACGCTGCAGCTATGCATCGCGATTGCGAAGGCGCTGGATAAGACACTGGATGAATTATTTTGGGAAGGGGACTGCCAATGAAGCATTTATTTTTTGTTTTTAAAGATGAATATGTCGAAAAGAAAATGAAACAGTTTTATGGGGAAGCAGGATTTATACTTGCTGCCTTAATGCTGATAGATCTCATTATTAGAGGTTTTGTTCTTCAACGAGATCCTATGGAGTACATGGTAAGCGGTGTGGGATTTGCTGTTTTCGCAGGATATATCCTCATTCGCTATTTACTATCAGGTCTTGAGCACCCTGAGATTGCGACTGAAGTGACCTACCGAAAAAAAAGAAAAGAAATATTGGCAGCGAGCCTTACAACAGGTGTAATGTTTTTTATTATTAGTATACTGTTTACAGGCTGTCCACATACTCTTCATGAGTGGCTGGACGCATTGACGTTCGCAATTCTGTTTTTCTTCTTTTATTTTATCATCAACTTTTTAAGTCTCCGAAGATCTTTTCTAAAAAACAAAGAGCTGGATGATGAGTAAGCCAAATATGAATGTTTTCCGAACATTTTCTGAATCTTGTCATATATGCCCGTAGGATTGTTTATAGTATAGATGAAAACGTGTCCACAAGGAGGGCGATTTATGCTGCAAACGCCGATCGGAAGACTTCGCACGATGGGTTTTATTGAAGGAATGTCACTCTTAATCCTGCTTTTCATCGCCATGCCGCTCAAATATTGGGCAGGCCTTTCGCTTGCGGTAACAATTGTCGGTTCTGTTCACGGCGGATTGTTTATTTTGTATTTGCTTGTGTTGGCCTATGTGACATTCTCTGTGAAATGGTCGCTGAAATGGTCAGCCGCCGGTTTCGTCGCCGCATTCGTCCCATTCGGAAACTTTTTGTACGACCGCGGATTAAGAAACTTTAAATAAACGATAAAGCGGCATGTTGTGCGCCGCACTGTTAAGAAAAACAGCTTGGATCTGCTTCAGGCTGTTTTCTTTTTTAACCCAATCATCATGAAAAAATATACAGTAGTGAAAGGAGATGGAATGATGACGAAGAGGATTCCCTACGACCAAATAGCACCTGATGGATTACATATCATGATGAATATGGAGGCATACACGAAAACATCCGGTATTAACCGGACAACAAGAGAGCTAATGAAAATAAGAGCATCACCATTAAACGGCTGCGCCTACTGCATTAACATTCATACGAAGGATGCCCGAAAAATGGGAGAAACCGAACAGCGCATTTACGGATTAAACGCTTGGGAAGAGTGCAGTTTTTATACACCTGAAGAAAAAGCAGCATTATTGCTGACGGAGCATGTCACTTTTATTTCTAACAAGCGTGTGCCTGATGATGTTTATCAAGAGGTGCGTAAATTTATAATGAAAAAGAATATGTTGATCTCATCCTCATCATTAATCAGATTAACAGCTGGAACCGAATCGCCATCTCTATGGGCAACATCGCCGAATAAATAAAAAGCTGACCTTTTACCAGGTCAGCTTTTCGCTATCAAAACCATTTTGTCAGCCACGCGATATAATATGCGCCAGGGATAAACATAAGCTGGGCAAGAAGCGTGCCCGCCACCCTTGACGTCACCATTGTCACAGAGGTCCATTTCAAATAAACGTAGCTTCGTTTTCCTTTTGCCACATCATCGGCAAGAACTGACACTTTCGGGTCAACAAAAATGGCCAGCAGCATCGTCGCAATCCCGTTGATTAAGCCTGATGCCATAACCGCCGTCGTGCTTCGCTCGGGTGCTAGCAGCCCTGCGTACAATGCGGAGAGCACGCCAATTGTATAAATGGACGTGATCAGCATGTTGATGACAAACAGCCGTTTTGGAATCAAGCGCATGTGAAATCCCTTCAAATACGAAGCAGACGGCAGACGCAAATAGGAGCAGGCATTTTTAAATCCATTCTTAGAAAATCCTTTCCGAAAAACTTGTAAAACGGAGCCGCCCCCGCCCGCCAAGTGGATGATCGCACGTGAAAACAGGGCGACAAACGACGGGAGCAGGATAATGCCCACAATAGTCCCAACCGTCGAGCCAAAGATCAGGAACCGGAATTGCTCGCCCACGAGTGCCAGCGCGTTTTTTCCGGCATCGTCAATTAAGCGCCCCGTGAAGGGCTGCTGCACCATGTTTGACATTCTTGACACGATTACCATGACATTAAACAAGGAAAGCGCGGACGCGATAAACCCTACCCGGGCCCCTGAAAGCCTTGTGGCATAGGCAAGGGTCTCTATTGAGTGAATCAATAACAAAAAACAGAAAATAAAAACGACTTGTGTTGTAATGACATGCACGGTATTCTTTCCTCCAGTTTCATCCTAGTGATAAGACTGAAGGAAACAACCAGAAGTTTCATGTGTGATTTGTTTTTTTCACAATAAAAAACCGCCGGCTTACGCCGAGCGGTTTGTCTTATTCTTTTCTATACGCAAATAAAGATTATATGATCCGCCGATTCGGGCGGGTTCGATTCATGTAGCATTGTTCCGAAGAATCATTCTGGAAAGTAAACACCATGGAAATTTCTTGAACACAAGACAACGAAAGCCCTACCTCTCAATCGTCACTGCGGCTCCGAAGCCGCGCCGGTGTGAATTGTAAAACAAAAAAGTCTTTTTTCCATCTCATCGTTAGGGGCGATTTGTTATGAAGGAAAAGAATAAGGGCAGCTGGTTTGCTGCTTGTGAAGCGGTAAAAGCTTCTCTCTCAAAACAGAAAAAAGAAGTTTACTTTCTTTTTTATTTGCTTATTTTTCTTGCTTAGCTATTCATGATAACATATCGCCCCTGCAAATACAAACTTTTATTATAATTCGAGTGAGACTGGTGTTTTCTCTCCCGCATTCATTAGTCTGATATCTTCCGGTTCGATTTCAAGAATCACCAGGTTCGGGTCTTCCTTGCCGTCGAACCAGCGCTCCAATTTAGAACTCCAGATTTTGTCTTTCAATTCTGATGAATTGTTTATTTTTGCTTTTCCTGTGACTTCGACATACGCATCGCCAAAGCCTTCACAATCATAACCTAATAAAATGTGCACATTAGGGTTATTCTCAATTTCTTCAGCTTTATGAGTTTCTTTGCTTGTCGGTGTATAAATCGTCAGCCCGTCATGGAAGAAAGTCATGTAGCGGGAATGCGGTTTGCCCTTTTGAACCGTTGCGAGCGAACCTACTTTATGGTGATCTAGAACATCAAGCACTTTTTGTTTAATATCTTGCTGATTCATCTTGAATCACTCCTTTTTAACGTCTCCGCTGTTACTTTTCCACATCCGGGAACGATTTAAACAAGAAAATGCGCTCTTTATTTTTCTGCTTCCCATTCACGCTTTAACAGACTGTAATAGACGAGATCGTGGAACTTGCCTTTAATGAATATGCCTTCCCTTGCTATTCTTTCCTCTTGAAAGCCGAGGCGCTCCGGGATCGCTCTGCTTTTGTGATTTCCGGCAGCCGCGCAGATCGCAACCCGATTCAATTCCAGGTCCTGAAAAGCATATGTGATGAGTGCCCGGCAGGCGGCAGTGATAATGCCTTTTCCTTCGTATTCCCCGTCAATCCAATAGCCAATTTCCGCTTTTTTATTCACTTGGTCAAGGTTATGCAGGCCAATCATGCCGCACAAGCTGCCGTCATACAGAATCCCCGCTTCGATTCCGTTCAGGTCAGCATACTGACGCCGCCAATCGGGAATAAGGGTTTCCCTGTACGTTTCGGCATCACTTGGATTTTCAGCCCAGAATAGCCATTGGCTGATTCGCTGTTGGTTCTCATGAATGATCGCTGCCAGCCGATCCGCATCCTTTGGCTCCAATAACCGGATGGTAATGTGCTCGTTTACACTGCAGGTGAACATCTCCCTCGCCCTCTTTCCTTTTTTACCCATTATAACGGTGTTTCCGTTTTTTTCAATATAAAAAAAGGATGGGCTTTTTAAGCCTCATCCTTAAATTCTAGGGTCGGTAAAGATGTCATGTTTGTCTGTGCTAGTCGAAGACATTTCCGTTACGACAGCGCCTTCCTCCCCGGCCTGGAACCAATGCTTCGTGTTCGGCGGAATTGTATATTGCCCGCCGGGTTCAAGCTCGATCTCATGCCAGACTGTATAGTATTCTTTATCCTCTTGAGGAGGAAGAACCTTTGGAAGCTGCGTGTTTTCTCCTTCAACATATAGATACACTTTTCCGTAGCGGCAGCGGAAGGTCTCCTGCTTGCCTTCCTGCCCGTCAACCGGCGGATGGCGATGCTCCGGGCAAGTCTGCCCCGGAAACAGCACCAGTTCCTTTGAACAATAACGGTCTGTATTCACATAGACAAAGAGCTGGAGCCCGGCTTTTCGTTCTTTTCCCAAGCCGTAGTCCATGAGCTGAATTTGTTCTACTTCATCATCCGTTAAGACAATACCGGCTTTTTGATAGTAGCTGTTTACTTCTTCTTTCGTGATGCTCATTTCCTCACTCCCTTTTACGTCGTCACAAAGCCTCCGCCGTTTACATGCAGCGTTTGTCCTGTCATATAGGATGATTCATCTGATGCCAGCAGCACATAGCAGCCGACATGCTCAACAGGCTGACCCGGACGGCCCATCGGCGTATTTTGCCCAAATTGAGCGACTGTATCTTCTGAGAATGTAGACGGAATTAACGGCGTCCAGATTGGTCCCGGCGCTACCGCATTTACACGGATGCCGTCTTTGACAAGCGCCTGCGCCATTGTTCTTGTAAAGGCGTTGATCGCCCCTTTTGTCGCTGTATAATCAATCAGTGTCGGGTTCCCTACGTACGGGTTGATGGATGTCGTATTGATGATCGCGCTGCCTGGTTTCATATAATCAATTGCTTTTTTAGTCAAATAAAATTGTGAATAAAAGTTTGTTTTGAATGTGCGGTGAAGCTGTTCGCTTGAAATATCTTTGATGCTTTCCTTCGGATGCTGCTCACCGGCATTGTTCACAAGGATATCCAGACGGCCGAGTTCATTGACTGTTTTTTCAACCGCTTCATTACAGAACTCCTCTTCGCCTACATCTCCGGAGATTAAGAGACATTTCACGCCTTCTTGTTCCACGCGTTTTTTTGTATCTTCAGCATCTCCCTGCTCATCCTTGTATACAATGGCGATGTCAGCGCCTTCCTTTGCGTAAGCGACAGATACCGCACGTCCGATTCCGCTGTCACCGCCTGTAATGAGTGCGACTTTTCCTTTTAATTTATCCGCACCTTTATAATGTTCGTACTCATATACCGGACTTGGATTCATTTCGCTTTCGATTCCCGGCTGGCGATTTTGGGTTTGTGCCGGCAGATCTTTCGGATAGTTTGCCATGATGATTCTCCTCCTTTGTTTTTCATGTCTATTTGTTGTGTACCTCGTGCATACTCTGGGTAAACATGGATGAGCACCTTCGGAATGCTTTATCAGAAAAATGTTTCACATGAAACGCAAGGAGGAAAATGATGTGAAAAGGAGGTTGCTGAATGATTAACATGCTTTCTAAAAAATTCAGCAGACCGAAGGGGATGTTCGGCATACTTGCCGGATACATCATGGCTGCTGAAAATAAAACACTGAATCAGTGGACAATAGATCAGCTTGGCTTAACACGTGGAGACCGCATTCTAGAAGTCGGTTTTGGACCGGGATACTGCATAAAGCAGATGCTGAAACGCGAAAAGAGCGTTCATATTCATGGGATTGATGTATCAGAGGCTATGCTGAAGCTGGCTGCACACAGATTAAAAACAGACCGTGTTAGCCTGATACAGGGCAGCATTGAAACGTTCCCCCTCCCCGCCGCGTATTACGATAAAGTCATTTCCGTTAACAACTACACGATTTGGAAAGACCAGCAAGAAGGCATCAAACAGATTTTTCAAGCATTAAAATCCGGCGGCAAAGCAGCTATTACGATGCAGCCCCGGGAAGCAGATGCCGGTCCCGAGAAAACTGAATCGTTCGGAAAACAGATGCTTGCTGACCTGAAAGCGGCAGGCTTCAAAGACATTGATATCCAATATAAAGACATTAAACCTGAGCTTTCAGTCTGTGCAACCGCAAAAAAGCCCGTCACATAAATGACGGGCTTTTTCTGTTATGAATGTACGGCTTGCTTGCGCAAAACGTCTTTTTTCACTTTGCCGAGATTATTTTTCGGAAGTTCCTTTACGAATTCGATTTCAGGAATTTTGTAAGCGGACAAGCGTTCTTTACAAAATGCAATGACATCCGCTTCAGTTATTTCCTGAGTGCCGTTAGTGACGATAAAGGCTTTTGGTTTTTCTCCGTACAGCTGATCCGGTATCCCGACCACTGCTGTTTCAAGGATGCCCGGGATCTGCTGGATGACTTCTTCCACCTGATCAGGATAGACATTGTCGCCTCCGTAAATAATGACATCCTTGTAGCGTCCGGTGATGAAGATAAAGCCGTCCTCATCCAAGTAGCCGGAATCTCCGGTTCTGAACCAGCCGTTTTGCAGCACTTTTGCTGTCGCTTCAGGGTTTTCCTCATAGCCTTTAAATAAGAATGGGCTGTGGACAACGATTTCTCCGATTTCACCTTGCGGCAGCTCTTCTCTCGTCTCAGGATTTTCTACCTTGACTTGAACATCAGCAACGGGTTTACCGGCAGAGGCCGCTTTATCCATTCCCATTTCAGGAACCCATGTGCTGATCCCCCAAGCTTCTGTGCTTCCGTAACCGTGAGCGAGCTGGATTCCGATATCTAGATACCGCTGAATCAGGCTGCTAGGCACTTTTGTTCCGCCTGTCATTAAAATGATGAGCGAGGACAGATCGGTTTGATGTTCTTCCCACGCCTCAAGCAAATAAGTGTAAAACACAGGAAGGGCCATAATCGTTTGAATTTTTTCTTCTTCAATAACCTTCAGCATACGAACGGGATCTTGATCCTTTGTAAAAATAAACGTGGTTCCCGCAAACGTTCCAAGCATGATACAAATAAGCGCGCTCGTATGATAAATCGGGTGGCACGCAAGAAAACGCAGATTTTTCATTCGTGCGCTTGAGCTATTTGACTTTGATACGTAATTGTATATACCGCCATGGGTGATCATGCATCTTTTCGGATTTCCTGTTGTCCCTGACGTAAACATCAGAAGCGCTGTATCATCCGGAGAAACCGTTTCTGCTTCCGGCAAATGATCAGGGCCTGCAAAAAGCGCCTCAAACACTGGAGACGTCTCATACGCTGTTCCTGTTTCCATGATCAAACGCACAGAAGACAGCTCAGGCAGCACTTCATCCATTATCTCTTTAAATTCCGTTCCGTAAAACAATGCTTTCGGTTCACTTGCTTTTAAAATGCCTGTCATCTCGTATGGTTTCAGCTGCCAGCTGACGGGCACTACAACGGCCCCGATTTCAAGTGCGGCAAACATAATGGTTGATGCGGGGTGGCCATTTTTGCAAAGCAAAGCCACACGGTCGCCTTTTTGAATTCCTTTTTGAAGCAGAGCATTCGCCAGCTGATTGATCCGTTTGTGATATGCTGCATATGTCAGTGTGTGGGCTCCGCTTTTTACAGCTTCTATATCTTCGCTATCCGGCATGTCATGCAGAATCAGATGCTGTAATGTTTCCATATTGTCATCTCCTATATTCTCTTGAATCTTCAATAATTTGTTAGATTGTCTTCCTTACCTCACCCATTTTAACCCAAAAAAGATAACTTGTAAAACTATTTCATTTTGGAATTATTCCATTACAGAATGATAAAATAGTCCCGCATTTTTTTATTTTGTGCTGCATCCATACAAAAACACACGCCTTTTTTTGGCGTGTGAAATGGGTGATTACGGGATGTTTTTTTCTTTCATCCATGTGAAAAAGATGCGGTTTAATCGCTGATACAGTTCTCGTTCCCCTTCCTCCTGAAAGCCCGCCATGCTTTCTCCGCTTTCAATAATGGCAGAGCTGATCGCACTCAAAATCTCTGATCCTTCAGCTGATAATGTGGCCGGCGCCATCATGACGAGAATTCTTGTCATATCGAGGGTATTTCCGTCCATGCCATTGACTTCAAAAGATGTGCTGAGGTCATACATTTTGAAAAAAGGCAGGACGATATGATCATTTTTGAGATGATACAGCGCCATGTTTGTACCCGGTATGCCCAATCCCCCTTGTTTTTCGCGTTCTGCAAGGCAATCCGCCGCTTTTTTCGGATCTCGGATGAGGCCATCCTTTTTCAGCTGTTGAAAAAGCTCAAACAGCAGCATGCCGTGATCCGGCTTTGTTTTCATTTTAGTGAGTGAAAAATGGCGCAAGACGTCTTGAATCACCGCCATGTATCGTCCCACGCTCTCCGCCGCTGCCAGCATGTCAGGGATGTCGGCTTGCCGCGTTTCTTCCTTCGGGCTTCTTTTTTTCTCAAGAATGAGCGGGATTTTCCGCTTGATATACTGCTTCACCTGGTTTGCGTCTTCCTCATTTAAAAGCGGGCTGACCATAATATAATCGATGTTTTGATAAGGGATCGGCACAGTGGACACAATCATATCATAGGCATGAGTGTCGCGGTCCTTCAGCTCGATCAGTGATGACATATCAAACGATTCAATTTCAGGCAGCTCTTTCTTCAATCTCGAAGCAAGCATTTTCGAAGAACCGATTCCGCTTGAGCAGACAACAAGCGCTTTCACTTTTGCTTCTTCTTTTTTGATTTCAAGCGCTGAACCGAAGTGAAGAACGATAAAGGCGATTTCATCATCAGAAAAGGACATGTCCGGGAAGAATTTTTCTACGCCCTCTTCTATCGCCATATACAGCAGAAAATAATCTCGCTTGATCTGTTCCTTCATTGGATTATAGATGTCGATGTTTTCTTTCATGCGGCTGATGGCCGGCTCCAAATGGGCAATCAATCCTTCATATAAAGAGTAGTTTTTCGTCAGATCCATTCTGATTTTTTCTGAAATAAAAGCGATCAGCCGTTTTGTTTGCAAGGCTGTTTCGAGCTCTATTTCCTGCGCTCTGTATTCTGTTTTGTATTTGCGGTTGGCGCTTCGCAGGTGGATCGTAATATAGCCGACCTCCGCTTCCGGGATCGTCACGCCGAAAGCACGTTCAAGCTCGCCCGCGATTTCCAGAGCAGAGCTGTATTCTTTTGCACTCTTGAGTTCACCAAGATCGCTCTCTTCCATGCTGATCGTTTCGCCCAGTTTAATGCGTTCGATCGCAAACGTCAGATGAACGACAAGCGCTATATAGGAGCTGTCAGATAGAGAAAATGCGATTTTTTCTTTCAGCTGGAATAAAATCCGCTCCATTTTTAACAGCTCGCCTTTGCTGACAACCCCGAACATCTTCTCGGAGGAATCGGCTTTTCCTTTAATGTTTAATTCAACCGCTTCCAAAAACATTTGGATATCGAGGCGGTTCACAATCAGATTGCCGACAATCTTTCGTTTCGCGTTCTCCGGCCCCATCAGCTGGATGCCAAAGCCTCTTTTTCGGATCAGTGTCAACCCGAACGGAGAAATCCATTTCTCCAGCTCATCTAAATCGTAGCTGACCGTAGCATTGGTGACTTGCAGATCATGAGCCAGCGTGTACAGCTTCACTGGTTCTTGGGACTCCAATAGCGAACAGAGAATCAGCAGTTTTCGTTCGTCGGCGCTGTATTCATGCTGTTCATGTGACAGCTCGGTGAGCAGCTTTTGTTTATCTTCGGGATTTCCTACCGCCTTCAAACCTTTGCCGGGCTGTTTATCGAGCTTGAGCCCCATAGTCTCCATCAGCGGCTTGATTGATTTCAGCTCCCTGTGAATGGTTCTGGTGCTCACTTCCATCAGCTCAGCCAGCTCCGTTACGGTTACATACCGGTTCAGTAATAATAAATGCTTTAAAAGCTTTTGTTCTCTTGCAGTCATATACATAAAAAGGCCTCCAGACATTCGTGATGTGCGGATGAAGTCGCATGGAGATATAGGAAGAGGAAAAAAAGAGGTTTTCTTTATTAATATAAAACGCTTTCAAACAGGATTCAATCACTTATAAATGGGAATTTGGCACTAAGCGGTGTGACAATATTGAAAAAGCATCAGCCGTTATGCTGATGCTTTTTCTTTATGGTATATCGCGGCCTTGTACGGCTGTATAAATACGGAACCACTGATCCTGATCAAGCTTATACGCCAAGGCGTTTACCGCGGCGGAAATACGCTCTCGTTTTCCGCTTCCGACAATCGGCATGATGCCGGCCGGATGCGTGAACAGCCATGCGTACATCACCTCGTCCAATGAGGCGGCACCGATTTCAGCCTGAACAGTTTCAAGCGCCGTGCGAATGCGCCGATCTTTTTCCGTGTTTCCGGCGAATACTTTACCGCCTGCAAGCGGCGACCAGGCCATCGGAGAAATCCGTTTTTCCTGACACAGGTTCAATGTGCCGTCCTGAATATTTTCTAGTTCATATGCGGAAAGCTCAATCTGATTGGTGACAAGCTTTTCAGGCAGATACGATTCCAGCATCCGATATTGATGGCCTTTAAAGTTCGACACACCGAAATATCTGACCTTGCCGGAGCTTTTCAGCGCATGAAACGCCTCAGCCACTCCTTCCGGGTCCATGAGCGGGTCCGGTCTGTGAATCAGCAGCACATCGATATAATCCGTTCTGAGATTCAAAAGCGACTGTTCAACAGACGCGAGAATGTGTGTTTTGCTTGTATTATAATGGTGCGATCTGTGGGCAGGGCGTTCAGGTGATTCAAGAACGATGCCGCATTTTGTGACCAGCTCTATATTTTCCCTTAATCCGGGTGAAAGGGCAAGAGCATTTCCAAACCCTTTTTCGCACGTGTAGCCCCCGTAAATATCCGCATGATCAAAGGTGGTGATGCCTTGATCGACACACCACTCAATGAGACTGAGCAGCTCAGCGTCTGAATAGTTCCATTCATTCAGACGCCAAAGCCCGTGTATCACTCTTGAAAATTGAAGATCCTCCGCCAAATGAATACGCTGCATGCAAAATCCCTCTTTTCTTTATAAACCGGGTTTTTGCCCCTTACTAGATCATTCGGCCTCAGACGCTCTTTTCCCTTTCACTCCCGTTAAAAAGGTTTTATTTCGATTGAAATTGCTTTTTTGCTTTTTCGACTACGTAGTGGCTGCCGCCGTGATCTTGAACATTTTGAATCATCATCGCGACAAGCAGGTCTTTGTTTTTATAGTCATAGCCGACGAACCAGCCATTTTCGGTGCCGTCTTTATCATCCTTTGATTTTTTCAGCTCGGCTGTTCCCGTTTTTCCAGCCACAGTAATTCCTTTTACGACAGGCTGATACGCTGACCCGCGCTCATCTTCGACTACACCTTTCAATCCTTTTGTAATATCGGCGGCTCCTTCTTTCGTGAGCACTTGTTTGTGCCAGACATCAGCGGTTTGTGAGTCTTTCTTGATAAGCGTCGGTTTCACAAGGTCTCCATTATCGACAAATGGCGTGTAAGCTGCCGCTAAGTGAAGCGGAGACATTTGCATTTGTCCCTGTCCGTAGCCTGTATCCGCAAGCAAAATGTCTGAGTCAAGCTTGTCGTTTGCGATTGACGATTGCTGGACTGGGAATTCAAATGGGATATCCTCTGCAAACCCAAATGTTTTCATGCCTTTTGTAAAGGTGTCCGCTCCCATATCGAGCGCGTTTTGCGCAAAGTAAATATTGTCTGATGTGATCAGGGCATGTTCTAAATCCACTTGCTCTAAGCTGTCAGACACTCGTGTAACAGAATAGCCACCCCAGCTTGAATCTTTCTGCCACTGTTTCCCTTTGATTGTTTTCTTCTCTGCGGCTTTAAGCGTGCCGTTTTTCAGGCCGATAGCAGCAGCGATCGGTTTAATCGTAGATCCTGGTGCATATGTTTTGTTGAATTTCGCAGAAAACGGGTTGTTTTTGTCTTCGTTTAGTTTTTTCCATTCTTTATCGCTCCATCCGAAGATAAATCCGTTTGGATCATAAGAAGGCGCGCTGACAAGAGCCAGTGTTTCACCTGTCTGCGGCTGCAGTGCGACTGCCGCCCCGCTGTCATCCCTCAGTTCGTCATAAAGCTTTGTTTGCGTTTTGATATCAATTGTGAGATGTAAATCCTCACCGTCTTTCGCTTTCGTTTCAGCGATGACTTCGCCGGTTTGCGGAACGTAGATTTTCCATCCTGTCGTGCCTCTGAGCTTGTCTTCATACACATTTTCAAGACCTGCGATTCCGATGTTTGACGTATCGCTGTATGTTCCGTCTTTCTTTTTCTTCAGTTCTTCCGCCGTAATCGCGCGAACGTAGCCTGTCAGATGGGCTGTTTTTTCGCCATACGGATAATAGCGCGAGCTGACATTTGTTCTTGTGACGCCTTTTAATGACGTCACTTCAGACACTAACTTTTCTTCGTCCGGTTTTACTTTTTTGACCGGCACGAATGAATCATCTTTGACCCAGCTTTGTTTCAGCTTCTGGTTGATGTCATCTTCAGTTACATCCAGTTTTTTCGCGAGCTCTTTTATGACTTTTTCTTTTTTATCGCCAAGTTCTCCGGGAATAATTCCGATTTCTGGAACATCTGTGTTGACGGCTAAGCCTTTCCCGTTTTTATCGTAGATTTGGCCGCGTTTCGGTTCAATGCTGGCGATTTGAACGGTTTTGTCATCAGCCAGCTGCTTGAAAATAAACGATGGGTCCCAATCTATATTCCATGACTCCTCGTTATCTGTTTTTTCTTTTTTCAGCACAGCGGTATTTTTAAAGCTGACTTTGCCCGCATTTGTGTCCATGCTGACTTTGTATGGGATGTGCTTCATCGTTTTATTGTCTTTATCATCCTCGTCCACTTTTCCCGCAGTAATTTTCAGATTTTTTACGCCTGCCTGCTCATAGATGGTTTTATATCTGCTGACGAAATCCTTTTTGGAGATTTCTTTTTTTACATCTTTGGTCAGGCTTTGATACATGTCATCGAATTGCTGATCGTTCCACTGTTTTACGAATGCTTCCATTCGATCCTCTGGTGAATCTGTTTTGGAGCATCCGATTAATCCGATCAGCCCGATACATAGAAATAATAGTAGAATACACTTTTTACACATGACTTTCCCCTGCCTTCCACTTGTTATTTTCTCTTAAATGAATTAGTACGCGCAAGATTTTTTTGAAAATGAAGGAAAAGGTTCATCGATTTTGCAGAAATCTCCTTTCGTTTCCTGTAAACTATTTGAAAAGAGGAAAGAAGGGATCGCATGGTCAGAGAAGCAGCTATGCTTCATATTAAAGAGGGGCTTGAACAAGAATTTGAGGATGCGTTCCGGCTGGCGGCGCCTATCATTGCCGGAATGAAGGGCTATATCACACATTCTTTATCAAAATGTATGGAAGAAACACATAAGTACCTGCTGCTCGTAGAGTGGGAAACGCTTGAGGACCACACTGAAGGCTTTCGCGGGTCTTCCGAGTACAAAGAGTGGAAAGCCTTGCTGCATCGGTTCTATACGCCGTTCCCGACGGTTGAGCATTTTCTGGATGTATCATAGATTTATATCATATAAAGCGTAAAACCGATGAGAGAAACAGACCAAACGAAAACGGCAGTATAGATGTTAAATGCTCCTGAGCTGTCGTTTTCTTTTTTGCGTTCTTCAAGCCCCTGAATAAACATGACAGCTCCCAGAAAAACGAGCATGACCGATTGGATAACAGAGGTGTGTTCCGTATAGTTAAAAGCGATAAGCGCCAGTATGATAATGATAACCGCAAAAGACATTTTAAAAATGCGAAACAAAAGGACCATCCTTCCTTATATACGAAATATTGAGCGTTATGCCTATATTTGCCTTTGCCCTCCATTATTCTAGCGCACTTTTTTTGTATATAGAACATGAGACGGGGAAATTTAAGTTTCTTTTAATATTTGAATTCATATAAAAAAACGCGCCAGTGATCAGGCGCGTTTTCTATGAAACTGATAATTCTCGATAACCTATTCCTCGGAGCACTTCGGCCATTGCCTGATAGCCATTGCTATTCGGATGGACACCGTCGAAAGACAGGTATTCCTGCTCTTTCCCTTTAAAGACACTGTAAACGTCAGCGATTTTCACATGAGGCGCTGATGCCAGCGTTTTCAAATGTGAATTAAATGAAGTAATCCATTGATCAGCAATGCCAATGCTGGGAAACGGGTTGTATAAATTAAAAACACGGATGGCGTAAGGTGATGGATCTGACCCTTTGATGTTGGCGATTTGGGCAATCATCTTTTCAAAATTCTCATGACAATGCGCGGACGCACGTCTGAAAATCGTTTCATCCTGAGAAGATTGATAGGATAATACAGATTCAATGAGATCATTTCCGCACCCTGTGATCGTAATCATATCAGCGGCTTGAATTTGTTTTTGCACATAAGGATATGACAGGAGCCCGAGGATTTCCTCTGTATCAAGGCCGGATTTGGCGAAAACCGATACGGCTGTTTTTGATTTCAGATCGGCTTCCATCATGTCTCTGAAGCGCTGGACAAATCCTGCAGAAAACAGCCCTGAGCCTCTCCCCGTCGTTAAAGAATCTCCGAGCGCTGTATACTGAAGCACCATGATTTTTCCTCCACTCATGAACGTCGATACGTTAATGTACGCAGCAGAGAAAAGATCGGCTACTTATGGATACCCTATTTTTCTGGAAATCTGTAAAGCGGCTTGTTTTACCTTTTCCGTTAAGTACGGCAGCCTGTCTTCTGTAAATCTCGCTTCAAACCCTGCAATACTGATGCCGGCCGCCACCTGGTGATGATGGTTAAAAATCGGCGCGCCAATAGCGGCCGTATAGTTTTCGAGTTCTGAATAGCTGACGGTATAGCCATTTTGCACCGAGGTCTCAATCGCCTCAAGAAGCTTTGACGGTTCTGTAATGGTCCCTGAACCGATCGGAATGAGCTCTGTCTGTTTGATGTACGCTTCAATTTCTTCACGGGGCAGAAAAGATAAAATACTCCGGGCACATGCCCCGGCATACAGAGGAGAACGCCGGCCGATTGCAGTGTACAGGCGAACGGTCTGTGTCCCTTCAATCTTCTCCACGTAGATCGCTTCATTTCCGTCCCTCATGATCAAATGAACGGCTTCATCTACTTCACGGCAAAGCTCTTCCATCACAGGCTTGGCTATTTTTCTGATATCGAGTCTGTCCGCGACAAGCTGTCCGAATTCCAAAAACACCAGGCCAAGCGTATAAACGCCGTATGGGTCTCGATTGAGGAATCCCATTTCTTCCAGTGAGCTGACCATTCGGTGAACAGAGGTTTTCGGCATTCCTGACAGGGAAACGAGTTCGCTTAAAGTAAGGCTTGGTTCATGCAAAAACAAATTGAGCAGCGCCATAGATTTCACTACGGTTTTGTTTTTATTCTGCATCATTCCACCCCCTTTGTTATATCAGCCATTCCATTTTCATTCTTGTTTTCAGTTCTTTTAGATACGCTTCCCGTTCAATGAAAAGCGCTTCCGCTTCTTGAAGGGATACAGGCTCAAATTGGACGTGCTCACCCGGCATAATTTGCGAGGCAATCGGAAGATCAGCTGAAATGATGTGAGCGATCCTCGGATAGCCTCCCGTCGTCTGCCGGTCTGCAAGCAGGATAATCGGATTGCCGTCAGGCGGCACCTGAACTGTTCCAAATGTAACCGCCTCTGACACCATCTCAAGCGGCGCCTTCAATTCAAGCGGTTCTCCTTTGAGCCTGTAGCCCATACGATCGGACTGCGGAGTGACACGAAACGTTTCTTCATAAAACCGCGTTTTCGATTCTTCTGTGAAAAAAGAGAATTGTTTTCCTTCCAGCACTCGGATCACCGGATTCTTTTTTAACGGCAGAAATCTGTATCGGCTGACTGACCAATTCGGCGCCGCAAACCCTCGCTGACCAAGGTGCTGGCTCAAGCGGGAGACGATGGTTTTCGAAAGAGATGACATCTCTCCGATCGGCAGTTCATCTTCCTTCTGAAGCGCTCTTCCGCGAAATCCGCCGATGCCCGCTCTGACATACGTGCTTTTGCTTCCCATCACAGCAGGTACATTGAAGCCGCCGGCTGTCGCTATATAAGCGCGGCTGCCGAGTTTGCAGGGGCCGAAGGTGACCGTGCTGTTTCCCTTAACGAGCACAGGTTTCCAAAGAGGCGCTTCCTCATCATTCACACGCAGGGTAAAGTCCGCTCCTGTTACGGCAATCAGCATTGGTTCTGACACATAAAGCGACGGGCCGGGACCCATCAGCGTAATTTCAAGGCCGGCTTCTTTTTCGCTGTTACCGATCAGCAGATTGGCAATTCGAAGCGACACCGTGTCCATGGCGCCGCTTGCCAGCACGCCGTATTTTTGATACCCCGTTCTGCCTATATCCTGAACCGTTGTGAGCAGTCCGGGTTTTAACACTTTCATGCTCAATTGGACTCCTCCTTATAGGCGTGATAGTCATCCTCTGAGATGCGGACGAATGTAACAATATCTCCTGCTCTTAATAACGTTGGCGGGTTTTCCTGCGGCCGGAATAGAGCCAGCGGCGTTTTGCCGATCAGCTGCCAGCCGCCCGGTGTCGAAATCGGATAAACGCCTGTTTGCAGTCCCGCAATTCCGACTGAACCGGCGGGAATCGATGGTCTTGGCGATGATTTCCTTGGAGCTGCAATGCGTTTGGACATCCCGCCTAAGAAAGGAAACCCTGGTGCAAAGCCCAGCATATACACCGCATATTCACCGCCTGTATGAATCTCAATGACCTCTTCGGGTGTCAGATGATTGATCTTCGCCACCTCTTCTAAATCAGGCCCGAATTCACCGCCATAGCAGACGGGAATTTCAACGACGCGGCGGCTGCTTTCATAATCAGCCGTTAATTCTCCGAGCCGCTCATGAACATAACGTTTCACCTTCTCAAAAGGCGAGCTGATGCCTTGAGGCAAATGCTTATACACTTCATACATATCATAAAATACGGTAAGACTCGTAAAAGCCGGGATACATTCAATGAATCCCGGAAACGGCTGTTCTTCTATATAAGCGGCAGCGGCATGGACAAGACCGTTTACTTTCTCGCTTATTTCTTCTCCAAATCGGATCATCATTGCAGAATCACCGAGCTGTTCGATTTGTAATCGTTCAGTCATCTTTCTCACCTCGTTTATTTCTCGTTCATCTGGAGGACGAGAGGTTACAGCACCGCAAGCGACTCGTCTCGAATATCTGTGATGAGCATATGCCCCGGCGCATGTGTGATGACTATTTCAGGTTTTACATTCATAGCCACAGCTTGCGGAGTTACCCCGCATGCCCAAAATAGAGGAACCTCGCCTTCACGAACAGAAACGGCATCTCCGAAATCTGGATTGCTCAAATCCTGTATGCCGATCGCTTTTGGATTGCCGATATGAATCGGTCCTCCGTGCACAGCCGGAAAACGCGATGTCACCTGTGCGGCGCGTACAGCGAGCCGTTCAGGAACCGGTCTCATACTGACAACCATCTGTCCATGAAACGGCCCCGCCGGAACACAATCTATATTCGTTTTGTACATCGGAACGTTCGTCCCCTCTTCGATATGTCTGACGGGTATTCCATTATTGATCAGCGCTTGTTCAAAAGAGAAACTGCATCCGATCAGAAAGCCGACAAAATCGTCCTCCCAGTATGGCGTAATATCAGATACCTCATCTGTCAAAACACCGTGCCTGTATACACGGTATTTTGGAAAATCTGTTCTGATATCCGCATCCGGCGCTGCAAGCGACGCCACAGGCGAACCGGATTCCGTCACATCCAGCACCGGACAGGGTTTTGGATTCCGCTGGCAAAACAGCAGAAAGTCAAATGCCAAATCTTTTTTCAAAATCACAAGGTTCGCTTGAGCATAGCCGCCGGACATTCCGGCGGTCGGCCCGTTTATTTGTCCCTCTCGTATAAAGGCGCGCACATCTCTTGGCGCCATCTTGTTCAAATGATCCACTCTTATCAGCCCCACAATTGAGGAAGTTGTGTAAATAACGTGTAGACGCCCATAATCGCCATGACGATGACAACCAGTGCACCTGAGCCTGTCAGCCAAAGCGGATGCTTATAATCACCGACAATGTTTTTCTTATGCGCGGCAATAAGCAGCGTTCCAAGCGCGATCGGCAGAATCAAACCGTTCAGAGATCCGACAAGCACGAGAATTTTCGCCGGCTGGCCGATGGTGACGAAGGCTAATGTAGAAACGACAATAAATCCGATAATAATGCCGCGTGAATTCTTTTCAATTTTTGGAGAAAAGGTTTTAAAAAACGAAACAGATGTATAAGCGGCCCCGATAACAGACGTAATGGCCGCTGACCACATGATCAATCCGAAGATTTTATAACCGACATTTCCCGCTGCCAGCTGGAACACAGAGGCCGCCGGGTTGCTTTCGTCAATGTGCAGGCCTTTTGAAACAACGCCGAGCACAGCTAAGAAAAGGGCGATCCGCATGATAGATGTAATTAAAATGCCGATAACTGAGCTTTTTGTCACCTGGGGGATGGATTCCTTGCCTTTAATCCCTGCATCAAGCAAACGATGTCCGCCGGCAAATGTGATATATCCCCCGACGGTTCCGCCGACTAATGTGACAATTGCAAATATACTGATATGTTCAGGGACAAACGTGTTAGCCACAGCCTGTCCGACCGGCGGCGCTGTGGTGACCGCAACAAAGACAGTTAAAATAATCATGACAAAACCCGCGATTTGCGTAAAACGGTCCATCGCTTTTCCTGCTTCCTTGATGACAAAAATCAGAATGGCGATGACGGCGCTGATTAAGGCGCCTGTTTCTGGTGTAATACCGAACAAGACTTGAAGTCCGAGCCCAGCCCCTCCGATATTCCCGATATTAAAGGCAAGTCCGCCAAGCACGACGAGAATGGCGATAAAATATCCCAGTCCGGGAAGCACCATATTCGCAATCTCCTGGCCCCTTTTTCCTGAGACCGCAATGATGCGCCATACGTTGGTTTGAGCAAAGATATCCAAAATAATAGAAATGAAAATAACAAAACCGAAGCTTGCTGCGAGTGTGTTTGTGAATGTTGCGGTTTGTGTCAGGAATCCCGGGCCGATTGCTGATGTCGCCATTAAAAAGGCGGCCCCCATCAGCAACGACCAGCTGCCCGTTTTTTTCCCTGCTGTTTTTTTCTGCTGCTCCATCTATTTTCCTCCTTCTGATTACTTCTGCGCTGAAATAGCAGTCACTTCGATTCCGGACGCTTTAAGCTCTTTTCGTATTTTTTGCGCAAACGTCAGCGCATGGGCACCGTCTCCGTGAATGCAAACCGTATCTGCTTTTAAGGACACATCATGCCCTTGCTGGGATTTGACCGCTCCCTCTTTTACCATTTTGATCACCTGGCTGACAGCGGCATTATCGCTTTCAATCAGCGCATCAGGCTGAGAACGCGGTGTCAGTGTGCCGTCCGCTTGGTATGTTCTGTCGGCGAACACTTCACTTGCTGTTTGAAGCCCGATCCGTTCTCCCGCTTTTACAAGCTCGCTCTCAGCAAGGCCGAAAAGAATCAGTCCTGGATCTACCTTGCAGACAGCTTTTGCAATGGCGTCCGATAGCTTCTGATCGACTGCGGCCATATTGTACAAAGCGCCGTGCGGCTTGACGTGCTGCATGTGAAGTCCTTCCGCTTTTAAAAACCCTGACAAGGCGCCAATTTGATAAACCACAAGATCATATGCTTCCTCTGGAGAAATCGCTATATTTCGGCGGCCGAAGCCGAGCAAATCCGGGAGTCCCGGGTGAGCGCCGATTTTCACGCCTTTTTCAGCAGCAAGGGCAACTGTTTTCCGCATGACACTTGGATCCCCTGCATGAAATCCGCATGCGACATTCGCTGAAGTGACAAACTCTAAAATATCTTGATCAAGACCTATCGTATAGGCTCCGAAGCTTTCCCCTAAATCACAATTTAAATCAACTTGAAACACAGAATCCCTCCTGCCAAGCAAACGATTGCTTTATGTATTTTATTGTTCCGAAATTCGGAACAACTATTCCGAATTTTTGAACTTTATTTCATTATATTCAATCATATCAGTTTGTGAAATAACTTTGTTAGAAAACCTACCATGGTCCTAGAAGAAAATCTCCCTGATAAAAAAGAAAAGAGTCCTTATCTCAGGACTCTTTTTTCTTATAGTACCCAATGGCGTATCGCTTTAGCGACGCCATCTTCTATATTTGTATCAGTGATCCAATCAGCCGTTTCCTTCACGACGTCTTGGGCATTGCCCATCGCTACGCCCAGCCCGGCTTCTTTGATCATCGCGATATCATTCAGGCTGTCGCCCATCGCCATGACATTTTCCATCGTAAAGCCGAGTTTTTCAGAAACCTTCGCAAGGGCTGCGGCTTTGTTGATGCCGAGCGCGTTGACCTCGATGTTTGTCGGGCTTGAGTTTGTGATTTCAAGCTCTTTATTTTTTCTGAGCTCCGCCAGCACTTCGTTTCGGATGTCGTCATCTTCTATGTCAAATCCGAATTTAAGCCATTCATGATCAGTGATGTTTTCCGGGAACTCGCCTCTCCACACTTTGTTAACAGTTGAAGCCCAGAAATTAGTGTTGTGCTTATTCCGCAAATCCCACATCATTTTGATGTGATCCGTGTGGAGGAGCTTGCGTTCCACTAAATTAAAATTGGAGTCCCAGATTTCGCTTCCGTTAGCCGTGATTAAAAAAGACGACAGCTTCAGCGACTCAGCCAGCTCCCGGCACGTCATCAGCGTCCGGCCCGTACTGATGACCACGTAGACGCCTTTATCCTCCGCCTCACGAATCGCGTTGCGGTTTTCGTCTGAAATCAGCTGCTCGTCATTCAGCAGTGTTCCGTCCATATCAATAGCAATCAGCTTGATATTCACATCTTCTCTTTGAACAGACATATATGTACCTCTCTTTATCTTTTAGTTGTTCTGGTTCTATTCTAATACATTATACCCAGCGGAACAAAACAGCCATTTACATGTTTCAAGTGGAGACATTAGAGGAAAACAAATGGTGAGGTGATAAAAATATGAAAGAGAGAAAACAGCAGAACCGCCCTAATGAAAACCCCGAACATAATGACTTGACCGATCCGATACCGAATGAAGAGCTGAAGGAAAACATGAATGATGAAAAACAAAAGCGGCAGCAACGAGATGACTCACAAAGCGAACGGGATTACGATACGAAATAATAGAACCCCTCACAAATCGTAGTGAAGGGTTTTTTTCATTTTTCAATATAGATGCCGATTTCAGCTTCAGCAATAGGCTGCCCGCCCACTGACGCCTTGGCATGTCCAAACACAAACCCGCGCCGGTTGCGCGTGACTTCAAACGTAAGATCAAGCCGGTCACCGGGTATGGCCGCGCCCAGCTTTTCCGCTTTCTTCACGGATGACAATAAGCCCAAGCTGTTCTCATCTGTAATCCCTGTAAAAGCTGCGGTTTGCGCAAGCGCTTCAATCACAAGTGAAAAAGGCATTTCTGTTTGCGTGTCAGTGATAAACCAGTCGTTCTCACTGACCAGCTTATAAGCAGCTGCATGCTTGCCGGGCTCGCTTTCCGTCACGCCGTCAATTAATAAAAATGGGTAGCGGTGAGGCAAAGATAATAAGTTCATTCTATTTCTCCTTTTTTTGACCATTATATATCAGCCTAAAGCTGAACGATAGGATATAATGGAAAAAATACAAAAGGAGACCGTTATGCCCCAAAAACCGCTCGTCATTCTCGCACACGAAATATACGGTGTAAACAGCCATATGAAAAAAATCGTCCGCCTGATCAAAATGGCTGGATATGATGTGATGACACCTAACCTGCTCGGTGATGGTGAAGTTTACAGACCGCAAGAGGAAAAAACCGCATACGAACAGTTTACAAAACTTGAACGGCTGAAAACAGGAGAAATCATCATTCAAAACTTGATTAGGCAAAACGCGGGACGACGCATTTTTGTGATCGGGTTCAGCGCAGGTGCAACGATCGCATGGAAATGCAGCAGTATGCCTGAGGTGAGCGGAGCTGTATGTTATTACGGTTCCCGGATACGCGATTGCCTTGATCACATTCCTTCCTGCCCGGTTCTATTGTTTTTCCCTTCATATGAACCGTCGTTTGATGTTGCTCTTCTCGTCAAAAAACTGCGGGAAAAACAGCATCACGATTTGGAGATTTATCAATTTGATGCTCTTCACGGCTTTGCCAATCCTGATTCGGTTTATTTTGACAGGGCAATCTTCTTCAAAACGCTTTCCATCATAAAAAACGAGGCAGAAAGTCTGCCCCGCTCTGTTCTATCAAAGTTTTCTTAAACGCACACAAATTTCGTCAGTGACCTCTTCCGTCGTGCTTTGTCCGCCAATGTCGCGTGTTTTAATGCCGTCAGCCGTGACTCGTTCCATCACATTGAGGATCTTTGCCCCCAGTTCTTCCTCTCCGAAATGGTCAAGCATCAGCTTCGCTGTCCAAATCTGGCCGATTGGGTTGGCAAGGCCTTTGCCGGCAATATCCGGAGCTGAGCCATGAACCGGTTCGAACATGGATGGGTACTTGCCGGACGGGTTAATGTTCGCAGACGGCGCAATGCCAATGCTTCCCATCAGGCTTGAGCTGATGTCGGTTAAAATATCACCGAACAGGTTGCTTGCCACAATGACATCAAACGTTTCCGGACGCGTCACAAAAAAAGCGGCCAACGCATCAATATGCTGGGATGACGTTTCGATTCCGCTGTAATCAGCCGCAGTCTGCTGAAAGACTTCATCCCAAAACGGCATCGCGTGATAAATGCCATTAGATTTTGTCGCGCTTGTCACATGGCCGCGCCGTTTTTTCGCCAATTCAAAGGCAAAACGCATGACACGTTCTGTCGCTTTTCTCGTAAACACGGCATTCTGGATGGCGATTTCATCGTCACCCCTGTGAATGCGTCCGCCGACTTCACTGTATTCACCTTCACTGTTCTCGCGAATCACCACTAGATCAAAATCGTTCGGATGCCGCAGCGGCGACGTGATGCCGGCCATTTGTTTGGCTGGTCTCATATTAATGGAAAGCTCAAGCTCTCTCCTGATCTTCAGCAGCAGACCCCATAAGGAAATATGGTCGGGAACCAGTTTCGGATTTCCGACCGCTCCCAAGAAAACCGCTTCAAATTGAGTGAGCGTATGTATTCCGTTCTCAGGCATCATTTCGCCGTGCTCCATATAATAGTCACAGCTCCATGGAAATGACGTAAATGAGAATGACAAACCTCCGTGAACCTCAGCTGCTGTGTGAAGCACTTTCTCAGCAGCGGCTACAACCTCTTTTCCTACTCCGTCTCCCGGTATTGCCGCAATCTCGAATTGTTTCATCGTCATTCTCCTCCCCCTGTTATCGTAAGCGTTTTCTATTATACTAGATTGCGAGATGGTAAAAAAAGCCCGTGACGTATAGTCACGGGTCCGGTTATTGATTCAATTTCTTTAAAACGATGGCATGCAGCGGTTCATGAGACGGAATACCGCACACCTCGTGAAGCACTCCGCTGTATCCTTTTTCCGCGATCAGCGCTTGCAGCTCGACCGCTTCCGGATCACCGGCAAAGTCGAATCGCAGCGCCGCAGCAATGCCTTCTGCCAGCGCATTCGGCTCTTTGATTTTCTTCGCCGGACCTACAAGCCTGTCATTTTCTCCAAGCTTTCTGAGCGGCGATCTCGCCACACGGGTCACATCGTCGGTGATAAATTCATTTTCAAAGCGGCCGATGATCTTTTTAATATATTGCTCGTGTTCTGATTGCTTAAATCCATACGTTTTAATGAGATAATCACCGGTTTCAAGCAGCGCCGAGTGAACAACACGGCGGATTTCCGGATGATCGATCGCTTCTTTTATCGTTTTTAATCCGCGCTGATAGCCGACATAGGCCGTTACAGCATGGCCGGTATTAACGGTAAACAGCTTTCGTTCGATGTACGGCGTTAAATCATCAACAAACAGCGCCCCTTTTATTGCCGGTGTTTCCCCTATAAAGCCTGATTCGTCGATGACCCATTCAAAGAACGGCTCAACCGACACTTTGAGCGGATCTTCATGATGCTGAATCGGCACGATCCGGTCAACCGCGGAATTCGGGAATCCGACAGTGTTGCCGACAGCCTCCTGCTCCGCCTCTGTTAAGTGGCTGTATACTTCTTTTTTTAAGAAGCTGCTTCCGCCAATCATATTTTCACAGGCAATGATATTCATTGTGTCGGCAGAGCTTCTTCGTCTTAAGCCTTCTGCGATAGACGGGGCAATCAGCTTCAATACATTCGGGCCGACAGCCGTCGTGATGAGCGCCGCCTCATTGATCAGCCGATACAGCTCCTCCGGCTGGCTGCCGCTGTTGATGGCGCTGACCGGGCCGATCACCTCTGATGAACGCCCTTCTTCTGCGAGTTCAACAGTGTATGCCCGTTTTTCATTAAGGAGGCCGACCATCGTGTCATTTACATCCGCAAACACCACTTCATAGCCGGAGTGGTGAAGCAGCGCACCGATAAAGCCCCTCCCGATATTTCCCGCACCGAAATGTAAGGCAATCATGCTAGTTCACCTCGTTGAAAATCGCGATCAAATCTTCTTCGCTTTTCGCAGAAATCAGGCGTTCAATGTTTTCTTCTTCTGAGCAGATGATGGCGATGCTAGACAAAATGTCTAAATGCTCGTTATTTTTTCCGGCAATGCCGAATACGACTTTGGCTGTGTTTCCTTCTCCATACTCTACTCCGCCAGGAATTTGAATGATTGAAATCCCTGAGTGAAGCACTTCGCTTTTGGCATCTTCTGTGCCATGGGGGATGGCAATAAAATTCCCCATAAAGGTAGAAGATGTTTCTTCCCGTTCAAAAATTTTTTCAATATAATCGTCTGTCACGTAGCCGTTGTCAATCAGCGTTTGGCCCGCCAATCTGATCGCTTCTTCTTTTGTTGCAACCGTTTGATTGAGTTTGATGTTTTCTTTTGCGAGTACTTGCATGAGTATCACTCTCTTTCTATGAGATTACTTTTTTAGCTTTTCAATAAGCTCGTCATATTTCGGACTGTTTAAGAAGTTATCCACTGATAAGTGCGTCGCATTCGGCAGCTTTGCCTTTGCTCGATCTGTTAAGTCTTTGTGGGTAATGACAATATCCGCATCGCTCGGCAGATTGTTAATCGCCGTGTTGGTCACGCTGATATCCAGGTCTGCTTTTTTGACTTTGTTTCTTAAAATCGAAGCCCCCATCGCGCTCGAGCCCATTCCGGCGTCACATGCGAAAATAATGTTATTGACGCTTTCAGGAGACAGCTCAGACGCTTCCTCAGCTTTTGCTTGTTCTGCCTCTAAAGCAGCTGCAGCTTGGCTTTTCTTCCCCTTCATGGACTGCATTTTTTCTGTTGCCGCTGCGAGATCTTCTTCGCTTGCTTTCGAAGACTTCAGGATCACAGCTGACACGATGAACGAAACGGCTGCGGCAACCAATACGCCTGCCAATACGCCGAAGTATCCGCCTCTTGGCGTCATAGCCATCAATGCGATAATGCTGCCTGGTGACGATGCTGCGACCAGACCGGCGTTAAAGATAGAGAACGTTAGGAGTCCGCTTGCTCCGCCTGCAATCGCTGCCAAAATCAATGCCGGCTTCATTAAAATGTACGGGAAGTAAATTTCGTGAATCCCCCCGAAGAAATGAATAATTGCCGCTCCAGGAGCCGTTGATTTTGAAGATCCTTTTCCAAAGAACATATACGCGAGCAAAATGCCGAGCCCCGGTCCAGGGTTTGCTTCAACTAAAAACAGAATTGACTTTCCGGTATTGGCTGCCTGCTCGATTCCAATCGGGCTTAAGATACCGTGGTTGATCGCGTTATTTAAGAACAAGACCTTCGCCGGTTCCACGAAAACGCTTGCAACAGGCAGCAAGTTAGCGTGTACAATGACCTCTACACCGGCCGCCAGTAATTGATTTAACGTCAGAACGACTGGGCCGATCGCATAAAACGCGAGAATCGTTAAAGCCGCGCCGACAATTCCTGCCGTAAAGTTGTTAATCAGCATCTCAAAGCCTTGTTTTACTTTGTCCTTGAATAATTTATCAGTTTGCTTAATGAGATATCCGCCCAGCGGCCCCATTATCATCGCGCCTAGAAACATCGGAATATCAGACCCGACAATTACTCCGATTGCCGCCGTCGCACCGACGACTCCGCCGCGGTGGTCGTAAATCATTTTTCCGCCTGTATACGCTATCAAAAGCGGCAGTAAATACGTAATCATCGGGCTGACCAGCGTATTCAGCTGCTCATTCGGAAACCATCCCGCCGGAATAAACAAAGCGGTAATGATGCCCCACGCGATAAACGCGCCGATATTCGGCATGATCATTCCGCTCAAATAACTGCCAAAGCGCTGAACTTTCACTTTCATGCCGCCTTGCTGCTGTTCTTGCTGCATATATAAACCCTCCCTGTTTTGTTTGTCGCTAAAAGAATGATAATGTCAGAGAATGATGCTTCCCTTTGACTCTATATTAAAACGCTTACAGTATGTGCACAATTGAAAGTAAAGAGGACTTTGGCACATGGGTGTGACAATTTTTTAAAAATAAAAAGGCTCCTGTTTTAGGAGCCTTTTCTCTTTCCTCTATAAATAATCTTTCCGTTTTGAATCACATACTTCGCGATCATCCGTTCACTCACAATAAATACAGGATAGGCGCACACAAGCGCAAAAACAGCCATCGGCACATGCTGAACGGCCGGAATCATTGAGCCTGCCGCATTGCGAAGGAGCATCAAAAGATAAATAAGCAGCACGATGAGTGCCAAAGACACAATCATAATCGGAGCTGATACTTTATATTCGTAAAGCCGTTCCCGGCAGTGACCGCAGCGAAATTGGCACGGGACATTTGACGATCTGACCATGTCGCCTGTCAAAGGTTTGCCGCAGTTCGGGCATACTGTTTCTTTCATATGGTATTTTCACTCTCCATTCATATGTCCATTATACCAGAGACCCTTCTGTTTCGTTTTGTTACTGTTCAACACATTTTCACATTTTTTATCACCAGCATACTTGTCTCGGTCTTTGAAATCCTCTACGCTTAAGAAGATCTTAATGAAGGGGATGTATGAATGCTTCCGATTAATAGACAGCAGCACATACTTGAGTGGCTGAAAAAAGAAGGCACGCTCAGAATTTCTGATATCAGTCAACGGTTCGGTGTGTCAGAAATGACAGTATACAGAGATGTGAATCAGCTTGTCCAATCAAACCAGGTGATAAAAACGGCCGGCGGCATCACGCTCCCAGTCCGTGCGCCTCAGGCTGATCACACGTGCAGCTATTGCCTAAAGCCGGCCAATCAGGCTTATTCGGTCCAGCTGATCACGGTGACACAAGACATTGAACAGCTGTGCTGCGCGCATTGCGCGTTTTTGCGGTATGCAGATAAAACGGAAGAGGTTTCTCATTTGATTTGCAAAGACTTTCTGTTACAAACTACGGTCAGTGCCGCTTCGGCTTATTTTGTTGTAAACGCTGAATTAAATCTGCACTGCTGCCAGCCGCAGGCCATACCGTTTGCGACTCTTGACCATGCTGAACGTTTTCAAAAAGGCTTTGGCGGAACCGTCCGCACCTTCGATCAAGCGCTGGAAGACATGCTGAGAGACAGAAAAAAGCACTGCACCTGCACCAAGAAATAACACAATATAATTAGCGGAAGGTGGTGTCTGAGTAATGCAACGAAACAGATGGTGGATCATACTTCTGCTTTTTCTTGTTTTCCTGCCGAAAACAAGCTTTGCTCACGCCTATATTGTCAAATCTTCACCCGGAGAAAACAGTGAATTAAAAAGCGCTCCCGCACAGGTGGAAATTGAATTTAATGAACCGGTTGAAGAGGGCTTTCACTACATTAAAGTCTATAATTCAGACGGCGACCGGGTGGATACGGACAAAACAGAAATCAAAAAAGACAACAATCACATTATGACCGTGAAGCTGAAAAAGAATCTGCCTCATGACGTGTACAGAGCGGAATGGAATGCCGTTTCGGCAGACGGGCATCCTGTTTCCGGCGTCATCCCGTTCAGCATCGGAAAAGCGGATGGAGGATTCAGCAGCCAGAAAACATCAGGCTCAACCCTGAATCCGGGAACAGCTGCAGACCGCGCCATTCTGTATACAGCCTTTTCTCTGTTTATCGGGACCATTTTCTTCCATCTCTTTTGGTATAAAGGGGACGGAAAAAAACTCGCCAAACGGACAAAGCGTTTGCTTGTCATCTCAGTCACTGTGCTGGGGCTGGCGCTCCTGCTTCAGCTTCCGATACAGACAAAAGCGAATGCAGGCGGCGGCTGGGGCAATGCCTTTCAGCCGGGGTACATGAAGGAGACGCTGTTTGAAACCGCGGGAGGCACAATTTGGATGATTCAGGCCGTGCTGTATGTACTGCTTGTCCTGTCTGCCGTCCCAGTGTTACGCAAAAAGCGTTTTGCGTCCTTCGCATATTGGACGGCGCCGCTCCTTTTCTTTTTCGGCCTCCTGCTTGCCAAAGCGTTTACCGGACATGCCGCTGTTGTTGAAGAAAAGACAGTCGGTATCCTGATGGATTTCCTTCATTTATCGGCCGCCTCCATCTGGGTCGGCGGAATAGCGGCCATCGTTTTACTGCTGTCACAGGAGTGGAGACAGCCGGACAAAACACTTGCTTGGGAGACGGTGAAACGGTTCTCTCCATGGGCGCTCACAGCAGTCGGTGTCATTTTGTTCTCGGGCTTGCTCAATGGATTTTTCATCATTCGGTCAATGGACTCACTGTTCCATACGGCGTATGGCCAAGCCTTGTTAGTCAAAAGCGGACTGTTTGTTTTGATGCTGATTCTGGGCGGTATTCATTTTCTGCTCACCAGAAAACGGCAGGGGTCCAAAATCACCCGCACGCTAAAAGCGGAATGGGCAATCGGCATCGCTGTCCTGATCACAGCTGCCGTATTTACAAGTCTGCCAAGTCCGCCTGAGCCTGCACCGGAACCGTTTTATCAAACCAAAGCGATTGAAAACGGGCAAAGTGTTTCTCTCAGCATCAGCCCGAACCAGCCCGGCAAAAACGAGTTTGAACTCAGGGTTACCGATCATAACGGAGACCCAGTAAAAAACATTCAGCAAATCACCTTGGCCGTTTATAAAACGGGACTGTCAGGCAATAAAAACAAAAGCACGTTTCAATTGAAGGAAAAAACAGATGGCATCTTCCAGACTGAAAACCTGTCCATTAATGAAAAGGGAAACTGGAAGATCAAAGTCCACGGACTGACCGGCGACTTTAACGAAATCAATATCATGTTTACAAAGACAAATTAAAGGAGTGTTTGAGTTGTTGAAAAAAATCGCATTCACACTATGTCCAGCTGTTATCGGCTCTCTTTTATTCTTTACGGCGCCTGCCAGCGCGCACGTGTCTGTAAAACCGGCTGAATCCGCCACAGGATCATGGGAGACCTACACAATGAAAGTTCCTTCCGAAAAAAATCAGCCGACAACAAAGGTTGTTTTAAAAATGCCAAAGAATGTTGAGTTCCAGCAATACGAACCGGTTCCTGGCTGGAAGGTGTCTACTGCCAAACACGACGACAAATCAGTGTCCGTGACGTGGGAGGCCACTGACGGAGGCATTCAGGAAGGCCAGTTCCAGCAGTTTACCTTTGTTGCCAAAAACCCTGATAAAGCGGAGGAAGCCGCTTGGGATGCCTATCAATATTACAAAGACGGCAGCATAGTTGAATGGACAGGCGATGAAGATGCGGATACGCCTCATGCCATTACAAAAATCACCGCAGCCAAAGAAGTAACAGATGAGCATGGCGCCACTCAAACGAAAGATGATTCTGCTTCTGCAGACTCAGGTTCATCGGCTCTTGATATCACAGCGATTGTGCTGTCTGCGGCAGCCATTATTTTATCTGTTGCAGCTCTAGTAAAGAAAAAGCGTGCCTAAAGAAAAAGCGATCCAGATGAGTTCTGGGTCGCTTTTTTTGTTTTATCCGCGTCCTGCCTGGAAGGAAGGGTATTGTGTCATACCGCCGTCCGCGAATAACGTAATGCCTGTGACGTAGCTGGCTTCCTTCGAAGCAAGCCAGGCTGCCACTGCCGCAATTTCCTCCGGTTCACCGATATATCCCATCGGAATCATGCTTTCTACATCTGCTCTCTGCTTAGGATCAGCAAATTTTTCAGCATTGATTGGCGTGTTGATCGCGCCTGGCCCGATATTGTTGACACGAATGCCTTTCGGCGCATATTCCAATGCCAATGTTTCCGTCATCAGCTTGATTCCGCCTTTACTTGCCGCATAGTGAACAAATAATGGCCACGGAATCACTTCATGTACGCTCGACATATTAATGACATTTCCTTTTATATCGTTTTCAACAAAATATTTAATCGCTTCACGACTTCCTAAAAAGGCGCCCGTTAAGTTCGTGCTGATGACTTTTTCCCAATCCTTGAGCGGCATTTCATGAGACGGCACGGGATTTTCAAGACCGGCATTATTAATCATAATATCGAGTGTGCCGAACTCTTTAATCGCTGTTTGAACGATATTTTTCACATCTTCCTCTTTCGTTACGTCTCCTTGGACGACAATGGCTTCACCGCCCGCCTTGATGACCTCTTCTTTTACCTCGTTTGGATCCTGTTTATTACTGTAATAGTTGATGACCACTTTCGCCTGCTCCTTGCCGAAGCGAATGGCCATTGCCTTTCCTAATCCTGAAGCAGCTCCTGTGATAGCGACGACTTTTCCTTTTAAATCCGGATACATATTCATCCTCCTTAGCTGTTATGAATTCGTTTTGGCGATTCCTAAAAATACGGCAGCCGCAATAATCAGTGCAATCCCGATCGCAATCGCAATCAGCTGGCGTTTTGATTTCTTTTCACGCAGGATGAAAATACCGCCAAGCGTCGAGATGACAATTCCCATTTGAGAGAGAGAAAAGCTTGTGGCAACGCCGACTTTCGGTTGAGAAATAAACAAAAACATATTTCCCCCTGCCCAGATTAAGCCCGGGAGAATATTTCTGATGGCATACTTGTTGAAGGGCTTGTGCTTATAGGTTAAAATGACCCCTCCAATGACCATCCCGATCGCCTGCGGCAACAGGGCGGACCATCCAGATACATTAAATAGTCTTGCGACAACGACATAAATCAAATAACCTAATGTCGAGACCAGAAGGATTAAAATGCCCTTTTTTAAGTTGCTCGGCTCTCCATCTTTTTTGTCTTTCTTATCTTCTAATGACGTGAGAACGATACCGACAATAATAAAGATAAGAGCGAGGACTCCAAGTGTAATCGAAATCGGTGTTGACCACTCTCGGAAAACAATGACGCCGAACAGTGAGGTGGAAACAAGCTGCATCCCTGTGGAAATCGGCATCGTTTTGGACACACCCATTAACTGAATGCTTTTGAGCTGGTTGCTCTGCCCAAGTGACCAAAATAAGCCGGATATAATTCCAACGATAAAAATGCGCATGGACAAGACGGGTTGGACAAACAAATAAATAACGATAGAAACAATTAACGCCCCGATCGTCGTTCCCAGTGTTTGGCTGTACGGCCCGCCGCCTAATTTAACATTGAAGAGAACAATGCTCCCCCAAAACAAAGCCGGGAGAAGAGCCAGAAATAAATCCATTGTTGGGGAACCTTCTTTCAAAATGTATTTGCTGTTATTTTGGCTGGAATTGATGTGTTTATTCGCTGAAACAAAAAAAGAGCTGCCGGATCTTCCGGCAGCTCTTCAGGAGCAAATTGTTTCGTTTATAAACCGATGGACATATATTTTGTTTCAAGGTATGGTTCAATACCTTCTGAACCGCCTTCACGGCCGATTCCGCTTTCTTTCATTCCGCCGAAAGGAGCTTGAACCGCGGACGGTCCTCCGTCATTCCAGCCGATAATTCCGTAATCAAGGTTCTCGGAAATATAAATGCCGCGGCGGTAATTTTCTGTGAAGAAATAAGCAGCCAAGCCGTACGGTGTATCGTTGGCGAGCTCAATTGCTTCATCAATATCTGTAAAAGTGACGATTGGCGCAACAGGGCCGAATGTTTCCTCGTGCATGATATTCATAGACGTATCGACGTCAGCGAGCACTGTCGGATTGACAAAGTAGCAGCCTTTATCATCGTTTCGTTCATAAGTGCCCCCAGCGACAACCTTCGCTCCTTTTTCAACCGCATCATCAATTTGGCTGACGATTTTTTCAAAGCCCCTTTTGTTGATAATCGGACCGACGTTTATGCCTTCCTCAAGTCCATTTCCAACCTTCAGCTTCGATACTTGCTCGCTCAGTTTCGCAGCAAATTCATCTTTGATGGATTCATGGACGATGAGCCGATTGGCGCATACACATGTTTGGCCCGCGTTTCGGTATTTAGACACCATTGCCTGTTCAACAGCAAGATCAATGTTTGCATCTTCATCCACAATCAGCGGGGCATGTCCGCCGAGCTCCATGGATACGTGTTTCACAGTATCAGCGCTGTTTTTCATCAGGATTTTCCCTACAGGTGTTGATCCTGTAAAGGTGATTTTGCGGATTTTCGGACTGCTTGTAAAAACGTTTCCGATCTCCTCGCCATCACCGATGACAACCTGAAGCACGTCTTTTGGAATACCCGCTTCGTATGCGAGGCGTGCAAGTTCATAAGCTGACAGCGGTGTATCAGGCGCCGGCTTGATGATAAACGTACAGCCGGCAGCAAGAGCAGGCGCCGCTTTACGTGTAATCATCGCATTTGGGAAATTCCAAGGCGTAATCGCGGCAACTGGGCCGACTGCCTGGCGCGTCACGACAATTCGTTTTCCGGTTGTCGGAGCCGGAACGGTTCTTCCGTACACACGCTTCGCTTCCTCCGCGAACCATTCGATATAACCGGCGCCGTACAGCACCTCCCCGACAGCTTCCTGGTACGGTTTTCCGTTTTCCTTCGTAATTAAATCTGCAAGTTCTTCTTTATGTTCAACGATTAGCTCATACCACTTTTTCAAAAGAGACGCTCTTTCGTTCGCTGATGTTTTAGACCATGATGTAAACGCTTGATGTGAACGTTCAATGGCTTCTTCTACTTCTTTGGCTGATTGCTGAGGAATCGTTTTGATCGCCTCGCCTGTAGCCGGGTTGTAGACCGTTAATTGATCTGGCATATTGAACATTCCTTTCTATTCTTGGATTTACTTAAAATGATAGCAGACCCGTGTGTTCTCTTTCCAATGATTAAGCTCGCAGACCTGCTTCCACAATGTGGAGCCCTTCATTCAGAAGGTCATCTGAAATAACCAGCGGCGTCAGGAAGCGGATGATATTGCCGTTGATACCGGCAGTCAGCAGCAGCAATCCGTTTTGATTCGCGTACGCTGCGATGGCTGCCGCTTTCGCTTTATCAGGTTCACGTGTTTCAGGGTCTTTGACGATCTCGATTGCTGCCATCGCCCCAAGTCTGCGGATGTCACCGATAAACGGGTATTCTGTTTGCCATTCAAGCGCTTTTTCTTCAATGATCCTGCCGATTTCCTCAGAACGTTCATTCAAGCCTTCTTCTTCAATAATGTCCAAAACAGCCAATGCCGCCGCGCACCCAAGCGGACTTCCCGCATACGTGCCGCCGAGCTCTCCGGGCGCCGCCGCATCAAGCATTTCCGCGCGTCCGATCACACCGCTTAACGGCAGCCCAGCCGCAAGAGATTTCGAAACCGTGATCAGGTCTGGCACGACATCAAAGTGCTCGATCGCGAAATAAGTGCCCGTTCTGGCAAATCCGGTTTGAATTTCATCGGCTACAAAGACGATGCCGTGTTCTTTACAGAAGGAAGCGACGTGCTGCACAAACCGTTTAGAAGGAATAATGAATCCGCCTTCTCCCTGCACCGGCTCCATCACAACACACGCTACCGTTTCAGGAGCAACTGCTGCGATAAAGAAGTCATTGAACGCTTGAATGACCATATCGTCATATGCATCATCACTCAGTCCGTCAGGCTTCTGATAATAATACGGAAACGGCGCCTGATATACCTCTGATGCAAATGGGCCGAAACCGAATTTGTACGGCTTTACCTTGCTTGTCATGCTCATTGTCATATTCGTGCGTCCGTGGAACCCGCGTGTAAACGAGACAACGCCTTGGCGTTTGGTATACTTTCTGGCGATTTTCACAGCGTTTTCCACCGCTTCCGCTCCGGAATTGAGGAAAATCGCTTTTTTCTCATGAGTGCCCGGCGCAATGCCGCAAAGCTTTTCAGCTAATTCAATATAAGACGGATACATCATGACGTTAAAGCCCGGATGGATCAGCTCCTCCGCCTGCCGCTTCACAGCTTCTACCACCTTCGGATGCGAGTGTCCGACGTTTAAAGTTCCAATAGCGCCAGCAAAATCAATAAATCTCCGGCCGTCCAAATCATACAGCTCTGCTCCCTCTCCTTTTACCGCCAGGCTGCGGTTTCCGTTGCTCACACCTTTTGAGACAAATCGGTCCCGTTTTTGCTGCCACTCTGCTGTAGTGAAAGTTGATGCCGTTGTTTGGCTCATGTGAATTCCCCCAATGTCATTATTTTCTTACCATTCTGACTTCTTTTTGGTATGATGAAAAGTACCAATTATAACTTTTTGATGGTACCAGAAGGAGACACCGCAATGGACATCACAATCACTCTCGATCGCTCAGAAAAAGCGGATTATATCTATCAGCAGATTTATCAAAAGCTGAAAAACGAAATCCTCAGCCGTAATCTGCTGCCCCACTCGAAGGTTCCCTCCAAACGAGAGCTGGCTGAAAAGCTGAAGGTCAGCGTAAACTCTGTGAATTCAGCCTATCAGCAGCTGCTCGCCGAAGGGTATTTGTACGCTGAAGAAAGAAAGGGTTTTTTCGTGGAACAGCTGGACACATTTTCTACTGAGGAACAGCCCTCATTTTCACTGCCGGATGACCTGAAAGAGGTTCATATCGATCAAAGCGATTGGATATCTTTTTCACATATGAGTGCCGATACAGATCATTTTCCAATGAAAAGCTGGTTTCGCTGTGAGCAAAAAGCGGCTGCCCGCTCATACCGCACGCTCGGCGACATGTCTCATCCGCAAGGCATATATGAGGTAAGAGCCGCCATTACAAGGCTCATCTCTCTAACGCGGGGCGTGAAATGCCGGCCGGAACAAATCGTCATCGGGGCGGGCACCCAGGTGCTGATGCAGCTGCTGACTGAGCTTTTGCCCCAGGATGCAGTGTATGCGATGGAGGAGCCTGGTTACAGGCGAATGTACCAGTTTTTGCAACATGCCGGAAAACAAGTGAAGACGATTATGCTTGATGAAAAAGGGATATCCATTTCTGAAATCATCAGACAGAAGCCTGATGTATTAATCACTACCCCTTCGCATCAATTCCCGGCCGGGACAATTATGCCTGTGTCCCGGAGAATTCAGCTGCTGAACTGGGCAGCGGAGCAGCCGAGCCGCTATATTATTGAGGATGATTATGACAGCGAATTTAAATATGATGTAGACAGTATCCCGGCGCTCCAAAGCCTCGACCGCTTTCAAAACGTCATCTATATGGGCACCTTTTCAAAATCACTTCTCCCCGGATTGCGGATCAGCTACATGGTGCTGCCGCCGAAGCTGTTACGGGTATACAAAAAGCGGGGCTATGACCTGCAGACCTGCTCGTCGCTCACCCAGCTCGCCCTGCAGGAATTTATCGAGTCCGGAGAATATCAGAAGCATATAAAAAAAATGAAGCAGCATTATAAAGAAAAGAGAGAACGCCTCATCCGCGCATTAGAATCAGAGTTTGGAGGGGAGATTACGGTAAAAGGGGCAAATGCGGGACTGCATTTCGTCACTGAATTTTACACCTGCCGCACGGAACAAGAGATCCTCGCGCATGCCGCCGCCCAGCAGCTTGAAATCTTCGGGATGAGCCGGTTTCGCTTAAAAGAAAGCCGTCCGCAGCCGGACAAACCCGCGCTTATTATCGGCTTTGCACGGCTGAGGGAAGAGGACATTCAGGAAGGTGTACAAAGACTTCGCCGCGCTGTTTATGGACATAAAAAAATCCCCGGTTCAGGGGATTGATTTACCAGCGCTCCTGGTCCACGTTCAGCACTGCTTCAAGCAGGCCCGGAAATGCCCTTTCAAGATCTTCTGTGCGAAGCGAATAATAACGGCGCTTTCCTTCTATGCGTACTTGAGCGATGCCCGATTCTCTTAATACTTTAAAATGGTGGGACAAGGTCGACTTTGCAACCTGTACATCAGCACAGGTGCTGCACGTTTTCTCTTTTGCTTCGGCCAATTGCTTCACCAGCTCTAAACGAAGCGGATCACTCAGTGCGTGAAGAACCTTTGTCAGCTGCAACGTTTCTATTTGTGGATGGTTTGGAATGTTCATGACACAAATGTATCACACAACAATTAGAATGACAATTTTACTATTTGAGGGTTTTTCCTTTACCTGATTTTGATTACATGGTACATTTAGTTCGATCAAATTCGAACAATAAATTTTAAAGGCAAATGGAGGAGATTTACATGATCGTATTACAAGCTTATATGAAAGTAAAACCCGAAAAACGCGAAGAATTCTTGAGCGAGGCACAATCGCTCGTTCAACATTCAAGAGCCGAGGAAGGCAACGCCCAATACGACCTTTTTGAAAAAGTAGGCGAAGAAAATACATTCGTGATGCTTGAACAATGGAAAGATGAAGCGGCGATGAAATCACACAATGACACTGCGCATTTCCAAGCATTTGTAGCAAATGCCAAAGAACTGCTGAGCGCTCCTCTTGATGTTGTACGCACAGAGCTCAGCGAGTAAGGAAAGGATGTCTCACATGAACGAAGTAATCAAATCATTAACAGATCACCGCTCCATCCGCAGCTATACGGACGAGCCGGTGCCAGAAGAGCAGCTGGACCACATTATACAAGCGGTGCAATCAGCCCCTTCTTCTATCAACGGGCAGCAAGTAACCGTCATCGCGATTCAGGATAAAGAGCGCAAAAAGAAAATCTCCGAGCTGGCGGGCGGACAGCCTTGGATTGACCAAGCTCCGGTTTTCTTGCTTTTCTGCGCAGACTTCAATCGGGCAAAAATTGCGCTTGAAGATCTGCATGACTTCAACATGGAAATCACAAACGGGCTAGAATCCGTTCTTGTCGGCGCAGTTGATGCCGGCATCGCACTTGGCACAGCGACGGCAGCGGCTGAATCACTCGGACTTGGCACTGTTCCGATCGGCGCGGTTCGCGGAAATCCAAATGAACTGATCGAGCTGCTTCAGCTTCCGAAATACGTGTTCCCTGTATCGGGTCTTGTCATCGGCCATCCTGCCGATCGTTCAGCGAAAAAACCTCGTCTTCCAAAGGCAGCGGTTTATCACAAAGAAACGTATCTGCAGCAGGACGAGCTGACATCACACATTCAGTCATATGATGAACAAATGTCCGAATACATGAAAAACCGGACCAACGGAAAAGAAACACGAAACTGGTCACAAGGCATCGCCTCATACTATGAGCGCCTGTACTATCCGCATATTCGTGAAATGCTCGAAACACAAGGATTTAAAGTTGAAAAATAAGCCACACCCGGCCTGTCGGAATTCCGGCAGGCCCCTTTTATTGTCCGGATAAAATCCATTGACTTTCATTTTGTTTATTTGGTAAAATTTTATCAATGTTACTCATTGGTTTTCTGTGAACCAATGGGTTTTCTATTGTTCAAGAAAGAAGGAAGCCAAGAGATGCTTGATAAAAAAACAGAGATCTTGTTAGCCGCGCGGAAGCTTTTTTCTGAAAAGGATTTTACGTCGGTTTCCATGCAGGCAATCGCAGAAGAATGTAAGATATCAAAAGCTTCGATATATAAGCTGTTTCAATCGAAGGAAGATTTGCTTTTGGAGCTGCTGACGTTTAACCAGAAGCAAATGGTGGCCGCGGCGTCAAGACTGCAGGAAAATACCGCGCTGACACCGGAGGAGCGTTTGATTCAAAAGGTCAAAATGGAGCTGGAAGGATTCAGGCGGAATCAGCAGTTTTTTAATATGCTGACCTACGGAAACCCCAAGCTGCACAATGACCGTGTAAAACAGCATATCCATCAGACCAGATCAACGATTATCTGCTGGCACCGCGATTCGCTGATCCAGGCGTATGGAGAAACCATTCTCCCGTTTGTATGGGATTTGGTGATCATTCTTCACGGCATGATGCGTGAGTTTTTAATGCTGATCAAAATAGAGGAAAAACCGCTTGATCTTGACCCGATCGCAGCGTTTATCATCAGCACCCTCAATCAGATTGTCAAAAACAAAGAAACACGGCAGTCCCTGCTTCCGCCTGAGACCATCGAGCTTTATATCCAATCGGCGTCCTCCTACCAGCCAAAGGATAAATCACTCCTGTTATCAGAAAGCCTGAAAGAATTACATAAAGGCATCTCTTCCCTGCCCGCCGCGGATTATGATATCGATGAGTTGGCATCCGCTGCAGCCATGCTGGAAGAGGAAGCAAAAAAGGAAGAGCCCCGCGCCTTTTTACTGAAATCACTGATTGGCTATCTGGAACAAACCGGTGTTTTAACACAGCAAATTTCTATGTTAAAAACACTGTTAATTACTTAAAGAAAAGAAGGGATCTTATTGGACACAAGTATTGAAAAAAAACCGTTTAACCGTTCTGTCATTGTCGGCATTTTGTTAGCCGGGGCGTTTGTCGCCATTTTGAACCAGACACTGTTAATTACCGCTCTCCCCCATATCATGAGGGATTTTCATATAGATGCAAACCAAGCCCAATGGCTGACGACTTCATTTATGTTAACGAACGGTATTTTAATTCCGATTACTGCGTTTTTAATTGAAAAATTCACGAGCCGTACGCTTCTCATTACGGCGATGAGTATTTTCACTGCTGGAACAATCGTCGGCACGTTTGCCCCGAACTTTCCGGTTCTGCTGACGGCCCGTATCATTCAGGCGGCCGGAGCCGGTATTATGATGCCGCTCATGCAGACAGTATTTTTAACGATCTTTCCGATTGAAAAGCGCGGCCAGGCTATGGGTATGGTCGGATTGGTCATCTCCTTCGCGCCTGCGATCGGACCGACTCTTTCAGGATGGGCAGTAGAAGCTTTCTCGTGGAGATCATTGTTTTATATCATTCTTCCGTTTGCCGTGATCGATTTGCTTCTCGCTATCATTCTTATGAAAAACGTGACGACATTAAGAAAAACACAGATTGATATTTTATCAGTGATCCTGTCGACATTTGGATTTGGCGGGCTGCTCTATGGCTTCTCAAGCGTCGGCTCTTACGGATGGACCAGCTCAACGGTTCTGATTTCACTGCTTGTGGGCGTGATCGCGCTGCTCTTATTTATTACAAGACAGATGAAGCTCGAAAAACCGATGCTGGAATTCCGCGTATTTACGTTTGGTATCTTCAGCTTAACAACCCTGCTGGGAACCCTTGTCTTTGCTTTATTAATTGGTACGGAAACCATTCTGCCGCTGTATACACAAAACGTCAGAGACGTCACAGCCTTTGATACAGGGCTTATGCTTCTGCCGGGAGCCATTGTGATGGGCTTCATGTCACCGATTATCGGAAGAATTTTTGACCGTGTCGGCGGAAGAGGTCTGGCGATTGCAGGTTTCTGTATCATCTTCCTGACGTCACTTCCGTTTATGCAGCTGACTGACCATACGTCACTGGCTTGGATTGTCGTTTTATATACCGTTCGTCTCTTAGGGACAGCGATGATTATGATGCCGGTGACAACAGCCGGAATCAATGCGCTGCCGCGCCACCTGATTCCGCACGGAACAGCGATGAACAATACGGTTCGCCAAGTCGGCGGCTCCATCGGAACTGCTCTCCTGGTATCCGTGATGAGCAACCAGGCAGCACATGCAGGAACCGCAAATGTAAAACACGCCGCTCTGCACGGCATGAACGCCGCTTTTATTGTGGCAGCCTGCATCGCGCTTGCCGGCTTACTTCTATCCTTTACATTAAAGAAACCTCAGCGCCCTGCCGAACAGCAGCCGGCACGCTGATCCTATAAAAAAAGAGCCCCGCTTTGAGAGCGGAGGCTCTTTTTGGTTTTACTTCTCTAACCCGTCTTTCACTTCTTTAATCATTTGCGTCATTGACTCAAGTCCGCCTCCTGATAAGTACCAAGTAGCTGAATCAAGGTAAACGACATGATTATTTTTCACGGCGTTTACGTTTTTCACATAGTCGTTTTCAACGACTTGTTTTGTAGATGATGTTTCTCCGATTGCTGTACCGCGGTCAATAACAAACAGGTAATCAGGGTTTGTTTTTGAAATGTACTCATATGAAACGCTTTGTCCGTGAGTAGATGCTTTGATATTTTTATCAGCCGGTGTCACGCCGAATACGTCGTGGATCAGCCCGTATCTTGATTTAGAACCAAAGGCGCTGATTTTTCCGTCGTTCGCCATCATCACAAGGCCGTTTTTGTTTTTCTTTTCAGCTGTTTTCTTAAGATCCGCAATTGAGTTATCAATTGTTTCGAGCTCGTCTTTTACTTCATCTTCTTTATCAAAGATTTTACCGATTGTTTCTGCATCTGATTTAAATGATTCCATGTAGTTCGCTGTATCTACGCCAAGGTAAATGGTCGGTGCAATATTAGAGAATTCTTTGTAGGACTCAGATTGTCTGCCAGAGATAATGATCAGGTCAGGGTCTAACTCCGCTACTTTTTCAAAGTCTGGCTCTTTTAAGCTTCCGACATCAGCATATTTGTCATCTTTGAATTTGGACAGATATTTAGGAAGGGCTTGTTTCGGCAGGCCCGCTACTTTATCATCAAGACCTAATTTATCTAATGTGTCTAAGCTTCCTAAATCAAATACAACGACTTTTTTAGGGTTCTTTGTCACTTTTGTGCCGTTTTTGTCCAGCTGGTGTTTCACCGTCATTTGTTCTTTCTTCGTGTCAGAACCTTTGCTGCTTGAGCTTTGGTTTCCGCAAGCGGAAATGACAACAGCCGTCACCAATGCGATGAATAGAATTGCAAACTTTTTCATGCTCTTCACCTCTTCTGTATATTAAGAAAAATAAACACCTATTCTTTGGTTATCAATCGTCTGAATCGGGATGGTCATATCGTAGATTTCTTCGAGCACAGAGGTTTCAATCATCTCCTCCGGCGGCCCCTCTTTTACGATTCGGCCGTTTTTCAAAGCAACGATATGATCGGAATAGACGGAAGCAAAGTTGATATCGTGAATCACGATCACGATTGTTTTTCCAAGCTCCTCTACCAGCCGTTTCAACAGTTTCATAATTTCAACTGAATGTTTCATATCCAGGTTGTTCAGCGGCTCATCCAGAAAAATGTAATCCGTGTCCTGGGCAATGACCATTGCGATAAAAGCCCTTTGGCACTGTCCGCCGCTCAGCTGATCCAAGTACTTATCCTGAATCTCCTCCAGCTTCATATAACTGAGCGCCTGGTTGATATGAACCCAGTCTTCCTCTGTCAGCCGGCCCTGTGAATAAGGGAATCTGCCAAAACTGACAAGGTCTTTGATGGTCAGTCTGATATTGATTTGGTTCGCCTGCTTTAATATACTCATTTTTTTGGCAAGCTCTTTGCTGTCGCAGGTTCCGATCTCTTCTCCGTCTATGAAAATCTCACCGGAATCCTTTTTGGTCAGGCGGCTCATAATAGACAGCAGCGTACTTTTGCCGGCGCCGTTAGGACCGATAAACGAGGTGATTTTGCCTTTTTGAATCGTGACTGACGTCTCTTCAAGAACAACTTTGCCTCCATATTGTTTGCTTACATTTTTGACCTCTACCATGATTTATTCTCCTTTAACAGCAAGTAGATAAAATAAATCCCGCCGGCAAAATTAATAATAACGCTCAGCGTCGTTGAGAAGGTGAATACTTTCTCAACCACAAACTGTCCCCCGACTAACGCAATAATGCTGATTAAAACAGAACCTGCGATTAAGTATGAATGCTTATATGTTTTCAGAAATTCTCTCGCCAGGTTGACGACGAGAAGCCCCAAGAACATAATCGGGCCGACAAGCGCGGTAGAAACAGAAACAAGGATCGCGATCACGATCAGCATCTGTTTGACAACTTTGTCGTAGTTAATGCCCAAATTGACGGCGTGTTCACGGCCGAGTGACAGCACGTCAAAAAATTTCGTGAAACGCCAGACATAGATACCGGTCAGCAGAAAGATGATGAAGGCGAGCCATAACAAATCAGTGTTGATGTTGTTAAAGCTGGCAAACATTTTGTCCTGCACAACCTGAAACTCATTCGGATCAATCAGCATCTGCATAAAGGAAGACAGGCTGCTGAACAGCGTGCCGAACACGATTCCGATGAGCAGAAGAAAGAAGATATTTTTCCCCTCACCTTTGAACATGATCTGATAGAGAACAAAAGAAAACAGAACCATCAGCAAAACAGAGATGATGAAGTTGATGTTTTTATTCATGATTACGATATTCATAGAACCGAACAAAAAGATGATGACGGTCTGAATCAGCATATAGAGAGAGTCAAGGCCTAAAATGCTGGGCGTCAGGATGCGGTTATTCGAGATAGTTTGGAAGATCATCGTCGAAAACGCAATCGCTCCGCCTGTCAGCATAATGGCAGCGACTTTTTTGATTCTTCTCGGCAGTGTGTAATCCCAATTGCCTAAGTCATAAAACAGAAACAAACCGATACATACAACGGCTATACCAACGAGCAACGCAATTTTTATCTGGTTACGCATACGCTTTTCTCCTTAACAGCATAAACAGGAAAATGCCGCTGCCGATGATTCCGACCATCAGACCAATCGAGATTTCATATGGGAAGATAATGACTCTGCCCAATATATCGCAAAACAGAACAAAAACCGCTCCCAGCAGCGCAGTGTGCGGCAGGCTGTTTTTCAGGTTGTCTCCTCTGTAAATCGATACAATGTTCGGGATGATTAAACCGAGAAACGGAAGCATACCGACAGTCAAAATGACAAGTGACGTAATCAGGGATACGATAATGAGCCCGATGTTCACAACCCGTTTATACTTGAGGCCGAGGTTGACAGAAAAGCTTTCTCCCATACCCGCCACTGTAAATTTATCCGCATAAACATAGGCAATGATGACAAGCGGAATACTCAGATAAAGAAGCTCGTATCTCCCTTTCACAACTAAGGAGAAATCCCCCTGAAGCCATGATGACACGTTCTGGATCAGGTCATATTTATACGCGATAAACGTCGCGATTGAGCTGACGATATTCCCGAGCATTAAACCGACAAGCGGAATAAAGATGGTGTCGTTAAACTTGATTTTTTCAAGAATTTTCATAAACAGAAAATTGCCGACTAAAGCAAAGACAAAAGCAATCATCATTTTCATTAAAGGACTTGCCGATGTAAACAGAAGCAAGGATATTAAGATTCCCAGCCTCGCCCAGTCCATCGTGCCGGCCGTTGTCGGTGACACGAATTTGTTTCTGGTGATCTGCTGCATAATCAGGCCGCAGATGCTCATGCTCATGCCCGCGATCAGAATGCTGATCAGCCGCGGCAAACGGCTGGCAAAGAGCGTTGACGCCTCTTCTTTGCTTAAATCAAAGAGATCAAGCGGCGACAAATCTTCTACGCCGATAAATACAGAAGTGACTGCTAATATGATAAGCAGAAAAAATAAGTAACGTAGCTTCATGCTGCCTCCTTACATCCTCACAGCAAAAAGAACGTATCTCCTACTCCGCAAGGACTCAAAACGATATGGCCATATAGTAATTGATTATCATTATCATTTACATATTACCATTTTTCTAGTGTTAGTCAATATTCTTTAAAAATATTAACTTCATTATCTATTCAATTTTACTAATCATTCAAACCCTTTTCCATCACAAATCGTTAGTCTGTTTACCATATTTATCTTCACTATGCTTCAAGTTCGTCATCAGACCTGACATAATTCCTCCCTATAAATACAAATGTTCATTCCACAAAGAAATTTCTCCTTGATTTACAGAACTGAAAGAGGGATAATAAATACTAAATTTGTGTGAAAATTTTAAACATTAGGAGATGTAAACATGAAGGTCGTTAAATTCGGAGGCAGCTCACTCGCTTCAGGCGCACAGCTTGAAAAGGTGTTTCAAATCGTAACCTCAGATCCCGCGCGCAAAGCTGTCGTGGTTTCGGCTCCGGGCAAACGCTATTCCGAGGATACGAAAGTGACTGACCTCTTAATCGCATGTGCTGAACAGTATTTATCATCCGGCAGCGCCCCTGAACTGGCGGAAGCGGTCATTGAACGGTATGCTCTGATCGCAAATGAGCTTCAGCTTGAGCCGTGTATTATAGAAAAAATCCGTGATGATTTGTTTACGCTTTTAGAAGGAGATAAAAGCAATGCCGTACAATATTTGGACGCAGTCAAAGCAAGCGGTGAGGATAACAACGCTAAGCTGATTGCCGCCTATTTCCGCCACAAAGGCGTGAAAGCGGAATATGTGAACCCAAAGGATGCCGGCCTTTTTGTAACAAACGAACCCGGCAACGCGCAGGTGCTGCCTGAATCGTATCAAAATCTCTTTCAGCTGAGAGAGCGTGAAGGCCTCATCATATTCCCCGGCTTTTTCGGGTTCAGCAAGGATGGCGATGTGATGACTTTCTCACGGAGCGGTTCTGATATTACAGGCTCGATTCTTGCCAACGGACTTCAAGCCGATTTGTACGAAAACTTTACGGACGTGGATGCTGTGTACTCTGTCAATCCGTCTTTTGTTGAGAATCCAAAGGAAATCAGCGAGCTGACATATAGAGAGATGCGCGAGCTGTCGTACGCAGGCTTTTCAGTGTTTCACGATGAGGCGCTCATTCCGGCCTTCAGAGCGGGCATTCCCGTGCAGATCAAAAATACGAACAACCCGTCGGCGAACGGGACTCGTGTCGTCAGCAAACGCGATAACACTAACGGTCCTGTCGTCGGCATTGCCAGCGATACCGGCTTTTGCAGCATTTACATCAGCAAGTATTTAATGAACAGAGAAATCGGGTTTGGCCGCAGAGCCCTTCAAATCCTAGAAGAACACGGTTTGACGTATGAGCATGTTCCATCGGGAATTGATGACATGACGATCATCTTAAGACAGGGCCAAATGGATGCTTCGGCCGAACGAAGCGTAATGAAGCAGATTAAAGAGAACCTTCATGCCGATGAAGTCATTGTCGAGCACAATCTGGCGCTGATTATGGTTGTAGGAGAAGCAATGCGCCATAATGTCGGCACAACGGCAAGAGCGGCCAAAGCCTTATCAGAGGCGAAAGTGAATATCGAAATGATTAACCAAGGATCTTCTGAAGTGAGCATGATGTTCGGCGTAAAGGAAGCCGAAGAAAGAAAAGCCGTCCAAGCATTATACCGGGAGTTTTTCGCGGGTGTGCTGGTCTCTTAATCTATACATAAAAGCGGGCGGCAGGGCCCGCTTTTTATATTGCCCGCCGCGATAGCCGAATTGTTCATTTTTTTGCCTTGTCCACTATTATCCCTATCAATCCGGCCATGTCCGCATATTTTGCAGTATCCATCATAGGGAGGTGAAGCCTTATGTCAGGATACGCTAACGGCGGCGGTTACGGCATCGGTTCTTTCGCTTTGATCGTTGTATTGTTTATTCTATTAATTATCGTCGGTACTGCATTTACAAGAGGCTTCTAAGTCTGCAGTACAGCGCCGTAAGACAATACCATTGTCATGCGGCGTTTTTTAGTTGTTTTCTTTATTTTTCAATCTATATCCTGAAAGCCCTGTCCACCGCGTTTATGCAGCATATCATAAAGTAATCTCACAAGGAGGTGGCACAGATGTCTGGTTACGGAAACTCTTTTGCTTTGATTGTTGTGTTATTTATCCTCTTAATTATCGTGGGAACTGCATTTTTTAACGGAGGCTACTAAGAAAAAGGAATCTCCATGAATCAGGCGGCGCCGTAAGGTCCATATCCTGCGTTGCTGTATCTTTAAAAGAAAACCCCTTCTCTTATTGAGAAGGGGCCTGGTTCTTACGTCATTCCTCTTTCTGTGACATGAAAGTCGGATGCTTCAGCATGTGCAGAGACGCCAACCGCTGTAAAAACAGCTGCTGCAGCCAAACAAATAACAAATAACTTAGATTTCAATTTCATACAAACCTTCACTCCTTTGTATTTGTTTTCTTGCCTCTTCAACTCTAAGAAAGTAGGAAGCAGACAGTTCAAACCATTTTTGTTCATAGTAATATTTTGCTACTTCTAGGCCTAAATCCTCTATATCAGCATACATATTTTTATTTTTTAAATATCGGAAACATCGTTCGATTCCTTCTGTATTGGGCTGTGCCTGATATAGGGATTGTAAAAACTCAAATTTTACCGCGTAATCTGTATCGTCTGTTTCTTTAGCATATTCATAGCCCCTCTTGTGATATTCCGAGGCCTTCTCATGTTTTCCGCGTTTATAATAAATAAGTGTTATTAAAAAATATGCTTGAGGCAGAGAATTGGTGATTCTGCTGTTTTCAAAAGTGGAAACCGCTTTCTCAAAATGTTCAATGGCAGGGTCGAGGAGGTCTTGATTGTAATAACACAGCCCTAAATTATAAAATGCTCTTCCGACCAATTGGGCTTTTTGTTCCGCTTCCGCCATCTCCAGCGCCAATTTGAAATGCCGTGCGGCTTGTTCAAAATTTCTCTCATCCATGAGGTTAACCCCGAACACAAAATGGCATTGGATAATCCGAACATTATAGGTTTCCTGCTCTACATAAATTTCATATGCATTTTTGATATGAATCAATGAAAAGTACGTTTGCTTCATATAATAATAAGCTTCCGCGATTTTAAAATAAAATTCAGCCCGTTCAATATGATCGGAAACAAAAGAAAGTTTTTTCTCCGCCTGTTTATAATATGTAATGGCAGAAATAAATTCCCGCTTATCAAACTCATACATTCCGCGGAAAAAATTCACATAATAATCGAGAAGCCCTTTCAGATCAGCTTGGTTGCTGTCTATATTTCGTGATAATTCTGACAGGCTTGGCTGGTCTTCGATATTTAATTTCTCCAGCGGCTCGAGATAATCAAGCATAAGCTGGTGGCGAAATTCCATTAGTGAGTAATATAACAGCAAGTTGGAATCATGCTGCATGTGTTTCAGTTCCTGCTGGATTTCAGCTTTTAGCACCTCGGCATCCGGCACGCTGAAGGTCCGGATATATTTGTACCACTCGTTAATTTTTTGACCGACCGCTGAAGAAGGAATTACCCCGCTCTTCATTCCTTCACCCTCTCCCATCAAAAACTGTTTATGTCATATTTTATCATGTTTAAAGACTGTCCTAACCCGAAAAACACGCAATCTTTATTTCGGGAGCACGCAATAAAAAAAGGAATACCGAAGCGATGTTAGAAAGAAGAAGGCGGCAGCATCTGACGATATTCCGCCGCCTTACATGATTGATTGCTATTTTGCAGGTAAAGGAAGGCGGATAATGAATGTTGTGCCTTTCCCTTGTTCACTCTTAATGTCTATTGTACCTTGATGCATTTCTACCAGCTGCTTGACGATGGAGAGGCCGAGGCCGTATTCTCCGTACGCCGTGTTCGTTCTTGAAATATCAGCTTTGTAGAACCGCTCCCAAATATGCTCGATATCCTCTTTTGAAATGCCGATTCCCGTATCTTCAATTTCGATAATGGTCTCTTTATATCCTTCTGTTCCCCGCAGCCAAATGTCACCGTGCTGCGTAAATTGGATGCTGTTTTTTGTAATGTTCACGAGGATTTGAATTAACCGGTCATAGTCGGCATGAACGATCACGCTGTCCTCCACCTGAATCATCAGCTTATTTTGCTTTTCTTCCGCCTGCTGTTCAAGGTGCTCTTTCATGATTTCGAATACCTCAATCAGCGGAACGTCAAGCTTGTTCAGGGTGATTTGCTGTGATCTGATTTTTTCGTAATCGAGATTTTCTTTTACAAGCCGCAGCATTCGCTTCGTTTCCTCACTGATGAGCGAGAAGCATTTTTCTTTATTCTCCTCTGGAATCGTATTGCTGTCCAGCCCTTCAACCAAACCGTTAATGGTTGTCAGCGGCGTTCTTAATTCATGAGATACATCGGCAATAAACTGCCTTCTCCGCTTCTCAAGCCGATCGATTTCATCCCTCGACTGCTTTAATTTTTTCGCCATGATATTAAAGTCAGACGCCAGCACCCCGATTTCATCCCGGTAGCCGTTTTCCAAGTGGATGTCATAGTCGCCGGAAGCTACTTTATCCGTTGCTTCTCTCAGCTTTTGAATGCGTTTCACATGGAATTTGGAAAGCAGCCAGCTGACGAGAATGGTAATGACAAGCGTGCTGATTATCGCGTAAAACATATAGAGGTTGACCTGGTTAATCATTTGCTCTACGCCGCTGATTGGAGAAATCAGCAGTACCGCGCCTTTAAATTCATTGTTAACAAAAATCGGCTGTGCAACAAGGGAAACCTCATCGTTAAAACGGCCATCCGCTCTGTTCATGACCACCTGCCCTTTTTTCAGCTTCTCCCACTCCGCTTTCTTCAGCTTTTCCCGTGGGTGAAAGTCTTCAGGGTGAAAATAAGGCTGCTGTGCTTCATTAAAGATAATAAACTGTGTCTTTCTTGTGCGTAATATATCCTGATATGGGTACAGCCGGCGCATATCAACCTGGCCGGTTTGAAATTCGCTTGCAATCTGCACCGCATATGACGTCAGTTCCTCTACTTTATTTTGGTAGGCAAACTCTTTCACGAAGTGAGAAAAAAGAGAAATAATGATAACAAATGCTAAAATTAATATGCTGACATGGCTCAGCAGCAGCTGATACAAATATTTAATCCTCATCAAATTTATACCCTACTCCCCATACAGTATATAGGAAAGGCCTGTCCTCACTTGCAAGCTTTTTCCGCAGCCGTTTAATATGAACATCGACAGTCCGTTCGTCTCCGTAAAACTGATAGCCCCATACCTGCTCAAGCAGCTGCTCTCTGGAAAACACCTGCCGCGGGTTCTGCACAAGGTAATAAAGCAGGTCAAATTCCTTAGGCGTGAGGTTTTCAACAGGCTCCCCGTTTAAAAATACTTCTCTCGTCTTTTTATTAATTTTAAAGCATTCCGATTCAATCGTATCTTCTTCCGCTGCCGCCTTGCCCGTCGCCTGATATCTTCTGTTCACGGCTTTGATGCGGGCAACCAATGTCAGCGGGCTGAATGGCTTCGTCACATAATCGTCCGCACCCATCTCAAAGCCGATCACCTGATCTGATTCGGTGTCTCTGGCAGTCAGCATGATAATCGGAACCGTGCTTGTCTCTCTTATTTTTCTGCAGATGGTTACGCCGTCCATAGACGGAAGCATAATATCCAGAATCACCAAATCCCAATTCTCTTCCGCAAAGCGCTGATACCCCTCTAAACCGTCATGAACAAATTCAGCTTCAAAACCTTCCTTAAAAAAGAACATCTCTGTCATCGTACAAACACTAACGTTATCTTCTATCATTAAAATTTTCATTGGATCCTCCGATTGTTTTGATGCTTTTCTATATAATAGCACCATTTTATACAGAGAATTTTAGGTTTCACAATTGTTAGTTTTTATTTCATCAACTAGAAATAGATTGTTCATATTTTTTTCATACCTTTGGACTACTATAAATTTATCAACAAGCGGGCCAGTCTCACAGGCGGTGTTATCCATAAAAATACCTATACGGGGGAACATAAATGAATTTTATCAAACGGGCTTTTTGGAACATGAAGGCCAAAAAAGGAAAAACGTTTTTGCAGTTATTTGTGTTTACAGTGATTTGTATATTTGTTCTGTCTGGCCTCACGATCCAGTCAGCAGCTCAAAAATCCAGCGACCTTGCCAGACAGGAGCTGGGCGGAACCGTAACGCTTCAAGTTGACCGGCAAAAACAAATGGAGAAGCAGAAGGACAGCGGTGAAAAACGCAGCTTCGAATCTACACCGATAAAAGTGTCTGATGCCAATAAGCTGACAACGCTTGATCATGTGAAGAGCTACAACTTCATTACATCAGCTTCAGCCAACGCCGGAAACTTCGATGCGATTGAAAGCTCAAGCTCTAGTGATTCGACCACAGACTCAAGCTCAAGCGATACAAAAGGCGCTCCAATGCAAGGCGGAAAACAAATGGTTCAAGCCGATCTTTCGATTGAAGGCGTCATCAGCACGTCGCTGTTAGAGGAATTCTCTGACGGAGATTCAAAAATCACAGACGGGCGCGCGATTACAAAATCTGATGTCGGCAAAAACGTCACAGTGATCAATGAAACATTAGCAGAAGAAAATGATGTAAGCGTTGGGGATTCCATCACAATTGAATCAGCAACAGACGAAGATACAACAGTCAAACTGAAGGTTGTCGGTATTTATAAAACAACGTCTTCAGGCGATGACCAAGCCCAGAATTTCTCATTCTTAAATCCTTACAATAAGCTTTACACGCCTTACACAGCAACAGCGGCGCTGAAAGGTGACGATTATAAAAACACGATTGATTCAGCTGTTTATGATATGGACGATGCTGAACATATTGATGCATTCGTAAAAGCAGCGAAGAAAACGTCAATTGACTTTGATACGTTTACATTAAATACAAACGATCAGCTTTACCAGCAAATGGTCGGTCCGATCGAAAATGTAGCTTCTTTCTCTAAAAACGTTGTGTACCTTGTATCAGTGGCAGGCGCTGTCATTCTTGGCCTCATTGTCATGATGTCAATCAGAGAGCGCAAATATGAGATGGGTGTGTTAATGGCGATCGGTGAAAAACGGTGGAAGCTGATTGGCCAGTTCTTAACTGAGATTCTGATCGTGGCTGTTGTGGCCATCGGCATTGCATCAGTGACTGGAAATCTGGTCGCCAACCAGCTCGGCAATCAGCTGTTATCCCAGCAGATCAGTTCATCAACTGATTCAACACAAACCGCAAGCGGCCAAATGCCCGGCGGCGGGGGCGGCATGGGCCACGGAATGTTCGGCCAAAGCTCTTCAAACGCGGACGTCATTGATTCACTGAATGTGGCAGTTTCGATGAACGATATGCTTGTTCTCGGCGGAATCGGAATGTTAATCGCTGTCATTGCAACGCTGCTGCCGTCTATTTCAGTACTGCGGCTCCACCCGAAAACGATATTGACAAAACAGGAATAGAAAGAGGCGAAACGAATGAGCTTATTAGAATTTCAACAAGTCGGCTACTGGTATAAAGACAAAAGCCAGCCCTTGTTTCAGGATATCAATATCAGCTTTGAAAAAGGTAAATTTTATACAATTGTCGGCACATCAGGGACAGGAAAAACGACCTTCCTGTCTCTGGCAGGCGGACTTGACACACCTAAAGAAGGACATATCCTTTATGACGAAAAAGCTGTTTCCAAAATCGGATTGACGAATTTCAGAAATAAATACGTATCCATTGTCTTTCAGGCGTACAACCTGCTTCCATATATGACAGCTCTGCAAAATGTGACAACCGCCATGGAAATCACAGGTTCAAAGGAAAAGAACAAAGAAGCATATGCGTTGGAGATGCTGGAGAAGGTCGGCATAAATGAAAAACAAGCCCGGCAAAAGGTGCTGACATTAAGCGGCGGACAGCAGCAGCGTGTTTCCATTACAAGAGCGTTTTGCTGTGACACGGACTTGATCGTAGCCGATGAACCGACCGGAAACCTTGACGAGGATACGTCAAAAGAAATTGTGCGGCTCTTTCAGGATTTGGCGCACAAAGAAAATAAATGCATCATCATGGTGACGCATGATGAACAAATTGCAAGGGTCTCTGACACTAACATCAGACTTTCACGAGGAAGCTTTACTGTGACGGAAAACGCCGCAGTCGTCTAACAAAAACGCGCCTCTGCCAGTGCAGACAGGGGCGCAACCTATATCCCCCTTTTATATAGAAGTGAACGTAAAAAGAGCGGCGGCTGCATCCCCCCGCTCTTTTTATTGTTTCTGTTTTTCAGCCTGCTTTGACTTCTCTCTTCTCTTCTTTTTCCAAACAGCGAGGATAAACAGAAATAATGGAAACAGCACTTGAAAGGGCAAATGAATGTACAGCGGCACTACTTTCAGCCCTTCATTTAGATGCTCTGAAAAGTTGGTGGCAATTGCGATAGAGAGGATGAGTATGCCCAGTCCCATTGGATATGCCAACTGTGAAGGATTTTTTTCCTTAAAAAGAGTGGACGCACCCACCACCACCGCATACAGATAGAGGCTGACTTTGAAGAAGCCGCCGATAATCAGTGCCAGCATAAAAAAGATATCAAGCCGATCCAGAAATTCTTCCACTTTGATTGTCTGAATCGTACTTAAAAGCGGAAACTGCGATCGCAATGTCAGATCAACATCAAGCACACTGATATTAATCGCTACGGTAAGCGCCACAATCAATCCGCTGATGACCGTAGCGAGCATCCCCACTTTTTTGACATTCTTGCGATCATTGAGATTAGGGAAAATCATTACAAATAAAACAATTTCACCGAACGGAACGTACATGGTTTGTGTAAAAACAGAATGAATAACAGGGAAAATCCCGTCTGCTAAAACCGGTTTTAAATTTTTCAGATCTATGGAACCCGATACAATGATCAGCACGAGACCGAGCGCACCCAATAGATACATTGCCCCGAAGAGAAGCTCGCCCGCCCGCGCCAGCACTTCAATTCCTTTTCTGACGGCATATATGCTGACCACCATTAGTAAAGCATTCACGATGATAATCGGAGTATCATGGTAAGCAAACGTCAGCAGCATTTCTCCGAAATCACGCAGCACCCGGGCGGCAATATATGCAAAATATAAGATATAAAGAAACGAAAAGAACCAGCTCAGCTTTTTGCCGAGCATATCATCCATGTATTCTTTCGGGGAGAACTCCGGATAGCATTGATAGATCCCCTGATACAAGTAAAAAAGAAATAAACCAACTGCACAGCCTAACAGCACTGCTATCCAGGCATCCCGGCCCGCCATCGTTCCCGGTGTAATCAATAAGGAGCTGCCCAGCTCAAAAATGATCATCATGACAAACAGCTGCCTAATGCTGATTTTGGCTTTTTCCATCTGTCACTACTCCTTTCTTGACCTATTCATGATTAAGCTGGTTTCTGAGCGGATTATTTCGCAGCCCCGTTCTTCTGATATACGTCTCCGCCTTTATATCGACAGGCAGATCAGGCAAATATTCTTTGTCCCATGTATCCCTCATTTTTTTCCACTGCTTCGGATACTTCCTGTATATCGTGTCTCCGAATCCGATAAAGTCGATTTTATGTTCCTTTATCTTTTCAACTGCATGGCTGATTTCCTTTTCCAGCTGTTTATTGAGTGCTTTTTCGATATCGGCTAACACCTTTGGGTCAGACAAATGAAATGGATACTTTACTGCGTCTATTATGCCTTCAACCGTCACGTGAACATGAATGCGGGGACGGCCGTTTCGTATTTCCGGGTTAAGCTTTGTTGTCTGATGCGTGACCTGTAAGCTTACCGCATCTTTTGTCTTCTTCCAATCGGCATTAATAAACGTATGCTGGATTTGATTCTTAAGCCAGACAACCCCAACTTTGTCCTTATCTTCAATCCAATATTTTAAATGGCCTCTTTTATCGAATACCGCCAAACCGTCCGCCTGAAGAATGGCTTGCGGGTCAGTCGCCTGTGTGTTTTCCAGGCTGACTCCTTTTTTATCATCCCCGATCATCCTGTATCCGGGGATCACCGGCGCTTCTGTTGTAATAGCAAGTGTTTTCAAGACATCTTGGATACTGGTTTTAATCACCCGCCCATATTGCGCTTGCGTGAAGTCGAGTGTTTTATTGACTTTATTGGAAGGAATTTTATCAATCGGCGTAAGCGTTTTGACGATATTTTCGGCTTTCGTTTTATGGGCGATGACAATCGTTGCTGTGGTCCTGAATTCCGTATCGCGGTCAAGGTTATCTAACACAAAATTCAAACCTTCCTCTTTCGCCAGCTTTTCACTGATCACGACCAGGTTGGTATGGGCAAAATAAAGCCGCCTGGATATTTTCATAGAGGCTTTTCTGAGCGCTTCCGTCATGTTGTCGCCTACTATGGAATAGACGGATACAGGCGGCCTGTCTCCCGCACCGCCGCCCTGAAGCCCTCCGGCGACGTTTCCGGGATTAATAATCTGAAAGTGCAGTACGTAATTCCCTTCATTTGTCCGATCAATGCCGATTGCCGAAATAATCGCAAGATCTGTCAGCTCACGCTTATCCCAGCAGCCGGGCAGCACAATGATGCTCAAAAGCATGATAACGGCTAGTACACGTTTACGTATCATCTTGATCTCCTTCTCTCAACTCTTTGTTCACCATTCCGCGTGAACCATCCGGCTGAGGACGCTGGTCTTTCCCCTGACGGACCTTATCTTTTTTGCTGATGGATTCGGGCCTTTTCTGGTCGGCCCACCAAGGAACACGGAAGAGCGTGTCCTTCACGCCTTGTGAAGAAAAGGGCGCAAGCGGCGACATATAAGGAACACCAAAGGAACGCAGACTGCATAAATGAACAAACATCATAATAATCCCTAATACCAGCCCGTAAAAACCCATTACGGCAGAAGCAATGATAAACATAAACCGAATGAGGCGGGCAGATATCGCCATGGCAAACGCCGGGGTTGCAAAGCTGGCAATTGCCGTTATGGCAACGATGATGACCATAGCCGGAGACACGATACCAGCCTGAACAGCAGCTTGGCCGATAACTAGCGCGCCTACAATCGAAACAGCCGATCCTACAACCCTCGGCAGTCTGACCCCAGCTTCCCTGAGAATCTCAAAAGCAACCTCCATTGTGATGGCTTCAACAACGGCCGGAAACGGAACGATTTCCCGCTGGGCAGCAATGACGATTAACAGCTGTGTCGGAATCATTTCCTGATGAAACGTCGTGGCTGCCACATAAACAGCAGGTGCGACAAGTGAAATAAAAAAGATAAATATCCGCAGAATTCGTATACTTGTCGCAATGTCAAAGCGTGAATAATAATCTTCAACCGACTGAAAAAATTGAATAAATAAGGCTGGGGCAATCAGAACAAACGGTGTTCCGTCCACAACGATTGCAAATCTTCCTTCTAATAGATTTCCTGCGACGACGTCAGGGCGTTCCGTGTGATACATGGTCGGAAACGTCGTAAACGTTTCGTCTTCGATCAGCTGCTCGATGTATCCGGATTCTAAAATACTGTCAATGTCTATTTTTTTCAGGCGCTGCCTCACTTCCTTCAGCACCTTTTCATCACAAATGCCGTGAATGTACATCAGCGCGATATCCGTATTTGTTACAGAACCGATTTTCATTTTTTCGACCCATACATTGGGATTTTTAATGTATCGCCGAATCATGGAAATATTGGTTTGCAAAGACTCTGTAAACCCTTGGCGCGGGCCCCGGAATGACATCTGGGTGCTCGGCTCTTGTATGGAACGGTGCTCTCCCCCCTGGGTGCTGCAGATAAGCGCCTCATCAGAACCGTCCGCAAAAACCAGCGCATTTCCAAGCATCAATTCAGTGAACAGCTTGTCCCAGCTCTTTTCAGCTTTTACTCCGCCCAGTGGAAGCGTTTTTTCAAGGATCTGCTTTATCGCATGGGCGTTTTGGATGGTTTGGTCCTGAATCAAAGGCTCGATTAACGATTCATGTATCGTGTTATTATCGACCAGACCCGCGATATAAATAATGGCCAGGTGAACATCATCCTGTTCCCCTGCTTTCACTTCCCGAATGATGACATCAGAGCTGCTTCCGACTTTCTTCTTCATGTCCGCCACATTTTTCGCCAAACTTGAAGAAGCCAGAATCGGCCCTTCTTCTTTCTTCTGCTGATTCTTATCTTCTTGTTTCTGGCTGTCTTTCGTTTCGGTATTTTTCTTTTGCTTAAAAAATGACGGCATACACAAAATACCTTTCCTTATCGTTTTCTCATATTCTTCCTGTCAGCCTTAAGATTATGCATGTGATTGGCGAGCGGGTATAACTCTCTCATAAAGATAGACACTAAAAGCGGAGGGTGATGAAGGATGAAAATATTAGGCGTGACGGCTGTTTTATTAATATGTTTGTTGGTGATTTCAGTTTTCATGGACATGCTTCAAGGATTCAGTTTAGGAAAAGCCATTTATAATAATATGTCCAGCTTCAAGATGACATCGTTTGCGGAATGGATGATGCTTTTATTTTTTGTTTTGCTATTGGTGAGAGAGATATTCGTGATCTATAAATCGAACAAAAAGAGCCCCTAGAGCGAGGCGCTTTTGTTCAGACGATCATATTGCCGTTTACCTTATCTCCGTTATTGTTGGTGATGGTTCCTTTGATGATTCGATTTCCGATGATGGCGGAATTGGTTGAGGTGTCCGTTTGAATGGCCACCGCCGTGCTTGCGGAGAGGTTATTGATGGTGTTTCCTGAAATGATAGAGCCTGAGGAGCCGTTGAGATAAATCACAATCGGTCTGCCGGCTGTTCTATTGACTGAAATGGTATTATCAAAAATGTCATGAACGCCGGTGCTGATATAGATGGTCACTAGAAGAGGAGATCTTTCAAAATGGTTTCCGACAATAGAGGTTTTTGCACTTGTCGTACAGTAAACCGGGTAATTTTTAAAGTTTTTAAATGTATTGTTTTTAATGATTGCGCCAGCATTGTTTGTGACAGAAACGGCATACGATTCAAGGGCCGCTTCAAACGCGTCGGGGTTAAGCGTATTTCCTTCGATCAACGCGCTTCCTTGAGCGATCCAAATGCCGCGGCTGAATTTTCTCAGCACATTGTCTTTAATGATCATATCGCCTCCTGAAATGTTCACCCCGTCGATGACTTGAATAAGACAGTTATTCAGAAATGCGGTATCATCAGACAGCACCGCTCGAAGGCCGGTACTGCGCCTTGTTTCAGACAGTCCGTTTTCAATCTGGTTGCCGTCTACCTTTACGTCGGAAGACTGATAAACCAATATCCCTGTGTTTTCAAAATTGCTGATTTTGTTGTTCGTGACAAGAACGCTCTTTCCTCTGACATCAATTCCGGTTGAAAATCCGGTAATGAGGTTGCCGGCGATCACTGCATCACTGCTTTCTTTTCCCTGTGAAACACCCAATCCGGTAATCCCGACTCTAGGCGCCGCAGCCGCGTCTTCCGCCCTTCTAAGAATATTCCCCTTAATGACCGTTTGAGTGCCGTACCCATAGCTGATCGTATTGTCTGAGTGGTTTCCTTCTATTGAAATGCCGTACCCGTTAAAATTGGTCACAGAACTTGAAACGTTTCCATTAAAATAGTTATTTCGAATCGAGACATTGAGCGGTTCCTCATAATCAATATTTCCTTCACCATATCCTTCAATGTCAATTCCGAATTTCGGCGCTGTTCCATTTCCCGTTCCGGCATCTTCAATCACGCAGCCCTCCACCGTAACTGTGTCACATCCGGTAATCGAAATGTTATTTCTCCTCGATCGCCGAACCTTACAGCGGCGGATGGTAATGTGCTCTGATGTTCGATAATCGTTATTTGTCTTTAAGCCCCGCGGACTGATAATGATCCCATCTCCGGTAAAATCAGAAATGTTGACATCATCAACGACAACATTTGAACACCCTTCAATACAAATGCCGAAGCCCCATTCATGGGTTGACCTTATCCCCGCGGACGCATACGTATGCTCGTCGCGCTCGCCGATAATTTGTCCACCGGAAATGGTTATATTCTCTTGCTTGCCTACATAAAATGCAGAATACCCCCAGGAGCTGTTCGGAATGACTTTGATGATACACTCAGAGTCCATGACAATATGAAGATTGCCAGGAACAATAATCCCAGCGTTGCGAAACACCTGATTCGCATCCCCTCCAAGCGTCCCGTCAATTAAATATGTTCCTTTCGGGAACCAGACTGTATGGTACCCCTTTGAAACAGCCGCGCTGAGGCATTGATTAATCAGTTCTGTCGAATCCGTTTTTCCGTCCCCTGAAATACCGAAATCTGCTGCATTCAAGATGAATTCAGCCAATGATCCAACCTCCTCCCGCATGATTGTTACCATGATATTCGCGGCAGCCCGATCTGCTTGTACATTTCTCTAAAATTTTATTAAAAAAGTATAAAGAAATACTATCGTTAGAAAATGTAACAATATGAGACATAAGAAACAGAAAAAACTCACTGTTTTCTACCTTTATAGTTTTTCCATTCTGGAACTTCTTGAAATGAGTATAATTTATATTGACACAAGTATTATATAAGAATATGATTTTTATAATACACTTTTTTAAGAAAGGGTTTGGCTGACATGGCTTCGATTGATAACGAAAGTATCATTAAAAGCGTCCCGCAAAAAGGGTTCTTTGGTCACCCGCGAGGACTATTTACACTATTTTTCACCGAATTTTGGGAGCGTTTCTCTTACTATGGAATGAGAGCAATCTTGCTTTACTATTTGTATACAGAGACGGTAAACGGAGGGCTTGGCTTTGACAAAGGCACTGCGGTTGCCATTATGTCGATTTACGGATCACTCGTATACATGTCCACTATTATTGGCGGATGGCTCGCTGATCGGGTATTCGGAACCGCAAACACCGTGTTTTACGGCGGCATATTTATTATGTTCGGCCACATTGCACTCGCCTATCCGGGCAGCGCGATAGCATTCTATATCAGCATGGTGCTTATCATTATCGGAACAGGCTTATTAAAACCAAACGTTTCGAGCGTCGTTGGAGATCTTTACACGAAAGAAGACCCGCGCCGCGACTCAGGTTTCAGTATTTTCTACATGGGGATTAACCTCGGCGGTTTACTCGCGCCGTTAATTGTCGGAACACTCGGACAGAAGTACAACTATCATCTCGGCTTCGGAGCTGCCGCGGTCGGAATGCTTCTTGGACTTATCGTATTTGCTTTGACAAGAAAGAAAAACCTCGGGCCTGCAGGTTCAAATGTGCCGAATCCGCTGTCTAAAAAATCTGCAATCGGCACCGGAATCGGTGTTATCATTGTGGCGATCGCAGTGATGATTTCTGTACAAACAGGCGTGCTGACGATCAACCGTTTCATCGACCTTGTAAGTATTCTCGGTATTTTGATTCCTGTTATTTATTTCATCATCATGTTTACAAGCAAAAAAGCGGACAAAACAGAAAAATCTCGTCTTGCCGCTTACGTTCCTTTGTTTATCGGTGCTGTCATGTTCTGGGCCATTCAGGAACAAGGAGCGACCATTCTTGCGGTATACGCTGATGAACGCATAAGACTTTCATTGGGCGGAATAGAACTTCAGTCATCTTGGTTCCAATCATTAAACCCCTTGTTTATCGTCATTTTCGCACCAATTTTCGCATGGCTTTGGATGAAGCTTGGCAAACGCCAGCCGTCCACACCAGTTAAATTTTCAATCGGAATTATTTTAGCCGGATTGTCATTTATCATTATGGTATTCCCGGCTATGCAAGGGAAAGAAGCACTCGTAAGCCCGCTGTGGCTCGTTCTCAGCTTCCTGCTTGTCGTGCTTGGAGAGCTGTGCCTGTCACCAGTCGGTTTATCCGTGACAACAAAACTGGCGCCAGCTGCATTCTCTGCACAGACAATGAGTATGTGGTTTCTGACTAACGCAGCAGCCCAGGCGATCAATGCCCAAGTAGCCGGGTTGTTTGATAAAATACCTGAAACAACGTACTTCGGTACCATCGGCTTGATTTCTATCATACTCGGCGGCATTCTGCTGCTGATCTCACCGATCATCAAACGTGCGATGAAAGGTATCTTATAATAAAGAAAATCCCGCAGATCAACTCTGCGGGATTTTTATTTTTCTATCCATTCCATTAAGCTTTGCCTGAAGGTCTGCGGTTCCTCCAGCATCGGCTGGTGCCCGCTCTTTTCAAAGATGACCTTCTTCACATGCGGATATATACCGTCAATGGCATCCCACAATGATACAGGAGCAACCAAATAGTCATATCTGCCTAAACCGATATAGACAGGAACATGAACGTCTGCTAACCGCTGTATGAGGTTCATCTGCGCGAATGTATGTCCCCATAATTCATCTATGATCGGCATATTGGTGTCAACACCTTCCCATAAAGCTGCCGCATTCGGCCTCTCTTTATAAAAACTTTTCGCTTCAGCGCGAATGCACATGTGCACGAAACGCCTTTCAGGATCTTTTTCTATGTCACCTGCTAAACTTGCAATATCTTTTTCGAAACGTTTCTTTCTCTCAGGGCTGGCTGTTTCCCTAAAAAACGCTTCACTGTCCCGCTGTCTCTTTTGACTGTTATCAGGCGCTGAATTGAGGAGCACGGCCTTTCGCACATGCTCAGGGTACTTTCTGGCGTATTCTAATGCCATAAACGCATGCCCCGAATGTCCCATGATGATAAAATCCTTAAGCTGAAGATGGCGTCTTATCGCTTCAATATCGTCCAAAACTGCATCCAGGCTTTGATCTTCCGGCCGCAGCGCCCGCGCCGGCTTGGCAAAACCCCTGTGATCGGCAAATATCCATTGATATTTCTGTTTGATATCCTGATGAAATAGACGCGGGTAGTAAACCGCACTGCCGATCACGAGAATCGGCGCGCCCTCTCCTTCAATACAATAAGATAAATCAAAACCGTCTGAATGACAGATCCCCTTTGTGACCATTCCTCACGCCCCCTTTGTCTTTATATGGTTCATTATACTAATAAAAGCCTGACGCATGGCGTCAGGCTTTTTATTTATCGTTTTAATTCCTCCAGCGTTGCTTCCCATCTGTTCAGCACCTCTTCAGCATTGTGAAGCTGTATCCTGACACCGGAAGTTATATCAGCGTACTTTGCAACATCCTCCTTAGCTGAAGCGATACGGCAGGCAAAGCGTTCCCTGTCATAAACCGCATCGTTCAGCGGCGGGAGCGGCTCACATTGCAGTTTTACGTAATGAGCGGCTCCTTTCCACCATGCAGTAAGCTGGGCTTGTCCCGTTCGAAGGATATTTCCCGCGGTCTCTGTGTTTTTCCACAGGGCGATCCGGATATCCGTCCGATTCAGGGCGATGATTTCTCCGGCGCTGATCATAGCGGCATGCGGCCAGCCGTCCTCCGATACCGTTTGCAGAACGAAGGCTTCATGCTGCTTTTCTTTCAGACGTTCCCCGTCAAGCAGCTCAAAGAGACGGTCTGATAGTTGGTTCACGCCGATCAGGCCTTTCGTTCCGGAACAGCGGGAACTTCAACCGCTGTTTCTGTTTCTTTTGGATCGATTTTAAAGGCCGGATTATATTTTTCCGGATTTGTAATACTTTCCGGTTCACATGATCTCCATGTAAAAAAACATGTTTGGCATTGATAGACTTCCCATGCTCCTTCTACAGGCGATTTGCTCATGACTTCTCCTTTTTTTGAATCGCATCGAGGACATGTATGCATGTCGAATCATCCTTTCCTTATTTATTCATCAAGTCCATTAGTTTTTGTTCCCATTCTTTTGTTGTTAATGGAGAATCAAGCGGCTGTGAATAATGGCCTCTTGTTTCCGGCGCAACAGGTGTTGTGGCATCAAGAATCATTTTGTGCGTGATTCCTGATGGATTTGATCCCGGGTCAAGCGGCAGGACAGATAAATCCGGTATAATGACCGCATCGTGTTTCGGGTGCATTTTTGTAGAGAGCGCCCACATGACCTGCGGCAGGTTGAATGGATCGACATCCTCGTCGACAACGATAACCATTTTGCAGTAGCCTAGTCCGTGCGGGGTTGTGAGCGCGCGCATGCCGACCGCTTTCGCAAATCCGCCATAGCGGTTTTTTGTTGATACAATCGCGATTAAACCGTGTGTGTACATGGCGTTCACAGCCACAATTTCATTCGGATACGCTTCTTTTAGCTGCTGATACAGCGGCACACAAGTATTAATGCCAATCATGTAATCACATTCTGTCCACGGCATGCCTAAGTATAAATGTTCAAAAATCGGGTTGTTTCTGTGATACACGCGGTTAATTTTGATAATCGGCATGCTGCGTCCGCCGGAATAGTGCCCTGTAAATTCACCGAATGGCCCTTCATATTCACGTTCTCCGGCAATGATTTCTCCCTCGAGCACAACTTCTGCTCCCCATGGAATATCAAGGTCAGACAGCTTTGATTTTACGATGCGGTACGGTTCTCCTTGGATTGCTCCCGCCATTTCGTATTCGGATTGATCATAGAGAAGCGGAGTGGATGCCGCGGTTGTAATGACCGGTTCACATCCGAGCGCAATCGTGACCGGAAGATTGATGCCGCGTTCTTCAGCTTGGCGCAGATGGATCGCAATATCGTGCTGCGGCACAGGCTGAATGCCGAGGCGGTCTTTTCCCTTTACCTGCATTCTGTATATGCCGACATTTTGTTTGCCGAAGGTGTCAGGGTCCTCAAGGTCGCGGGAGATGACGCATGCTTTGTCTAAATAGTAACCGCCGTCTCCTTGGTTAATCCTGAAAAGAGGCAGGATATCGAACAAATTGATGTCCTCTGTGATTTCATTTTCATGAAACGGCGCTGTTTCTTCGCGTTTGACCGGCATCGGAAACTGTTCATATCGCTTCGCAAATTCAAAAAACTGCTCTTTCACCGGTGTATCTTTCGGCAGTCCCAGCATCATCGCGTGGTTCGGCCAAGAGCCGATGACATTCATCGCGATTTGCGCGTTGTTGTAGCCGTAAATATTGTTAAATAACAGTGCAGGGCTTTTATCGCCGAGGTTGCTGGCTGCCCGTGCAGCTGCTCCCAGATCAGGCTCAGGCTTTACCTCTTCATTCACCGTTAACAATTGTCCCTCTTTTTCAAGGGCAGCGAGAAATTCTCTGAAATCTTGATAAGCCATCATCAAGCTCCTCCTTTTTGTTTTTCAATTCCATTCCAGCGCTTTGTCTCAGAAAGGCGCAGGCCGAATTGGTCCAACGTTCTGAATACAATATGGTCGACCATTTCTTCTAAGCTGCTCGGCTGATTATAAAACGCCGGCATCGGAGGAAGAATAATCGTTCCCATTTTTGTGAGTGCAAGCATATTTTCGAGATGAATCTGGTTCAAGGGTGTCTCTCTTGTTAAGAGAACGAGCTTTTTCCGCTCTTTCAGCATGACATCCGCCGCGCGAGTCAGCAGATTATCCGCCATCCCGGTGCGGATGCTCGCAAGCGATTTCATACTGCACGGCGCCACAATCATGCCATCGGTATCAAACGAGCCGCTGGAGATGGCCGCCGCCTGGTCCTTGTGCGAGTATGTGTATGTGGCCAGCTTTTCAACTTCTTTTAACGTGTAGCCTGTTTCATGTTTGATGGTAACGTTAGCCCAAGGAGACACAACGAGATGGGTTTCCACTTCCGCTGCCTTCAGCCATTCTAATAGCCTGACACCGAAGATAGCCCCAGTTGCCCCTGTCATTCCGACAACGAGTTTCAAATTTTGCCCCTCCTTCACGCTTGAATTCTGTCTTCATTTCAATCATACTCCTGATATATCCATATGAAAAATATTCGTTAAATCTATAATCAATACCTAAAAGGTATATAAAAGGAGGCCCTTCTTTGGACATTCGTCAGCTGCGATATTTCATTACCATTGCCCAAGAACAAAAAATCACCTCTGCCGCCAAAAAGCTCCATATGGCGCAGCCGCCGCTAAGCAGGCAGCTCAAACAGCTGGAGGATGAGCTGGGTGTTGTATTGTTTGACCGTAATAAGAAAAAACAAATGACTCTTACATATGAAGGAAGCATTTTTCTCAAAAGAGCCAAAGAGATTCTGCACAGGTTTGAAGATGCGGTCATTGAGGTACAAGAGCTGAGGGAGGAGGTTGCCGGCACGCTGGCTGTGGGTTCGACGATTTATTGCGCCGCTCTTATGCTTGAGAAAGTGACGCAAATGAAAGAAAGATATCCGCACCTCACCTTTAATATTTGGGAGAACGAACCGGCAACGCTGTTAGAGCTGATGGAAAGCCGGCAAATCGACGCAGCTGTCACGACAACCATGATCAAAAGCGATACCGTCCAATTTAAAAAGCTTGACGACATTCCATGTGTGCTCGTTCTTTCTGATGATGCCGAGTATACATGCGGAGACACCATTCAAATGGAGGATATCCCTTCTTTCCCGCTGATTCTGCTGCGGCCTGTGAACGGAAAAGGCGTTTATAACCAGGTCATGAATGAATTTCAGCGTCTTCAGCTGGAGCCGCGTATTGTTTGTGAATGCCACGACTCAGCAACACTGCTCAGTCTCGTCTCATCAGGATTTGGCGCGTCCATTCTGCCCGTCACCATGATTCCTGTTCATATGAGAAACCACATTCACACAGTTAAAATCGAAAACAACCCCTTCGTTATGACACCGGCTGTCATGTGGAGAACTGACAGTTATTTGCCAAAACCGGTACAGCAATTTTTGAATTTATTTTAAGTGTTTTTGTCTCATGAAAACCAAATACTTGACTCATACTAAAAAAAAGTTATCCTTTAGATTTGTAAGCTATTTTTTCATTTCAACAAAATTAATCAGAAAAGTGGGGAATAGAATGAAAAAAGCACTTTTAGCTTTATTCATGGTCGTAAGCATTGCAGTTCTCGCAGCTTGCGGAGCAGGAAATGACAATCAGTCAAAAGATAACGGAAAAAACGGCGATCTTTGGGCTTCGATTAAGAAAAAAGGCGTACTGACAGTCGGTACAGAAGGAACGTACGAACCGTTCACTTATCATGACAAAGACAATGACAAGCTGACTGGCTATGACGTAGAAGTCATCACAGAAGTCGCAAAACGCCTTGGACTGAAAGCCGAATTCAAGGAAACACAGTGGGACAGTATGTTTGCCGGCCTGAATTCCAAACGGTTTGACGTCGTTGCCAACCAAGTCGGAAAAACAGATCGTGAAAACCAATATGACTTCTCAGACAAATACACAACATCAAGAGCCGTTGTCGTGACGAAAAAAGACAACAACGATATTAAGTCTGAAAAAGACGTAAAAGGAAAAACGTCAGCTCAATCACTGACAAGCAACTATAACAAACTAGCTGCAAATGCCGGCGCGAAAGTAGAAGGCGTTGAAGGCATGGCGCAGGCCCTTCAAATGATCCAGCAAGGCCGCGTCGACATGACGTACAACGATAAGCTTGCCGTATTAAACTATTTAAAAACATCAGGCAACAAAAACGTAAAAATCGCGTTTGAAACAGGCGACCCTCAGGAAACGTATTTCACGTTCCGTAAAGGAAGCGGCGAGATTGTCGACCAAGTCAACAAAGCATTAAAAGAAATGAAAGAGGACGGGACTCTTTCTAAAATCTCTAAAAAATGGTTCGGCGAAGATGTTTCTAAATAATATACCGGCACTGACGCTTGGCACGGCGATCCCGTGGGATCTGGTGCAGCAGTCATTCTGGCCGATACTTTCAGGGGGAATCTACTATACGATTCCCCTTACGATTCTTTCCTTTATATTCGGAATGATACTGGCGCTGATTACGGCGCTTGCCAGAATGTCGAAAGTGAGACCTTTGAGATGGGTGTTCAGCGTATACGTATCCGCCGTACGCGGCACGCCACTTCTCGTTCAATTGTTCATCATTTTCTATCTGTTCCCGGCCTTTAACATTACACTAGATCCTTTTCCAAGCGCAGTTATTGCCTTTTCCTTAAACGTCGGCGCCTATGCATCTGAAATCATCAGGGCATCTATTTTATCCGTGCCGAAGGGGCAATGGGAAGCTGGCTATACCATCGGCATGACACACCAGAAGACGCTGTTCCGCGTCATTTTGCCGCAGGCGTTTCGTGTGTCGATCCCGCCATTATCCAATACCTTTATCAGCTTGATCAAAGATACATCGCTTGCATCTCAGATTCTCGTCGCTGAGCTGTTCAGAAAAGCTCAGGAAATCGGCGCGCGCAATCTCGATCAGATTTTAGTCATTTATATTGAAGCGGCCTTTATTTATTGGATTATCTGCTTCTTGCTTTCGCTCGTCCAGCATGTCATCGAACGGCGTCTTGACCGCTACGTGGCCAAATAAGGAGGTTCCGAGTATGCTTTCCGTTAAAGGATTAAACAAATCATTCGGTCAAAATGAAATTTTAAAAAAGATAGATATGAAGATAGAAAAAGGAAAAGTCATCGCTATACTTGGGCCTTCCGGTTCAGGGAAAACGACGCTGCTTCGCTGTCTGAACGCGCTGGAGATCCCGAATCGCGGGGAGCTTGCATTTGATGATTTCTCCATCGATTTTTCAAAGAAAGTGAAGCAGTCGGATATCCTTCAGCTCCGCCGGAAATCAGGAATGGTGTTTCAGGCGTATCACCTCTTCCCTCACCGGACAGCCCTTGAAAACGTCATGGAGGGTCCTGTTCAGGTGCAAAAACGCAACAAAGAGGAAGTCAGAAAAGAAGCGATTCAGCTTCTTGATAAAGTCGGATTGAAGGACAAAATGGATTTATACCCGTTCCAGCTTTCCGGCGGACAGCAGCAGCGCGTCGGCATCGCCCGCGCACTGGCAATTCAGCCTGAGCTGATGCTGTTTGACGAACCGACCTCAGCGCTTGACCCTGAGCTTGTGGGTGACGTACTGAAGGTTATCAAGGATTTAGCCAATGAAGGCTGGACCATGGTCGTTGTTACCCACGAAATCAAATTCGCCCAGGAAGTGGCGGACGAAGTCGTCTTCATTGACGGCGGCGTCATCGTGGAGCAGGGGCCGCCTGAGGAAATTTTCTCTGCTCCAAAAGAAGAACGGACCCAGCGGTTTTTGAATCGGATTTTGAACCCGTTGTAAAACCCAAAACAGGGCGCCTGCCGGCGGCCCTGTTTTTTTGTTGAGCCCCTTTCGCCTATTCCGCCCTTTTGTCAGATATGCTACAATGACAATCGATTGATTTTTACGAAAGAAGGGACTTCACGTGAAGCGAGAACTTGTTCTGCGCTGGACATTTTATTTTGCCGGTCTGCTTATTTTGTCTTTTGGTGTATCCCTTACGATAGAAGGAAAAACGCTGGGGATCAGTCCGTGGGATGCATTTCATTACAGCCTGTTTCAGCACTTCGGGCTTACCGTCGGCCAGTGGTCCATCATTATTGGAGCGCTCATCGTCGGATTCACGTCTTTGTTTACGAGGGCTTGGCCAAAAATCGGGGCGATCCTGAACATGGTGCTCATTGGTGTTTTTATAGATTTTTTCAATTTTCTTCTGCCTGCCCCCTCCACCTACACAGGCTCCGTCATCGTCTTCTCTCTCGGCGTGCTGCTGATCGGCTACGGCGTCGGTGTTTATGTATCAGCGGGCCTTGGCGCGGGGCCGCGTGATTCACTGATGATGCTGATTACAGAAAAAACCGGCTGGAATGTGCAATGGGTGCGGAACGGCATGGAAATAACAATTTTGTTTGCAGCATGGGGCATGGGCGGTCCGATCGGTTTAGGTACAATTTTGACCGCCATCCTCACCGGTATCATTTTGCGCTTTTCATTGCCGCAGTCAATCCAGCTGCTGAATTATGCTGTGGCAAGGCGGACAGCCGCTGTGAAAGCAACTCCGCCTATACACTAAAACAAAGCCGCTTCGGCTTTGTTTTTTTATTTTCTCCTCTATATGAGTCTTGTTGAAGTATGATAGGATGGTTTTGACAATCTTTTGCAGACGGAGGATCTAGAATGAAAATTTACGGAATTTATATGGACCGCCCGCTTTCACAGGAAGAAACGGATCGGCTGATGTCTTTCGTTTCCGCTGAAAAACGGGAGAAATGCCGGAGATTTTATCATAAAGAAGATGCTCACCGCACCCTCCTGGGAGATGTGCTTGTTCGCTCTGTCATCAGCGAGCAGTACCAGCTGAATAAAGCCGATATCCGATTCAGCGCGCAGGAATACGGGAAGCCTTGCATCCCTGACCTCCCCAATGCCCACTTTAACATTTCCCACTCCGGCCATTGGGTCATCGGCGCGTTTGATTCAGATCCGATCGGCGTCGATATTGAAAAAATGAAGCCAATCAGCCTCGGGATTGCCGAACGTTTCTTTTCGAAGAACGAGTACAGCGATCTTTTATCCAAACATAAAGACGAGCAAAACGATTATTTTTATCATCTATGGTCTATGAAAGAGAGCTTTATTAAGCAGGAAGGCAAAGGCCTGTCGCTGCCGCTTGACTCCTTCTCCGTGCGCCTGCATGAGGATGGCCGAGTATCCGTCGAGCTTCCGGAACACCATACGCCTTGCTTTATCAAAACGTATGAGGTAGACCCCGGCTATAAAATGGCCGTGTGCGCCGCCCGCCCTGATTTCCCGGAGGACATCACGATGATCTCGTACGAAGCTCTTTTATAAATGGCTCATCAGCAGCTTAATGCCGCGTTCAATATCTTCAGTCTTCACATTGGAAAGATTGATTTTTAATAGATTTTCTTTCGGATAGTCTGATAAATAATGGCGGTCAATCGCTTCAAGGAGAACCTCTTGTTTTTTCATCTTTTGAATCACTCTTGATGCCGGCAGATCCTCAGGAAGCACCAAATGGGTATGCATGCACGGGGCCTGGCCGCTGGAAAATAGAAAGCGGCCGCGGCTCGATTGTCCGTGTGTTTGAATGGCTTCATGAAGCCTGAGGGACCGTTCCTTATAGGAATTTCTGATTTTCTCCTTGTGCCTGCCGAACATTCCGCTTTTGATGTAAATTTCTAACGCGGCTTGGGAAATCATCGAGCAGTCAATGTCGTTCAGCTTTTTGTACGTATGAAATGTATCAGTCAGCGCATCTGGCAAAACGGCGGCCCCCACACGAAGGCCGGGAAATATCATTTTTGAAAAGCTTTTTAAATAAATCACATGTGAGGACAGATCGTATGCGTACAGCGGGTCTGCCTTTTTATTTTCCTCGAGATCACCGAGATAGTCATCCTCAACAAGATAGACGTCATAGGCTTCCGCCAATCTTACCAGCTCTCGTTTGTCCCGTTCGGCCAGTGAGCTCCCAAGCGGGTTATGGAAGCGTGGCATTGTATAAAAAAATTTGATCGGTTCTGTTTGAAACAGCCGCTCGACTTCCGCTAAATCAAGCCCCTGCTCCGTTCTTTTTATCCCGAATGCGGGGATGCCCAGTGTCTCCACTTGTTCAATCATCAAATGATAGCCCGGCTGTTCAATGGCGATCTTCTCTTTCCCATTGGGGAACGGCATTGCACATAGCAGGGATAGTGCCTGCTGGACGCCGGATGTGATAAACATATGACGCTCGTCCGCAAATACCTGCTGATCAGCAAACAGCTTTTGCAGAACACGGATGAGCGACGGGAGGCCCTTCGGCGTTCCGTAGAGAAACAAATCATGCTTGTATGTATCAATCGCTTTGTTGATGCAATGCTGAAAATCCACATACGGAAAAATATCAGGGTCCGGCGCAGACGTTGCAAAGTCGATTGGGCCTGACTTGCCGTGATGCGGCTTTCTCGTTTTTTTCACAAGATAATAACCGCTTTTCGGAACAGAATAGATGAGATGGCGTTTTTCCAGCTCTTGCAGCGCGCGGATCACCGTGCTTTTGCTGACTTGATAGCGGGCGGACAGCTGCCTGATGGAAGGCAGCCTGTCTCCTTCTTGATAGACACTGCTTTGCATCATTTCCTCTATCTGTATGAAGAGACTGATATACTTCTCCATTCTTTCTCCCCCTGTTTTGTACCGGTACAGTTCATTGTTTTTCTCATTGTACCGTTCCTATCCTCCCCATACAATAAAAGGGAGCGGCCGGCTCTATTATTTATATAAAGGAGCACTTCCTGTATGTATAAAAACCAGCAAACCTCAGCTTATCTTGCAGCTATGTTAAACGCTTTGATTATCGGTTTATCCTTTCTTTTTGTGAAAATCGCGCTGCAATCGGCAGAACCATTTGATATTCTTGCACACCGGTTCACCCTTGCGTTTGCAGCGGCTACTATACCTGTCTTATTCGGATGGGTGAAGCTGTCCATCCGTTTAAAAGATGTAATGGCCATTTTGCCGCTCGCCCTGCTGTATCCGGCGCTGTTTTTCAGCTTTCAGGCATTCGGCCTGGTGTACTCGTCATCCTCTGAAGCCGGGATCATTCAGGCATCGATTCCGATTTTTACAATGGTCTTTGCTGCTTATTTTTTAAAAGAGCGATCGACGTGGGCTCAAAAAGGGTTCACCGTGTTATCAGTTGCGGGCGTCATGTTTATTTTTGTGATGAAGGGCGTGAACGTTGAATCGGCCAGCCTAAAGGGATCTGTACTCATTCTCTTGTCCGCTCTGTCTTCAGCTATGTACAATACCGCCGCAAGAAAAATGACACAGCGTTTCCGGCTGATAGAGCTCACCTACATCATGTCAGCGATCGGATTTGTCGTATTCAATGCCATCGCCTTGGTTCGGCACGGCGCTTCCGGAACGGTCGGCACTTACTTCCATCCATTCCGGGAACCCGGCTTTATTCTCGCGATTGTGTATTTGGGCGTGTTATCTTCGCTCGTGACTTCGTTTATGTCCAACTATGCGCTGTCCCGGATTGAGGCGTTTAAAATGAGTGCCTTTAATCATCTGTCCACCATCGTGACGATGATTGCCGGAGTTATGGTTTTGAACGAAAGCCTAGCCTGGTATCACCTTGCCGGTGCGGCTTGTATTATCATCGGCGTGCTGGGAAGCAATGCCGGTCTCCGAAAAAGAAAGCAAACCGAAAAATCCATTTCTATGAACAAATGAGATGTTATGTTAGAGTTAAAGAAAAAATGGTTTGAGGTGCAGTGTAAGAATGATTCAACACAGTGTCTTCCTAGAGGGAGCCATTTCATTACAAGATATGAGATGTTATTTTTTATCCCGGCAAAGGATATCAGCATTGTTTTATTTTATTTATATTTTTCTTCTATCTTTATTGGTGTATTCTTTTTATGGATTTCCGATTACCGTTTATGACAGCGAAACACTTGAAGTGATATATAATGGTATTTTCATAGCGATTCTGTCCTTGATCTTTACATTGCTTTTGATTGCTTTTCATTATATACGGCTGCGTACCAGCTATAAGAACAATAAACGGCTAAAACGCAAAAGGACTTATACCATTAACCGGCAAGGCATTCGAATTCAATCCAAAAACTACGATACATTGTTTGAATGGGATGAAATAAGGGCAGTTGCAGACTATAAACACTTTTTCTCTATCAAAACTTCTAGTCACCAAGTCATCTTAGTTCCTAAACGTTTTTTTGTATTCGAAAATGAGCTCCACTCATTCAGACAGCTAGTAAAAGAACATGTACGTGCCAAAAAAGTAAAATGACAAACTTAAAAAGAGGGTTTTCCCTCTTTTTTTATGTTAATGAGATATGCCGCTCCATTGAGTAACATTCTCATCAGCTAATGGAGATTTACCCCTCAACACTCTCTTCGGTATGAACATGATTGTGTTTTTTGGTTGGCACCAGCTCCAATAATGCTGATAAACTTACAAGAACCAAACACACAACAATAATCAGCAAATAATTATGATTCATGTCAAAAAATAATCCGCCCACATACACACTGAGAGCGCCGGCGATTTGATGGATAAAGAAATTGATGCCTAGGAGCGAGCCGATAAGCCCGGTTTGAAAGCTTTCAGAAATGGACGCAGCAGTCAGCGGGATCACGCCTGTGTAGCTGAGCCCGAATAACAGCGTAAAGCACAAGTACCAGAACTCACTGTTATGAATGCCGAGTGCGGGAATGAGCAGGCAGATCAAGCTGATGAGACGAATGAAAAACAAAATGGAGAGCATCTCGCTTCTGCTGCCAAGCAAATCTGACAGCCAGCCTGCCAATAATCCCCCGATGATAATAAACGCCCCGAATGCAGCCATCATTCCGTTGATATGAGAGACATGCGCATCCTCCAGCATTGGAACGAGATGAGCATCAATGATTCCCATCGTAAATCCGCACGTAAATACGCCGAAGTACAGGATATGAATGAGGCGGGACTGCTTTAACACCTTCCAAAATCCCTGCCAGTCATAAGATTTTTTCACGGACTGCCCTTGGACATTGGGCGGGTGCTTCATTCCGAAGGCCAAAAGAGGCAGCAGGACAGCCGCTAAGAAAATGCCCAATATTGTATACGCAGTTTGCCAGCCTGCATAGTAAGGAGCCGCAGCCCAAATCGGTGACAGCAGCAGCAAACCGGCTGAATTTGCATTGGTAAAAATGGCGAGCGCCAAGCCTTTATGCGTGTCAAACCAGCGGCTGATAAAATACTGTGTCGTCACGCCAACCGCGCAGGAATAGCCGATTCCGCCGAGCACTCCGTAGATCACGGAAAATATATGGACATTTGGCGAATGCGGGAGCGCCAATAAGCTTGCGCTGATACAAATGGCGCCGATCCCCATAATCTTTCTGACGCTGAACCGGTCAATAAAAAAGCCGACAAAAAACTGAACGACACCTGTTGTGATCATAAAAATGCTGACGGAAGCTGAAATCAGCGACCGATCGGCGTGAAAGGTCTCTGCCATCGGGAGCATAAAAAATTGAAAGGAATTTCTGAATGAGTTCATTCCGATGGCGAAGACAAACGTGAACAGCAATACTAACCATTTCATCTTAGGAGACGCGCGAAGGATGTGCCGAGACATGTTTTCCTGACCTGCCTTTATTTGAGTATTGCGATTATTATATCATGAAAAAATTTACATTCTATATCAAAAAAGCGGACAGCACAGTGCTGTCCGCTTTTTCATTAGGAACTGGAAATCGGATGCTGATTCAAAATCGCAAAAATCCGTTCCGCCACTTCCTCCGTATTTGACAGCAGAAACATATGCCCGCCGTCAAATTCATGGAACGTGATGTGTTTCGCCCACTTCTTCCAGCCTTCCGCATCCCGGATGCATTTTTCGTCATTCAGTCCGTTAAAGACGTGGACCGGCGATTGGATCGGTGTCATGTCGTTAAGCTCGAATTGTTCAAGAGCCCGGTAATCCGATCTGAACGAAGGAAGAAAAAATGACATAACTTCTTTATTTTCAACGAGCTCTGCGGGCATTCCGCCTAATTTGATAATATGATCGAGAAATTGATCATCAGGCAAATGCGATACTTTTTTCCGCTGAATATGCGGCGGCTGAATCGCAGAAATAATCACAGCCTGCGGAAAAATGCCTTCACGCTCCAGTTTTTGCGCCAGCCTGAAGGTAATCATCCCGCCCATGCTGTGCCCGAACAGCACAAACGGCCGATCTGGATGCAAATGTAATTCTTGCTTGTACAAATCAGTCAGCTGCTCGAGATCCTCAATTGCTGACGTCTGATTCGTGCCGTGCCCGGGCGGTTCAGCTGCAAGCATTTCACACTCTCCCTGCAAGAAAGTATGGAGAGGGCGAAATGACGCCGAGTAGCCGCCGGCAAACGGAAAACAGATGAGCTGCGTTTTTTCCGATACATCAAATGATTTGAAAAGTTGGCTCATTGGCCGGCTCCCCCTTTCATCGCTTCCTTAAGAAAGCGTTATGGTTTGTTTATTAAGAAATTCGCGCAAAATCCCGGCATTCCTATCAAGACATTCGCCCTGCAGCATTTCGGCGTGTGTACCAAAGCCTTTTTTCACACGATAAGCGCCCGTTGTCGCCTCTTCCCATGATGAAAGCCATTCAGGCATTTCAAAGTCAATATCAGAGGTCAGCAAATCAATGTCCGCTTTCACTTGGCCCGAGCTGATCAGGTTGACGTAGTATGAGTAGAAGGCATGTGTTTTTTTCTTGAGCCCCTGCTTGACGGCTTCGCTATTGAGGGCTTCATTGTCTCGATTTACATTCATCAGCGCCTCGACATCGTTTTCGACCGTGCGTCCGTCCAGATCACTGACGCCTTGTTTTTTATAGGAATCCACCATGATAATCCGCTGTACAGTGCGTCCCTGCTCTTCAAGTTTTTTAGCGGCTTCAAACGCCAGGCTGCATCCTGCTGAATAACCGAACAGTGTCACAGGACCTTCCGGCTGAAGCTCCTTGATCAGAGCGGCATACCGGTCAAGACGATTTTCCTCTTCAATAAAGTCAAAGGCGCACAACTTGTATGACGGCAAGTGCTTGGCCAGGTTCTGATACATTAAGCCATATCCCAATACCGGAGGAAACGCGAAAATGATGTCATCCTGTTCCGGATTCATGATTGTTACGTCCTGAAGTCCTTCTGAGCCCCCGTTTTTCAGGTATGCAGAAATGCCGGCAATCGTCGGCGCTTCAAACAAAAGCTTCACCGGAAGGTCAATTCCGAGCTCTTTTTTGATGCGAGAAGCGGCTGTCATCGCCTTTAAGGAATGGCCGCCAAGCTCGAAGAAATCGTCATGGATGCTGACTTGCTTTCTGCCGAGAATCTCGGACCAGATTTGCGCGATTGTTTCTTCCGTTTCATTTCGAGGCCCAATCCATTCTTGCGATATCTGATCTTGCTCCGGTTTTGGCAGCAGACGTTTATTGACTTTTCCGTTTGTTGTTAAAGGAAGCTCGTCCAAGAACGTAAATGTCTGCGGCACCATATAAGCAGGAAGCTGTTTTTTCAGGTGTGCCTTAACGTCTCCTGCTGAAAGCTGTGTCCGGTTCACGAGGTAGGCGTTAATTGATGCGTCCCCAGACTCGCGGCGGTCCACCACGACGACCGCGTCTTTTACTCCGGGATATTCCTGCAGCTGCTTTTCGATTTCTTCCAGCTCGATCCGGTGCCCCCGTATTTTCACTTGATCATCAATGCGGCCGGCGTATTCAATCGTACCGTCAGGCAGCCAGCGAGCGAGATCCCCGGTGCGGTAAAGTGTTTCTCCCGGTTTGAACGGGTTGGCGGTAAATTTCTGCTTTGTCAGCTCATCACGATTTACATAGCCTTTTGATACGCCCATTCCGCTGATGCATAGTTCACCGACCGCTCCGAATGGCTGGAGCTGATTTGATTCATTAAGAATATAAATACTCGCATTGCTGATCGGCTTTCCGATCGGCAGTGAGGAGATAGACTCCGGAATCTCGTGCACGACGTGAGCCGTTGCAAACACCGTGCCCTCAGTCGGACCGTAGCAATTAATCAGCTTGCCCGGCCCCATGATCCGCAGCGCTTTCCTGACGTGAGGCACAGACGCGCGTTCCCCGCCGAATAACACACAGCGAAGCCCCTTCAGCCAATCCTCTCCCGCATCTGTGAGAAGATTAAATAAAGCTGTGGTCGCAAACATGACGCTGACATTCTCTTGGCGGATGAGACTCGTGAGACGGTCTGTATCAAGCAGTGTATTTTCATCTGCGATAATCAGCCTTGCTCCATTCAGAATGGAAGCGTAGAAATCAAAGGTAAATGCGTCAAAAGCGTAATTCGATACAGATAAGAACGTGTCTTTTTCAGAAAACGTCATGTAGTCAACGTGCTTCACTAATCCTTGAATATTGGCATGCGTCGTGATATTTCCCTTTGGCTTTCCGGTTGTGCCTGATGTATACATGATATACGCCGCATCATCGGGTGCAATCGCGGTTTCAGGATCGCTTGCCTCTTCTTCAAAACGGATGGGATCATCAATGATGAGTGTTTGGCCTGTAAACGGCAGCTGATTCGCTTGCTCTTTCATCTCTTGGTGTGTAAGCAGACATGCCGCCCCGCTGTCGGTCAGCATATATGAGATTCGGTCATCCGGCAGCTTAGGATCAACCGGCACATAAGCAGCTCCCGCTTTTAACACACCGAGAATCCCAATCACCAGTTCCAGCGAGCGCTTCGTGTACAATGCAACAACTGAGCCTTTGCCTGCCCCTTGCTTTTGCAAACGGCGTGCGAGGCGGTTCGTTTCCTCGTCTAATTCGTGATAGGACAGCGTTCGGCCTGCAAATGTGAGCGCCGGTGCACTTGGATTGACGTCCACCGCCTCCTTGAACCAATCCGTCAGCGGTTTTGGCTCACACGTTTGAGGTGCCGGATTTAAGCCGTTAAGCAAGTACTCTTTTTCTTTTTCGTCAATGAAATCAATGGTGCTGACAGGCTGATCCGGATGCTGAATAAGCTGCTGAATCGCTGTGAGAAGCTGGGATTTTAAGCGCAGCATAAACGCTTCATCAAACACATTCTCATTATAGGCAAGCTTGATCAGCATTTCGTCACCCGGGGAGGCCATCAAATTGAGATCGTAATTTGACTTCTCAAATACATGGACATCCTCCATATCGAACCCGTTTTGACTGCTTTCTTCATTGCTTGCATCCTGAAGCGGATAATTTTCAAACACGATGATGTGGTCAATCAATTTCAACTGGTTGGCTTGGCTTTGGATGTCATAAAGCGGCACATATTGATGCGGTTCTGACTCAAGTGACTGCTCCTGAAGCTGCTTGAGCAAACCGTTGAATGTCATGTTTTCAGCCAATTTCACTCTTCTTGGAACAACGTTGATAAACAGGCCGACCATATGTTCAACGCCTTTGATTTCCGCGGGACGTCCGGAAACGACTGTACCGAAAGCCAAATCGTCAGACCGCTGATAACGGCTGATCAGTACGCTCCAGACTGCCTGCAAAGCGGTACTCAAAGTGGTGTGCTGAGATTTCGCAAGCTCTGTAAAAGCTTTTGTTTCCGCTTCCGGCAGTGAGAAGAGAAGTTCTTTCGGTTCGTACCCTTCCTTTTGTTTCTTTCTTTGCTCCGCAAACGTCGTCTGTCCTTCAAAGTCTTCCAAGTACTCGTGCCAGTAGCGGAGCGATGCTTGTTTATCCTGCTTTTCAAGCCACTTGATGTATTCCTTATACGGTTTGACAGGCGGCAGACTGTACGGCTTTTGTTCGCGTAAAGCGTTGTATACCTTAAACAGATCCTGCACGACGATGCCGAAGCACCATCCGTCCAAAATCATGTGGTGGTAGCTCCACACCCATTCAAAGCTGTTGTCAGCTTTTTTGAAGATGGCTGCCCTCATCGGAATATCCCGCGTTAAATCAAAGCCTTTGATCTTATCCTGTGCTTTGTATTCATTGATTTTGTCCGTTTGTTCACTTTCGGGTAAATGTGTCAGATCCATTTCTTCTATATGAAATTGACGTTTTTTTAATACGACTTGAACGGGCCTTTTTACTTTTTCGTGAATGAACACGGTACGAAATACATCGTACCGGTCCATGATGACATTCATGCTTTCTTCAAGGCATTTGATATTGAAGTCGCCCTTTACTTTCATCGTAATTTGTTCAAGGTAAAAGCTCTGGCCGGGATTAAGGATGGTATGAAACAGCATCCCCTCCTGCATCGGCGATAGGTAATACATATCTTGAACCTGATCTTTGCTAAATTGACTCATATGTTTCGCTCCCGCCTTCTGTAATTCCCTTGCATTTTTATTTCAAATTCTCCTCAAGCATGTCAAAGATATCGCCCATCTCATCCATTTCAAGGTCTCCCGCACTGAAGTCGCTCGGTGTGAATTCCTTGTCCTCTTTTTCCGTACAATGGCGGATGATCAGGAGGAGATTTTCTTTAAACCGCTCCATTTGTGCTTCGACCGTTGCTCTTTCATATTCCTTCTCATTGTAGGAGCAAGAGAGGACAAAACGTCCGTTTCGGATCATGCCGCTGAAGCTTAAAGCGTACAGGGCTTCTGATTCTTCGCTCACTTGGCGTCCCATATCGAAAGCGGACGGTTCAAAGAAATCCGTTTTCACTTCACTGTCGAATTGGCCTAAATAGTTAAAGCTGATTTCCGGTGTGAAGCCTTGCGCTCCCGCTTGTTCCGTAAAGTAGCGGAGAATGCCGTATCCGACGCCTTTGTCCGGAACGCGGCGCAGGTTTTCTTTGACTGCTTTGATGACCGCTGAAACATCTGTTTCAGACATGTCGAGCACAACAGGATATTGTGCCGTAAACCAGCCAACCGTTCTGGAGATGTTCACATTCGGGATGATGTCTTCCCGTCCGTGCCCCTCAAGATTGATGCCGATTTTGACACCGTCTGTCCACTCTTTCATCGTTAAACCGAGCGCACTGAGGAGAATATCATTGATCTCGGTTCCATATGGCTGATGAACATCTGTTAAGAGGTGTTTAGTGTCTTCTTCATTTAATTCGCAGATGACGGATGATGTATGTTTGACAATCCGCTCCTCTGTTTCAGCATCCTTCGGTACAGCGGAAACCTCTTCAGCGTCAATTTGCGCCCAGTATTCAGCCTGCTGCAAAAGGTGTGCTGATTGGCTGAATGCCGCCAATTCTTCCGCCCAATCCTTGAAGGAGTTCGTTTTTTGCGGGAAGACGATTTTCTCTTCGTTCTCAGTCTGCACGTAGCCTGATGCAAAGTCCTCAAGTAAAATCCGCCATGATACGCCGTCGACCACGAGATGGTGTACAGCGATGAGCAGGTGATCCCCTGCTTCCGTGCGGTATAGCTCCCCTTTCAGAAGCGGCCCGTTTTGCAGGTCAAGACTGCTTTGCAGACTGTCAGCGAGAACCTTAATCTGACTTTTCAGCATATCTTCATCTGAGCCGTACAGATCAACGATTTCGAAGCTGACCTCGCATTCGTCTATCCGTTTATACGATTGAATGATGTCGCCGTTTTCTTCACGGTAAACCATGCGCAGCGCGTCATGATGTTCAATCAGTGCCTGCAATGTCTTTTCAACCCGTTCAGGATTGAAGCCCTTCGCAGAATGAAGCATGACCGACTGGTTCCAATGGTGTTTGTTCGAGAAATTCTTTTCAAAGAACCAGCGCTGGATCGGCGTCAGGGTAACTTCGCCCTCCACAGGGCCTTGGTCTGCCTGTTTGCCTTCGGCACGCTCCACGTATTGTGTCAGTTCTTCAATCGTCGGGTGCTGGAAGAGATCCTTCATTTCCAGCTTCCAGCCGTGCTGGTTCAAGCGGCTCGCCATCTGGATTCCTTTAATGGAATCTCCGCCGAGCGAGAAGAAATTGTCGCTGACACCGACTTCAGAAATACCGAGCACGTCCTGCCAAATGCCGGCAAGCAGCTCTTCCATGTCAGTGGACGGCGCTTTGTATTCTCCGCTTCCTGCTTCGATGTCCGGCTCCGGAAGCGCTTTGCGGTCTACTTTGCCGTTTGCGGTAACCGGAAGCTCGTTTAATGTCACCCAGAACGCCGGGATCATGTAGTCTGGCAGGGTTTCCTTCAGTGCTGATTTCAGCGCTTCTATGTCAGCTGTTTCCGGTGTGACATACGCCGCGATCGCTGTATTGCCGCCTTTATCTTTTACAGCTGTCACTGCCGCATCCTGCACCTGAGAAAGCTGGGCCAGCTGCACTTCAATTTCTGACAGCTCGATTCGGTAACCGCGGACTTTGACCTGCTGGTCGATCCGGCCGATGTATTCGATGCCGCCGTTCGTCCATTTCACTAAATCGCCTGTTTTGTACATGCGTTCACCCGGCACGAACGGATCGGGGACAAACCGCTTCGCGGTTTCGTCTTCCCTGTTCAGATAGCCGCGCGCCAGTCCGCGCCCCGCCACACAAAGCTCTCCGGCCACGCCTTCCGGCTGAACCTGATGGCTTTCGCTGAGAATGTACACTCTCGTATTGGCGATCGCGCGACCGATGGAAAGCGAACCTTCCTCCGGATTGATTTCTGTGCTCGTCGCAACGACAGTGTTTTCGGTCGGCCCGTAGTTGTTGACAATCGTGTACGGCTGCTTAACCGCACGCTTCAGTTTGTCTCCGCCTGTCAGCAATACGCGGAGTGATGTGTTCTCTAGCTCCATGAACTGTTCCGCCAGCTGTGTCGGCAGGAAGGTGACTGTGACGTTGTGCGTTTCGAAATAGTCATTCAGGCGGGTGATATCAAGGCGGATCGCTTCATCAATGACATGAAGCTCGGCGCCGATCGTCCAGGTCGGGAACATCTCCCAAATGGAAGCGTCGAACCCGAAGCCCGCGTACTTCGCACTGCGATCCTCCGCCGTCATGCCAAATGCGTCGTGGTGCCAGAAGCACAGGTTCACAAGCGCATGGTGCTCGATCATCACACCCTTCGGCTGTCCGGTCGTTCCTGACGTGTAAATCATATAAGCAAGGTGATCCGAGGTTGTGTCGGTCTGCGGATTTTCCTCGTCGTTTTCATCAAGCGGCAGACTCAGGATTGTGCGGTTGCCGTCAAGAAGAATGACCTCGCCCGTGTAGCTGTCCGGCACTGAGATGCCTTCTTGTTTCAAGAGAAGTTTCGCGCCGCTGTCCTGTAGGATATATTCAATCCGCTGATCCGGATAGTCAGGATCAATCGGCACAAATGCCGCTCCTGCCTTCAGGACACCGAGCACCGCGGCGGACATTTCAAGCGACGGCTTCGTGAGAATGCCGACGCGCTCATCCGCGCCGATGCCGCAGTCAATCAGAATCCGCGCCAGACGATTCGCCTTCGCATTCAGCTCGCCGTACGTCCATGATTGCCCGTTATACGTAACAGCCGGGCGGTCTTTGTGGCGCTTAGCCGCTTCTTCAAACAGCTGATGAACCGTTTTGTCTGTCGGCACAGGCAGTGTTTTTCCTTTCCATGCCTCCAAGAGCGTTTGTTTTTCTGTCTCGTTGACGAGTGACAGGCCGGAAAGCGGCTGGTTTGGATTTTCTGCCACAGCCTGCAATAATCGCAGAACGTATTCGCTCCATTGCTCAGCAGTTTCTCTTGAGAATAGGTCAGTCGCATATTCCAGCTGAAGACCGATGCCGTTTTCGTCAGCGAAACCGCCTAATGTGAGGTCAAACTTGGATGTTCCTTGATGTGCCTCATAAGGTGAAATCGTGAGATCTTGCAGCTCAAGCTGTTCTTTATCAGGGTTTTCTGTCGTAACCATCACATTAAACAAAGGATTCCGGCTCATATCCCGAGGGAGGTCTAACTGATTGACCAGGTCTTCAAACGGATACTCCTGATGCTCAAGTGCTGACAGATTTGTCTCCTTCGCTTGCTCCAGAAGCTCTGCAAATGTCTGCTCTTCCCTTGCTTCCATTCTCAGTGCGAGCGTATTGACGAACATCCCCGGCATGTTTTGCACGTCGGCATTCGTGCGGCCAGCTGTAACCGAGCCGATCACGATATCCCGCTGTCCGGAGATTTTGCTTAAAAAGACATGGAAGACGGTGTGAAGCACCATATGCAAAGTCGTTCCCGTTTCTGCGAGCAGTTTTTCAATCGCCTTTGCCGTTCCGCTTTCCGCACGGAAACGGACGGTATCCCCTTCAAAGCTTTGAACAGGCGGTCGGGTGTAATCGAGCGGAAGGTCAAGCTCCGGCAGTTCGCCTGAGAGAACTGAAAGCCAGTATTGCTCATGCTCCTTCATCCGTTCTTTCTGACCGGCTTCATTTTGCCAAACAGCGAAATCTTTATAATGAAGCTTCGGCTCCGGAAGCTGTTCGCCTTTATAAAGCAGTGTCAATTCTTTAACGAAAATACCTCTTGATACACCATCCGCGATAATGTGATGCATATCCAATAGAAGCAGATGTTTTTGGTCTGCGATTCGGAGTAATGCCGCGCGAATGAGCGGAGCGCCGCTTAAGTCGAATGGCCGGATAAATTCTTTAATCTTCTGTTCCGCCTCGCCCTCTTCTGCATCAAACACGTGAAGATCAATTGATGCCTCCTCAACAATGCGCTGGACAGGCTCTCCGTCTGCTTCCGTAAATGACGTGCGCAATGATTCATGACGGTTTACGAGCTGGTTGAGTGATTCCCGCAGGCGCGAAATGTGAAGCTCGCCTTCCATAAGAAGAACCGATGGCATATTATAGCTGATCGTCTGCCGGTCTAGCTGATTGAGCACGTACATCCGTTTCTGCGCGGATGACAATGGATACACATCCTGTTTGTCAGCCGGCTTCAGCATGTGATAGCCGCCTGATGCTGCCGATTCCTCCATATAAGCCGCCAGCTGGCGTACAGTCGGCTGTTCGAACAGCGCTTTAAGCGGCACGGTTTTCTCCAAATCTGCCTGTATATTGGCGATGAGCATCATTCCTTTTAGTGAATGGCCGCCTAAATCGAAGAAGTTGTCATCGATTCCGATCGCTTCAATGCCGAGTGTTTTCTGCCAGATGCGGCAAAGGCTTTCTTCAAGCGCTGTTTCCGGAGCAGCTGACGCTTCATATCCGGATTGCGCTGCGTTCGGCTTCGGCAATGCGTTTCTGTCGGTTTTCCCGTTCGCCGTGAGCGGGATGGCGTCCACCTGCACAAAGAAGGCAGGGATCATATGAGACGGCAGTATTTGTGAAAGCTGTTTCCGGAGCTCTGCTTTTTCAATGGCTTGATCCGCCGTATAATACGCGCAAAGCTCTTGAAGCCCGCCCTCAGAAACCGCAAGCACCACCGCTTCTTGAACGTCGCTGAGGCTGAGCATGACCGTTTCAATTTCTTTCGGCTCAATGCGGTAGCCGCGAATTTTCACCTGATCATCAGCCCGGCCGATAAATTCAATCGTGCCGTCAGCCAGTCTCCGGACGACATCTCCGGTCTTGTACATCAGGCTGCCCGGCGCATACGGGTTTTCCACAAATTTCTCGGATGTGAGCTGAGGACGGCTGAGATATCCTCTGGCAAGCCCCTGTCCCGTGATATATAACTGGCCGCTCGCTCCCGAAGGTACAAGCTTCAATGACTCATTTAAGACAAGTGCGCCGGCATTGGCAATCGGCCGTCCGATTATCGGCCGTTTCGCGAATGTGTCAGGTTCAGTCAGGTCAACCCGTCCGGCAATGGCGCCGATCGTTGCTTCGGTCGGACCGTAGTGATTGATAAATTCGGTATGCCGATATACCTTGCTGAAAGCTAAAACATCAGCCGGAATGATCTTTTCTCCTCCCAACACAATCAAGCGCAGGGATTCAAAGTGCGGCTCCTTTGTAAAGCTGGCCGTGTTCACCATCGTATGGAACAGAGACGGTGTCAGCTTGATATACGTGATGCCGTGTTCCTTGATATAACGGCCAATCTGATCGGGCGCCGTATATGTTTCTTTCGGCACAATGTGAAGCTCACCGCCTGCTTGAAGCACAGGGAAAATGCTTGTATATCCCAAGTCGAATGCGTAAGACGAAAGCAAGACAGACTTATCCGTTTCAGCCAGCCCTGCCTCTTTGCTAAACCAAGAAACATAGTTTGTCAGATTGCGATGCTCAATCTGCACACCCTTCGGCTTCCCGGTCGTACCGGATGTGTAAATGATATATGCAAGATTCTGAGGCCCAGAAATCGGTTCCGGACGCTCCTTGCTTTCGTTCCGCCAATCCGCTTGATCGATGTTGATGGCGGTTCCTTGATATTGCCCTATGGCAGTCATATTTCTTTCATTCACGACTGTAAATCTCACACCGCTGTCTTCTAATGAATAGCGGATTCGTTCCTCAGGCGTATCCGGATCAATCGGAAGGAAAGCTGCTCCCGCCTTCAGGACACCAAGAACAGCTGTCATTAGGTCAGCTGAACGGTCCATGACAACGGCTACGATGTCTTCACTTCCTGCCCCGTGCGCGCGCAAATGATGCGCCAGCTGGTTTGCCTGTTCATCGAGCTCACGATAGCTCAGCTGGTTTCCGCCACAAATCACAGCCGGATGATCAGGTGTTTGCTGCACCTGTTTTTCGAAAAGTGACGCAAACGTGTCATTGCCAGAATGAGTGGTTTGTTTTTTCTCTTCAAGCAAAGCTGCCGTTTCAACTGGTGAAAGAATCTCCAAATCAGACAGCCGTACGTTCGGATTAACCGCAGCTGCTTTGATCAAATTGACAAAGTGGCTGCTCCAGCGGCGGATCGTCTCGTCCTTAAACAAGGCAGTTGCGTAGTCAAAGCTTAAACCGATTTCTTCTTCCCGTTCGACAGCTTCCAAGGACAGATCAAATTTCGCCACGTGATGAAGCATGGAATAGGAAGAAATCTTCAAATCTCCTAATTTCAAAGAAGGAATCTCCATGTTCTGCATGTTGAACATGACGCTGAACAGCGGGCTTCGGCTTGTGTCCCTTGTGAGCGGCAGTTTTTCAATCAGTTCCTCAAGCGGATAGCTTTGGTGCTCGAATGCTTGCAGACTGACCGTTTTGACTTCGTCTAGGAATTGTGCAAAGGTTTTATCCCCTGCAGGCGCTGTCCGTAATGCCACCGTGTTGACAAACATACCCGGCACACCTTGCAGATCAGGATGCGTTCTGCCCGCAGTCGGTGAGCCGACAATGATGTCATCCTGTGACGCGTACTTAGAGAGCAGTACATGAAATGCGGCTAAAAGGAACATGTACATTGTTGTGTCCGTTTCTGACAGCAGCGATTTGATTTGAGCTGTGATTTGTTTATCCAGCCCGAACATGACGCGCTCCCCGGAAAAGCTCCGTTCTGCAGGACGCGGGAAATCCGCCGGAAGATCAAGAACCGGCAGCTCGCCTTTAAACGTATCCAGCCAGTATGCTTCATCCTTTTGATGATCCGCATGTTCTTTTTGCCAGACAGCGTAATCTTTATAGTGAATCTGCGGGAGCTCCAGATCTGCGCCTTGATAGATTTTGGCGAGATCGCCGATGAAAATGCCTGTGGAGCTGCCGTCCGTAATGATATGGTGCATATCAATGAGCAGCAGATGGCGTTCTTCTTCAAGCTGGACAAGCTTCGAACGGACGAGCGGCGCGCGGTTTAACTCAAACGGCTGAATAAACGATTTGATCAGCTCTTCCGCGTCTTCTTCCCGTCCCTTGGCAGCCTCCAGCTGGAACGATATGTTTTTATGAACGGTCTGTACGACTTCTCCGTCTATCATGTCAAACGACGTACGGAGAATTTCGTGCCGGTTGATTAATTGCTGAATCGCATGTTCAAGCCGGTCTTTGTTTACTTCTCCCTCCAGCAAAAGTACAGCAGGGACGTTGTAACTTGTGCTTGCTTGTCCAAGCTGATTGAGGATGTACATTCTCCGCTGGGCCGGGGAAACAGGATAATGCTGCTGATAAGGTGCTTGCCTGATCGGTTCAAACGTCTGCTCCTCCTTGCTTTCGCTCTCTTCCAAATACAGTGCCAGTTCTTGAATGGTCGGCTTTTCAAAGAGCACTTTAATCGGTACTTCCTTGTGGAAATGCTCTTGAATTTTCGCCGTCATCATCATCGCTTTCAGAGAATGTCCGCCGATCATAAAGAAGTTATCGGTAACGCCTGCTTTGACGCCGAGTATCCCTTCCCAGATCTCCGCTAATTTCTTTTCACTCTCTGTTTTGGGTGCTGCATATTCAGACTGCACAGCGTCTGATTGAGGCGCAGGCAGTTCTTTTTTATTGATTTTTCCGTTTGGTGTAAGCGGCAGGCTGTCCATCTGGATCAAATGGGCAGGAACCATATAGTCAGGCAATGATTGAGACAGCGTTTTTCTCAGCCCGCTCACAGACACTTCGCGATCCGCTGTAAAGTACGCGCAGATTTCATTTTCATCCGCTTTGTTTTTGCGAATGATCACGGCAGCCTCTGTCACATGTTCGGCCATGTTCAATTTGGTTTCAATTTCGCCAAGCTCAATCCGGAACCCGCGCACCTTCACCTGGTTATCAATTCTTCCTAAAAACTCGATATTCCCGTCCGGAAGCCATCTCGCCAAGTCGCCAGTTCGATACATTTTTTCACCCGATTTGAATGGATCTTCGAGAAATTGCTTCTTCGTCAGCTCTGGGAGGTTGACGTAGCCCCGTGCCACGCCGCTTCCGCCGACACACAGTTCACCGGGCGCGCCGATCGGCTGCAGGCGCTGCTGCTCATCCATGATGTATGCAGTGGAATTTCCGATTGGCTTCCCGATTGGAATTGAACCGCTGTACTCGCGATCAATCAGAAAGCTTGTAGAAAATGTCGTATTTTCTGTCGGTCCGTACCCGTTCCACAGAGAAAGCAACGGCGATGCCTGTTTCACTTTACTTACAATATGCGGCACGAGCGCGTCTCCGCCGATAATTAAATGGCGCAGTGTGCCGAACATGCCGGCATCCTTTGCAGCAAGCTGATTGAATAATGGCGATGTCAGCCACATCGTCGTAATTCTCTGCTCACGGAGGAACGCTGAAAACCGTGTCGCGTCAAGCAGTGTCTCTTTTTTCACCGGATAAAGCGCAGCGCCGTTCAGCAGCGCGCCAAAGACCTCAAATGTACCTGCATCAAAGCTGACAGCTCCCGTTTGCGCCATTCGGTCTTCTTCATGAACAGGAACGTATCCTGCATTTTTAACGAGACGCAGAATGCTTTTATGTTCGATCATGACGCCTTTCGGTTTTCCGGTCGAACCTGACGTGTACATGATGTAAGCCAGGTCAGACGAATCGGCGGGCAGATTCAGATTGTCAGCCGTTTCATTCCCTTCAAAGACGCCTTCCAGCGGGAGAACCGGTACTTGCAGCTGATTTGCCTGTTTTGTATAGGCCTCTCCAGCTAAAGCGATCCGAATTGAGCTGTCCTCCGCCATGAAACGGAGCCGATCCTCCGGAAGTGCGGGATCAAGCGGCACATATGCGGCGCCTGCTTTTAACACAGCCAGCATGGCGGCAACAGTGTCTGCCGAACGGTCATTCATAATGGCTGCTGTTTCACCCTTTTGAAGACCTTGCCCGATGAGCTTTCTCGCCAGGCGGTTCGCTGCTTCGTTCAGCTCGCGGTATGTCAGCTCGGCTCCTTCATATACGAGGGCAGTACTTGCCGGTGTCCGCTTTGCTTGTTCTTCAAATACCTGATGAACAGCCATTCCTACAGGGAGTTCTGATGAAGTGCTGTTAAAGGTCTCCACAATTTGCCGCTGCTCTTCTTCTCCCACAAGCCCGTGCTCACGCACAAAAGCGTCCGGCCGCTCGACAGCGGCTGTCATCATGCGGGTGAGATGCCCTGCTGTCCGTTCAATAAAAGCAGAATCAAATGCAGCGCCGTTATATTTGATTTTAACGGTCCAGGTTTTACCCGGGTAAACAATGAGGTTGAAATCAAAGCTTGTTTGTTCAAATGCGCTCTCAACCTTAATAGAGAACCCGAGCCGGTCTTCCATGCTGCCGTTTTCAAGCTCTTGATCAAGCGGATAATTTTCAAAAGCGACGAGATGGTTCAAAAGACTGCTGTCCAAGGCTGAACGTTTTTGAATCTCGTAAAGCGGCACGTAATCGTAACGCTCCGCCTCCACCGCATGCTGCTGAACGTCTGTGAAAATATCAGCGAATGTAGACTGCTGATCAACCTTTACACGCACCGGAATGGTATTGATAAAGAGCCCCGCCATTGTTTCAATTCCGTTGATTTCAGACGGCCGTCCCGATACGACCGTGCCGAAGACAACATCATTTGTAAAGTTATATTTGCTGAGGACGATTCCCCAGATCGCCTGAAACAGGTTAGGCCCCGTCACTTGATGGCGATTCGCCGTTTGCTGAATGCGTGCAACCAGTTCCTCATCCCATGTAAATGAGTATTCTCTGTTCACATACTCTTCTTTTTTCTCCGGCAAGCGGCCCAGGAGCACGCTTGGCTGTTCAAAATCCGCCAAGCGTTCGCTCCAGTAGCCTTCCGCTTCTTCATTGTCCTGTTTTCCAAGCCACTTAATGTAGTCGGAATATGGCTTGCCCTGCCCGTTTGCAGGTGTGCGGCCTGCTCTGAGCGCTTCGTAGTTTTGGAACAGGCTTTTCATCAGCACGCCCATGCTCCAGCCGTCCATCATAATATGGTGATTGCTCCAGACAAGATACAGCTGATCTGCATCAAGGCGGAAAACTGCCACCTTGAACAAAATGTCTTTTGCCAGGTTAAAGCCTTGGCGCTGAACGTCTAGTTTGTAACGCTCGATGTGGTCTTTCTGGCGATCCTCGTCTGCATGACTGATATCTTCATAGTGCACCTTTGTCTTGCGTTCCGCTAACACAACCTGACGCGGCTTTTGCAGCTGCTGGTGCACAAATACCGTACGGAGAATATCGTATGACCGGATCAGTTCATTGACGCTTTTCTCAAAGATTTCTAGATCAAAAACACCTTGAATGCCAAGCTCTAATTGTGTGAAGTAAGAGGAAGAATGCGGATCAAGCATCGCATGATACAGCATTCCTTCCTGCATCGGTGTAAGTGCATACACCTTTTGAATCGATTTTTTGCTCATATGCCACCTCTATTAAAAAATTTCCATTAATTTATCAAGCTCATCCAGCGTCAAATCGTCGTCGCCAAGGTCACTCGGCGTCAGTTCCGTGCCATCTTGAGATAGGCAATGTTCAATGATTCTATGAAGATGGGCCTTAAAGCTGTCACTGAATGTCTGTATCGTTTTTTCATGAAATTCGAGAGAGTGATAGGCCAGTGACATCGTCAGTTTTCCGTTTTCAATATATCCGACAACATCAAGCGCGTTCGGTTTTTCCGTTTCCGGGCTTAATGACTGTCCTGACGGCAGCTCTGATCTCGTGAATAAACCTGCATCCGACATTTCATCGAACTGTCCTAAATAGTTAAAGCTGATATCCGGCTGAATGGAGAACGCCACATCTTCTTTATGCTCCGGCGCCGTCAAATAGCGCAAAATGCCGTAGCCCACTCCCTTATTCGGGATATGTCTGATGTCTTCTTTCATTTGCTTCAGCTGATAAGCCAGATCATCCGCGTGCTTCATATCCAGCACCATCGGGAACATACTCGTAAACCAGCCGACTGTCCGGGAAATGGTCAGGTCTTCTACGATATCTTCACGTCCATGCCCCTCTAAATGAACACTCACTTGCTCCTGACCTGTCCACTCCTTCATCGCCAATCCGAATGCCGTCAGCAAAATATCATTCATTTCTGTATGATAAGCCTCATGCACCTTGGTGGTAAGCTGTTCTGTCTCTTCAGCAGTCAGCGAAAATTCGATTGTCTTTGTATGTTTCATTCGCTGATCACTAGATTCGCGATCCTTCGGAAGCTTCATCGGGACAGTCTGTTCTTCAAGCTGTTTCCAATACTCTTTTTCTTTCAAAAAGGCCTTAGAATTTGCGAAGTCTTGTAATCTCTCCGCATACTCCGCAAACGAATGGGTTTTCTGCGGAAGAACCGGCTCGTTCCCTTGCTCCAGCTGTGTATAAACCGCGGCGAAATCCTCCAGTAAAATCCGCCACGATATACCGTCAACCACTAAGTGGTGAATCACAAGCAGCAAGTGATCTCCGTCTTCTGCCTGGAACAAGCCTGCTTTTAACAAGCCGCCTTCATTCAAATCGATGCTGCTTTGCAGACGCTCCGCTTCTCTCTCTATGCGGTCTTCATGATCTATAGCCTGCCCCTCAAGCTTGGCGATCTCCAAGTGGACAGACACAGCATCAAGCCCTTTATTAAACTGAACGATCTCCCCTTGTTCCTCGCGGTAGACCATGCGAAGTGCGTCATGATGCTCAATCAGTGCCTGCAATGTCTTTTCAACCCGTTCCGGATCGAAGCCCTTCGCAGAATGAAGCATGACCGACTGGTTCCAATGGTGTTTGTTCGAGAAATTCTTTTCAAAGAACCAGCGCTGGATCGGCGTCAGGGTAACTTCGCCCTCCACAGGGCCTTGGTCTGCCTGTTTGCCTTCGGCACGCTCCACGTATTGTGTCAGTTCTTCAATCGTCGGGTGCTGGAAGAGATCCTTCATTTCCAGCTTCCAGCCGTGCTGGTTCAAGCGGCTCGCCATCTGGATGCCTTTAATGGAATCTCCGCCGAGCGAGAAGAAATTGTCGCTGACACCGACTTCAGAAATACCGAGAACGTCCTGCCAAATGCCGGCAAGCAGCTCTTCCATGTCAGTGGACGGCGCTTTGTATTCTCCGCCCCCTGCTTCGATATCCGGCTCCGGCAGCGCTTTGCGGTCTACTTTGCCGTTTGCGGTAACCGGAAGCTCGTTTAATGTCACCCAGAAAGCCGGGATCATGTAGTCCGGCAGGGTTTCCTTCAGTGCTGATTTCAGCGCTTCTATGTCAGCTGTTTCCGGTGTGACATACGCCGCGATCGCTGTATTGCCGCCTTTATCTTTTACAGCTGTCACTGCCGCATCCTGCACCTCAGAAAGCTGGGCCAGCTGCACTTCAATTTCTGACAGCTCGATTCGGTAGCCGCGGACCTTGACCTGCTGGTCGATCCGGCCGATGTATTCAATGCCGCCGTTCGTCCATTTCACCAAATCGCCTGTTTTGTACATGCGTTCACCCGGCACGAACGGATCGGGGACAAACCGCTTCGCGGTTTCGTCTTCCCTGTTCAGATAGCCGCGCGCCAGTCCGCGCCCCGCCACACAAAGCTCTCCGGCTACGCCTTCCGGCTGAACCTGATGGCTTTCGCTGAGAATGTACACTCTCGTATTGGCGATCGCGCGACCGATGGAAAGCGAGCCTTCCTCCGGATTGATTTCTGCGCTCGTCGCAACGACAGTGTTTTCGGTCGGCCCATAGTTGTTAACAATCGTGTACGGCTGCTTAACCGCACGCTTCAGCTTGTCTCCGCCTGTCAGCAATACGCGGAGTGATGTGTTCTCTAGCTCCATGAACTGTTCCGCCAGCTGTGTCGGCAGGAAGGTGATTGTGACGTTGTGCGTTTCGAAATAGTCATTCAGGCGGGTGATATCAAGGCGGATCGCTTCATCAATGACATGAAGCTCGGCGCCGATCGTCCAGGTCGGGAACATCTCCCAAATGGAAGCGTCGAACCCGAAGCCCGCATACTTCGCACTGCGGTCCTCCGCCGTCATGCCGAACGCGTCATGGTGCCAGAAGCACAGGTTCACAAGTGCATGGTGCTCGATCATCACACCCTTCGGCTGTCCGGTCGTTCCTGATGTGTAAATCATATAAGCAAGGTGATCCGAGGTTGTGTCGGTCTGCGGATTTTCCTCGTCGTTTTCATCAAGCGGCAGACTCAGGATCGTGCGTTTGCCGTCAAGAAGAATGACCTCGCCCGTGTAGCTGTCCGGCACTGAGATGCCTTCTTGTTTCAAGAGAAGTTTCGCGCCGCTGTCCTGTAGGATATATTCAATCCGCTGATCCGGATAGTCAGGATCAATCGGCACAAATGCCGCTCCTGCCTTCAGGACACCGAGCACCGCAGCAGACATTTCAAGCGACGGCTTCGTGAGAATGCCGACGCGCTCATCCGCGCCGATGCCGCAGTCAATCAGAATCCGCGCCAGACGGTTTGCCTTCGCATTCAGCTCACCGTACGTCCATGACTGCCCGTTATACGTGACAGCCGGGCGGTCTTTGTGGCGCTGAGCCGTTTCTTCAAACAGCTGATGAACCGTTTGGTCTGTCGGCACAGGCAGTGTTTTTCCTTTCCATGCCTCCAAAAGTGTTTGTTTTTCTGTTTCGTTGACGAGTGACAGGCCGGAAAGCGGCTGGTTTGGATTTTCTGTTACTGCTCCTAAAAGCTGAATCCAGTATTGCTTCCATCGTTCAATCGTTTCCGTTGTAAACAGCGCCGTATTGTATTCAAGAACAAATGTGAGCCCTTCGCCGGTTTCGTCAGCTGTCAGCGTGATATCAAACTTGGCCGTTTTCCGCTCAAACGGATGCGGTTCAAGCTCGACCCCTTTCATCGTTAAATCTTTAATGTTCGCATTTTGCATAGAAAATACTGCATCAAATAAAGGGTTTCTGCTTGTGTCACGGTGAACCTGAACTTTTCCGATCAGGTCTTCAAGCGGGTAATCCTGCGCTTCAAATGCGCTAAGTGCTGTTTCTTTCACTTCGCCAAGATAATCCGCAAACGTCTTATCGCCCTTCGGATACGTGCGCAGCGCCAGCGTATTGACAAACATGCCGATGACGCGGCTGATGTCTGCTTGAGAGCGTCCGGCTACCGGCGAGCCAACAATGATATCGTTTTGCCCACTCAATTTTGATAAAAACGCGCTGTAAGACGCCAGAAGAACCATATACAAGGTGGAATCCGTTTCCTTCGCAAGCCTGCGAAGAGCATCTGCTTTTCTTGCATCTAATGAAAATGCAATTCGGTCTCCCTCAAACGTTTGAACCGCAGGACGACTGTAATCAGTTGGAAGAGTCAGCACCGGCAGCTCTCCTTCAAGCTCCTTCAGCCAATGCTCCTCTTGCTTCCGGTAAAGCTCGGACTGAATAAACTGCTGTTGCCACACGGCATAATCCTTATATTGAATATGAAGCGGCTCAAGGCTTTCTCCGTCGTACAGCTTCGAGAGTTCATCAATCAGCACGCCGACAGACGCTCCGTCAGAAATAATATGGTGCATATCAAACAGCAGCAGATGCTCAGTTTCTGAAAGCTTGATCAGTCCCATTCTGAACAGCGGCAGCCGGTCAAGTGTGAACGGACGGATAAACTCAGAAACGATCCGCTCGGTCTCTTCTTCTGGAGCTTCAAAATATGCCATATCAAACGCTGCTTCATCCCAGATTCGCTGCACCGTTTCTCCGTCTTTTATTTCAAAGGTTGTTCTGAAGGCTTCATGGCGCTCCATTAACTGATTCATTACGCATTTGAGCCTTTCAACATCCAAATGACCCTTAAGGCGCAGAACCGATGGCATGTTGTAGCTTGTGTCCGCTCCTTCAAGCTGCTGAAGCACGTACATCCGTTTTTGCGGAGAAGAAACAGGATAAGTCTCTTGTTTCTTTGCCGGTCTGATGCTGATCGCTGTTCCTTTTTCAGCGGCGGCAATAGCCTGCGCTAAGCTTTCAACGGTCGGTGATTGGAAAAGATCCTTCAGAGAAAGTTCGGCGCCCAGTTCCTGATGAATCAAGGCAAGCATCTTCATCCCCGCTAACGAGTGTCCTCCGATATCAAAGAATTGGTCATAGATGCCTATCTGTTCAACCTGAAGCACCTGTGCCCAAATGTCTGCGACTTTTTGTTCTATTTCATTGCGCGGCGCAACATATGAAACACCATTTGAGATGTTGGCGTCAGGAAGCGGAAGCGCCCGACGGTCGATTTTTCCGTTTCCGGTCAGAGGCAGCTCGTCCATTTGGATAAATACCGCAGGAATCATGTAAGCCGGCAGATCCTTTGCCGTATGCTCTCTCAGCTCTTGCGCTGTAATTTCACCCTGTCCGACAAAGTACGCGCAAAGCAGTTTGTCTCCCGCACCTTGATCGACGGCAAGCACAACGCTCTCCTGCACACGATCGTGGCTTTGCAGCTGGTGCTCAATTTCTCCGAGCTCAATGCGCTGTCCTCGGATTTTCACCTGGTGGTCGATCCGTCCGATAAATTCGATATCGCCATTCGGCAGCCATCTAGCCAAGTCACCTGTTTTATACATGCGTTCGCCTTTTTTAAACGGATGCGGCACAAATTTCTCCTCAGTCAGTTCAGGTCGGTTGTAATAGCCTTTCACGAGGCCTTCTCCGCTGACACACAGTTCTCCGGCGATGCCGGCAGGCTGAACATGTCCCGCACGGTCAAGAATGTATACTTCTGTATTGCTGACCGGTTTTCCAATCGGAACGGACATCGTGTGCTCATCTAATTCATCAACCGGATGATACGTCGCGAAAACCGTGCTTTCAGATGGGCCGTACATGTGAAGCAGCTTGCCTTTTCCAACGGTCTGCAGCGCTTTTTTCACATGATCTACAGAAGCCCGTTCTCCTCCGAACATAATCTTGCGCAAAGTCGACAAGCATGTCGGATTCAAGTCTACAAGAAGGTGGAACAGAGCTGTCGTGATCATGAGAATGCTGATGTTCTCCCGCTCAATGACGCGAGAAAGACGAGCCATGTCAAGAACTGTTTCTTTCGGAACGATGACAAGCTTCGCGCCGTTTAAAAGAGAACCGAACACATCAAACATAAATGCGTCAAATACATAGTTTGAGAGTCCGAGTATCGTATCCTGTTCCGTAATACTGAGATAATTCGTCTGCTTAACCGTGCGCAGAATATTGGCATGTGTCACGATATTCCCCTTTGGCGTTCCTGTCGTTCCGGATGTATACGTCAGGTTGGCCATAGCCGCCGAATCAAACGGCAGAGCGAGGTTTTGCGCATCGTCGTGATAGCTATCGTCCTCATCAGCGAGCACGATGACGCCTTCGAATTCCGCTTTTTCCGCTAACGCCTTTAATTTCTTCTGGGTGAGAAGCACTTTCGCTCCGCTGTCTTGGAAGAAATGCTGCATCCGCTGAATCGGGTGTTCCGGATCAATCGGTACATAAGCCGAACCGGATTTTAATACCGCCAGGATTGACACAATCATGTCCATTGACCGTTCACATAGGACGGCCGCTGTCCTGCTTTCGCCTGCTCCCATTGAAAGAATGCCGCGCGCTAAACGGTTGGCCCGTTCATTCAGCTCACGATATGTGAGCGATTGCCCTTCATATTGAAGTGCCGGACGATCCGGCGTTTTGGCAGCCTGCTCCTCAAACAGCTGAACAATCGTTTTGTCTTTCGGATAAGGCGTTCTTTCCGGGTTAAACTGCTGAATTTGTGAAACGGCTTCCTGTTCAGAAAGAAGATTGTATTCAGAAATTGGTTTCTCAGGCTCAGCCGCTACATCTTCAAGCAACCTCCCAAAATGCGTGAGCAGCCTGTCTGCCGTGCTTCGTTTAAACAGTTTTGTGCTGTAGTCTAAATCAAGATCAATGCCTTGGTCCGTTTCTCTTGCCTGAACCGTTACATCAAATTTGGCAATGTTGAAATTGGTCTCATGAATCGACAATGTCAAATCACCGACAGCCGGAATGCCCGCCGTTGCGTTTTGGAGACTGAACATCGTGTCAAACAATGGATGCCTGCTGATATCACGCGGTATGTTCAGGTCTTCAACGAGCCATTCAAATGGATAATCCTGATGAGAAAAAGCATCCAGAACCTGCTGGCGCACACGTGTGAGCAGGCTGTTAAAGGTCTCATACTGCTTCACTTCGCTGCGAATCGCGAGCGTATTGACGAACATACCGACAATGCCCTCTGTGTCAGAATGATGTCTGCCCGCTGACGGGGTGCCGACAATGATGTCATCCTGCCCCGTATATTTAGACAGGAGCGTATAGTAGGCTGACAGCATAACCATATAAAGTGTGGCGCCATTTTTTTCAGCTAAACGATACAGGCGATTCTTTAACTCCGCATCCAGCTTGATGGAAACCCGGTCTCCTTCAAAGCTTTGGACAGGCGGTCTCGGATAATCGGATAGAAGCTGAAGCACTGGAAGCTCGCCCGCAAAGGCTTCCTTCCAATACGCCTGATCCTCCTGGTATCCTTCAGCAGCCTGCGCGCTTTGCCAGACGGCGTAATCTTTATACTGAAGACGGAGCTCAGGAAGCTGTTCACCGCGGTAAATCTGTGCCAGTTCCTCCAAAATAATGCCGATGGAAACACCGTCAGAAATCAAATGGTGCATATCAAACAGAAGCATATGACGGTTTTCTTCAAGCTCCATCAATCCGATTCTCAACAGCGGCGCTTTCGATAAGTCAAACCGGCGGACAAAAGAAGTCATAACCTCCTCATTTGAGCGGCCGCTTCTTTCAATCATCTCGACGTTGAACTGAACACTGTCATGAATTTTCTGTCTCGGCGTACTGCTTTCAAGCACAAATGACGTCCTCAGTGACTCGTGGCGGCTGATTAACCTGTCAAATGCGCATTCTAGTTTTTGAATGTCTAAAGGCCCCTCTAAAATAGCTGCCGCCGGCATGTTATATCCGACTCCCGCATCTTCGAATTGGCTGACAATATACGTCCGCTGCTGCGCCAAAGAAAGCGGGTAATGTTCCTGTTTTTCAGCTGGCTCAATTGCCGCAAACGTCCTGCCTGCTTCACGCTCGGCCGCCTCAGCAAGAGCGGCAATGGTCGGATGCTCAAACACATATTGCAGCGGGATGTCTGCGCCTGTCTCCTTATGAATCTTTGTTAAAAGCGTCATGGCCTTCAATGAATGACCGCCCGTTTCAAAGAAATTGTCAAAGACCCCGGCTTTCTCAACGTTCAGCACATCCTGCCAAATCTCAGCGATTGCTTTTTCCATTTCGTTTCGAGGTGCGGTATAAGCTGTTCCACTGACCGCTTTTACCTCAAGCGCAAACAGCTTGCGGCGGTCAACTTTACCGCTTGGTGTGAGCGGGATTTCTGTGATTTCTGTGATGTAAGCCGGCACCATATAGTCAGGAAGCTGTTTTGCCGCGTGTTCCCGCAAACGTGCTGGAGCAAATTCGCTTCCCTCCTTTTGCACAACATACGCACAAACCTCAAGATTCCCTTGGTCGTCAGGCCTCGCCAAGACGACAGCTTTTGCAACATCAGGCGCCTGCTGAAGCACGGCTTCAATTTCTCCAAGCTCAATGCGGTATCCGCGAACTTTGACCTGATCATCTTCTCTTCCTAAATATTCGATCGTTCCATCTGGAAGCCAGCGCACCACATCTCCGGTACGATACATGCTGTCACCGGGCACAAACGGGTCTTGTGAAAATTTCTCAGCTGTCAATTCCGGAAGGTTTAAGTAACCTCGTCCTACACCGTCACCCGCGATATACAGCTCGCCCGCCACGCCTTCCGGCTGCAGATGGCCTTTTGCATCCAAAATATACAAGCGGTTATTCCCAAGTGCCTTACCGATTGGCACATACGCTGATTGAACTGAACTGTCCGGGTGGACCGGATGAACGGAAGCATCCACACACGTTTCAGTCGGCCCGTACACATTGGTCAAACGAGGAACGGCACCCGCTTCTTTAAACAATGTCAGAAGCTTGTCCGCCACAACGGAAGAAAGACCTTCCCCGCCAATCAGCAGGTGTTTGAGCTTAAGACCAGTCAAATCTCCCGCAGCAATCAGCATTTGCAGATGGGCCGGTGTTCCGTCCGTCGCCTCAATCCCGTGTCTGCGGTAATACTCAGCAAGAGCAGCGCCATTCGTCACCGTGTTCTTCGGTACAATATAAAGGGTCTGTCCCAAAAGAAGCGACGCGAAAATCTGTTTCACTGACGCATCAAAGTGGAACGGCGCAAGCAATGCCATCCGCAGGGTTTGGCTCTCACTCTGATAAACGGTCTGCTGCAGAGATTCAACCAAATGATGAACCTGGCGATGCTCGATCATCACTCCTTTTGGACGTCCGGTTGTCCCCGACGTATAAATAATGTAAGCAAGATGATCGGCATTCACATTGACATCCGAAATAGCATCTGTACCGCCTGCAATCGCCTGATCAAAGTCAATAAGCTCAGCAGATGCACCTGGAGACGCAACCTTCGATTCAGTCAAGACGACATCCGCACCGCAGTCCTCCAAAATAAATTGGATGCGCTCTGCCGGAAACTCGGGGTCAATCGGCACATAGGCTCCGCCGGCTTTTAAAATCCCCATAATGGCCGTGATCATTCGTTCAGAACGTTCGAGCAAAACGGCAACCGGGCTGTCTGCACGGACACCCTTCTCTTTCAGCACACTGGCAATGCGTGATGATTGTTCATGTAACGTTTGATAGGACAATGCTCGATTTTCAAACACAACCGCAGGCTGATCAGCAAGCGATTCAGCCTTTTCTTGAAACAGCGCCGGAATCGTCATGTTCTTGCGGTAATTGACCGCTTCACCCCCAGCCCGCAATAGCAGCCGCTCTTTCTCCGCCTCAGAAATCAGCGTTAATTCATCAATCGTATGATTCGGGTGCGTAAGTGCGTTCTCAAGCAATGTCATCATGCGTTCACAAACAATTTCGATTTCTTCACGCGTCATTAAATCAGTACGGTAGTCAAAGTCAATTGTAAGTTTCCCAGTATCCCAGCGATCCTTCACATGAATCGAAACATCATTTAATCCGCTTCCGCTGAAAATGGGCTCAGTCAAAAAGGCAAGATTTTCTTCTTTCTGCCACTGCATCACCTGATATTCAAGAGAAACGGTAAACAGCTTTGTCACAGAGCTTTTTGTTTCACGAAGATCATTGATGAGAAGATTATACGGGTACTTTTGATGGCGAAGAGTTTTCATTAAATCCTTCATCCGGCCTTTAACAAAATCAAAAAACGCCTGTCCGCCGTCAATGTTTGCCCGAAGCGGAACCGTAGAAACAAACATGCCGAGCATCTGCTTCTCTTTCGCATTTGTCCGGTTGCCCATAAATGTACCAGTTACCACATCATTCTGCCCGCTGACTCTGTACAAGTAGGCGGCAAGCACCGATTGAAATACCGATAAAACGCTGACCTTATGCTCCTCACAAAAGGATAAAATTTGCTGATGCAGCGCCTCAGGCACATCTTGAGAGAATCTCTCAGCATCTAAACTTCCGCCTGCAGGAGCATTCCGTTTCAGGGAAACGAGTTCAGGCACCGTTTCAAATTGCTTGTTCCAGAACGTTTTATCTTTTTCAAACCGCTTCGATTGAGCATAGTCCTGTTCAGACAAAACATGATCGATAAATGAATGCGAGATCCCTTTTTTTGTTTCTGATCCGCCTGCTAATTCCAAGTAAATGTGCATGATGGCGTTTCCGAGGATGTTCATGGAGATCCCGTCAGAAATCACATGATGAACATTTACGTAAAACCATACTTCATTTTCTTTGATGGTAAACAGGGAAAATCGGAATAAATCACAATCGTACAGAGGCAGAGGTTTTTTCGTTTCCTCCCGGCCCCATTGTGAAACAGATTCTATCGCATTCGGATCTCCGGTGGTGTCAGTATGTTTTATATCAACAGGCCGATACTCGCTTATATATTGAACGGGCTCTCCATTTTCATCGAGACGCAAACGAAGACGCATTGCGTCATTTCTGCGGACAAACTCTTGAATCGCTTGCTCCACAAGCTTCCAGTCAATTTCTTCAGTTGAAACCAGCTTACCAATCCCCGCAAGATTTGAAATACTCGTTTGAGGATAAAATTTTTCTGTATACCAAATTCGTTTTTGAGCATCCGTTAAAGGATAAAAAGTTATTTCCATATTATCTTACCTCCCCTAATCTTCAATAATCTGTAACATGTGCAGGATTATTTCTCTTTCGTATCCTTTGACAGCTTTTGAATCTAATGAACTAACCGCTCAAAAAGCCGAAAGTACTACTTCTCAAAAGCGTTGCATCCAAACAAAAAACACAAAGCGACCTAAAAAACGCCAGCCGTATGCATTGATTGCGGTGTCAGGCACAGGCAGATAAAGACCGCAAGCCCTCTTGCCCTAAAGTGAAACATTTTTGCCTATTTCTTCATTGTTTTCAATATTTTTAACCTTTCTAACGTTCACTTTAAATGAAAAAAATGTTTTTATCACCGAAAAATGGGTGAAAAGTTTCATGCGGGATACCGAAAAGATTCCAGTTTATTCACTGGGATATTTTTGCGGGATACCGCAATAATTTCCACTAAACATTATTTACAGAAAAATAAAAATGTTTAAAATACACTCTCACCCTATTTCCCATTTATTGTTGAAAGCCATTTACGATCTTTACATCCCTTATGTTTACCGCGCAAAAACCGAAAAACAGGCAAAAAAAAGACACCCTTAGCCAAGAGCGCCTTACAACGATTCCTTCATGACATTTTTGTCGATATCAATCAATTCCATATAGCCTTTCCCCCACTCATGCATGGCATCAAGAATAGGCATCAGGCTTTCTCCTTGCGGGGTCAAGGAATATTCAACCTTCGGCGGGACAACCGGATACACTTCCCGGTGAACAATCATATCCTGCTCAAGCTCTCTCAGCTGATTCACGAGGATCTTCTGCGTAATATCAGGAATCAAAGCTTTCAATTCATTAAAACGTTTTGTGCCTTCTTTTCCTAAATGCCACAAAATGAGCATTTTCCATTTGCCGCCGATCACCGCAAGCGTTAATTCCTTCTCACAATTAAACCGTTTGTCGTCCATCCGGCTCAAAAGAAACCCCCCCCTTAGTATTCTTTTTGTATGTTAGATACGTATCATCACTTACTTACTTTTTGGCAGACTCTTTTTCATTATACTCACTCATAAAACCAAGCGAAAGAAATCTGATTGCCTCTTCTCACAGTATCCTCCAAGTAACTAGTTGACTTCAAAGTGCCTACTTCTCAGCTAAAGAGGGAACCTATAGAATGAAAAATAATTCGAATAAGGGAGTGGATCAACAATGGAATTACAGCTGGCATTAGACCTGGTAAATATCCCGGAAGCCATCGAGCTTGTCAAAGAAGTGGAACAATACATCGACGTGGTTGAGATCGGAACACCGGTTGTCATTAATGAAGGCCTTAGAGCCGTTAAAGAAATAAAAGAAACATTTCCGCAATTGAAGGTCCTGGCAGACCTGAAAATCATGGATGCCGGCGGATACGAAATTATGAAAGCGTCGGAAGCTGGAGCTGACATCATCACCGTTTTAGGGGCTACAGACGATGCAACAATTAAAGGCGCAGTAGAAGAAGCCAAAAAACAGAAGAAGAAAATCTTAGTGGACATGATTAACGTGAAAGATATTGAATCCCGTGCGAAGGAAATTGACGCACTCGGTGTCGACTACATCTGCGTCCACACTGGTTATGATCTTCAAGCAGAGGGCAAAAACTCTTTCGAAGAATTAACGACCATCAAAAATACCGTAAAAAACGCAAAAACCGCAATTGCAGGAGGCATCAAACTTGATACACTGCCAGAAGTGATCAAACAAAACCCTGACCTTGTCATTGTTGGGGGCGGAATTACAAGCGCAGCCGATAAAGCAGAAACAGCTTCAAAAATGAAACAGCTTATTGCCCAAGGATAAATAAAATGAAAACGACTGAATACGTAACGGAAATTCTCAATGAATTACACCGTTCAGCGGCTTATATTTCTAATGAAGAAGCTGATCAGCTTGCCGATCACATTCTTTCGTCCAATCAAATTTTCACTGCGGGCGCGGGGCGGTCTGGCCTGATGGCAAAATCCTTCGCGATGAGATTGATGCACATGGGCTTTAACGCTCATATTGCCGGTGAGATTCTCACTCCGCCGCTCCGCGAAGGAGATCTCGTCATTATCGGCTCAGGATCAGGCGAGACAAAGAGCTTGATCCATACAGCAGCAAAAGCAAAAAGCTTACACGGGATCGTTGCCGCTTTAACCATCAATCCGGATTCGAGCATTGGAAAACAATCGGATCTCATCGTCAAAATGCCTGGCTCTCCTAAAGACCAGTCAAACGGAAGCTATAAAACGATGCAACCAATGGGTTCATTGTTTGAGCAAACATTGCTGCTTTTCTATGATGCAATAATTTTAAAACTCATGGAGAAAAAAGGACTCGATTCTGAAACCATGTTCACTTACCACGCAAACCTTGAATAGCGTCACACAGCCGGCCTGGAGATCAGGCCGGTTTTAATATCCCCTAAAATAAAACTTCAAACCCAAAAATCCGATAAGTAATATGACCTACAAACAAAGGGAGGAATTATGTTGAAAAAACAAATCAAGCTAAAGCTTGGAACTAAAATTCTCGGCTTGGTCTTCGCGGTTATTCTATTGTTTTCTCTATCAGTCGGCGCCGTGATGCTTAAGGACATTACAAGCAGCATGAAAAAAATGGCCACTGAAAAGGCGAAAGGAGATCTTGCTTTAAGCAGCACGTATATTGACGACGTGATTTTAGGGAACTGGGAGTTAAAAAACGATAAGCTGTATAAAGGCGAGACACAAATAAACGGAAATGAAGAAATTGTTGATCTGCTTGGCAAAAAAACAGGTGACACCGTCACGATTTTCCAAGGAGATACACGTGTCGCAACCAACGTAATGAAAGACGGCGAAAGAGCTGTCGGCACTCAAGCTTCTGCTGAGGTCACTGACGCTGTTTTAAAAAACGGGAAGCAATTCTACGGACAAGCAGATGTGGCAGGCTCCTCTTATCAAACAGCATATATGCCCTTAAAAAATAAGGAAGGCAACATTATCGGTATGCTGTATACAGGAGCCAATCAAAGCATTTTAGCATCGCTTACCCAATCGCTGTTCACTCAATTCGCTATCGTTCTTGCTGTAGTTATTATGATATCTGTCATCCTTGTTTTGCTTTTCACCAGAAGAATCAACCGGCGGCTGAACGTATTAAAATACGCCTTTGAAAGCGCCGGAAACGGAGATATGACAATAGAAGTTTCAGACAAGTCCGCTGATGAGTTAGCAGAACTGAGTGTCTACTATAATAAGATGAGAATGAAGCTGAATCAGACAATCCAAACGGTACAGCAATCCGCCCTTCAGCTTGCATCAGCCTCTCAGCAGCTTTCAGCCGGAGCAGAAGAAACCAATCAAGCCTCCGAAAAGATCACAGAAGCTGTTCAGCAAATTGCAAACGGTGCCAAGCATCAAATCACACGAATCGAAAACAGTGAAAGATCACTGGAGCAAACAACAGCTGACATACGGCATATTTCTTCAAATACTGCTGCCATTGCTGAGAAAGGACAGCTTGCGCAATCAAAAGCAGACATTGGCCAAAATGAAATTTCAAATGTTCAGGCACAAATGGATACCATTCACCATTCGATTGAAAAAAGCGGAGAGATCATTCAGCAGCTGGACGGCCGTTCTAAACAAATTGAACAAATTTTATCCGTTATCACCCAAATTGCCGATCAGACAAACCTGCTTGCTCTTAATGCAGCAATTGAAGCTGCCCGAGCCGGAGAACACGGTAAAGGCTTTGCCGTTGTTGCTGATGAAGTTCGCAAATTAGCAGAGGAATCTCAACGGTCTGTCGGACAGATTTCCACATTAATCGCTGAGATAAAAAATGATATGACTGAATCTGCGCAGTCTGTTGAACATGTGAAAACAGAAGCTGCTGAAGGTGTAAACATGATTCACCGCACCAGAGACGCATTTAAAGAAATTGCAGCAGCAACAGATGAAATCACTGCGGAAATCAGCGATTTATCAGCATCTGTTACCAACATTTCAGCAAGTACGCAAAAAATAAATGAATCCTTTGCCGCCAATACAACAGAGATTAAAGAATCAACAGAGAGTACCCGGCAGGCGGCCGCTTTAACAGAAGAGCAATTTGCCGCAATGGAAGAGATTACTGCAGCCTCAGAAACGTTATCTCAATTGGCTGAAGAGCTTACGAGTATCATAAGCCAATTTAAAATGATTGATCAACCTGAAAACAGCCTATAATCTAGTAACAATATTTCAATTTGATAACATTATTTTTTTAAAAATGAATATTTCGATCTGCTAAAATTACGATTTCTGCAGTAAACCTAAGACAAAACAAAAAATTTAAATCTTTACACCCAGCCCTTTCTGCATTACTCTTGGAGCAGTTTTAAAGTTGCTGACGCGGGAGGTGAACATCACGAATGGACATTATAAAAACTTTACTTCTCGTAATAGTCGTCATAGCAGCTGCAGCTGTTGGCCTGATTAAGGGAGACTTTTTCTCAGACGATCAAAAAACGTCTCAAACAGAAGAATATGACGAAACACTGGCCTTCCCTTCTGAGCGTTATCCTGAGACAGCAAATCATATCAAGGACGCAATACGTGAGGGGCATTCAGATGTGTGCACCATAGACAGAGACGGAGCTGAGGAACGCCGCGAACAATCATTAAAAGACGTACCTTCCAAAACAGGGTATGACCGAGATGAATGGCCAATGGCCATGTGCAAAGAAGGCGGTGAAGGGGCTTCTGTAGAATATATTTCTCCCGCTGACAATCGCGGCGCAGGCTCCTGGGTCGGGCATCAGCTGACCGATTACCCTGACGGCACAAAGGTTTTATTTACGATTCAGTAAACAGTTAAAAGAGGAGGAACAGCACATTGATCAAATCATGGAAGCCGCAAGAACTGACGATTTCATATCATCAATTTACTGTATTTCAAAAGGGTTCCGCACCGCCAGTCATCGATTGGACAGATGAAGCAATTGAAAAAGGTTATGCGGAAGCGGACGAAGCCATTTCGTTTGAGGCACAGCGGAATTCAAAGGTATATATTCTTTTGCGCCTTAACAGTTCAGAAACAGTTGCATCCTATGAAAAAAAAGTGACTGTTCCTTTTCACGTCACAACAGACGGAATTGAAATTGAAAGCATCATGTCCAAGAGGCTGTCCTTTGACCTTCCTAAAGGAGACTATCAATTCACATGCTACACTGTACCAGCTGAGCTGTCAGATCTGCACGCTGACACTTATATCATTGATGCTGTTTCCGTCTAATGAAAAGCCCTGAGAGGAATACTCTCAGGGACTCTTTATACATTTTCTCCATTTGTCTTAATGACATCCTGATACCAATAAAAGCTTTTTTTCTTCATTCGTTTTAAGTCATGTTCATTCTCTTCGTCACGATTCACATAAACAAAGCCGTATCTTTTTTGATAACCGTTCAGCCAGCTTAACAGATCAGTAAAGGACCAGCTGCAATATCCAATCAAATCGACTCCATCACTAATGGCCTGTCTGCATTGCTCAAGATGCGATTGCAAATAATCAATTCTATAATCATCATGTATAGTGCCGTCTTCAACTTTATCGAATTCTCCTAAACCGTTTTCTGTAATAAACACAGGAAGCTGATAACGTGTCGTAATACGGCGAAGCCCGATACGCAATCCTACCGGATCAATCGTCCAATCCCAATTGCTCGTTGTTAGGTTCGGGTTTTTCTTAGTTTTAAATAGTCCCGGCATCCCTGTTTCCTGATTGGTCCCTTTTTGTCCCGTCGTATTCATTTTCCCTTCTGAAACACCGTCGAGCGGATTTCGTTCGTAAGTAATCGTTTGATAATAGTTGACACCTACAAAATCCGGCTTCCCTTTGGCAAGCAGCTCCATATCACCCGGTTCGACTGTCGGCGCCCATCCCTGTTTTTCTAAATAGCGGAAAGGAATTTGCGGGTAGGTTCCCCAGCAGTACATATCCAGCCACCAATTATTCATAAATTCTTCAGCATTTTCAAATGCCGTAATGTCCTCTGGATGACTGGTTAAAGGGTATGCGGGAGAATAAGCAAAGCTTGGTCCTATTTTGCCTTCGGGCACATATTTTCTGAAGGACTCAATGGCTTTCGCATTTGCCAGAAACGCAATATGATTTGCTTCGTAAAATCGTTTTCTATCCTTCACGCCAGGCGGATGCATAGCTGTTAGAAAACCGTGATTAAAATTGTAGTTTTGTTCATTTAACGTTACCCAATATTTCACTTTCTGCCCAAAGTGTTTATAAAGAGTAATGCAGTAATGATTAAAATCCTCTATGATGTTTCTCGACTCAAATCCGCCATACTCGTCCATAAGCGCCTGAGGCAAATCCCAGTGATATAAAGTCAAAACCGGCTCAATGTTATGAGAAAGCAATTCATCAATCAGGTTATCGTAAAATGCCAGACCGGCTTCATTGATTTCTCCTTTTCCTTTTGGAAAAATACGCGGCCAGCTGACAGAGAATCGATATGCCTTCAGCCCCATCTCAGCCATCAGAGCGACATCTTCCTTATAACGGTGATAATGGTCAACTGCAACATCACCATTGGTGCCCTTAAACGTTTTGCCGGGGATTTTCGTAAACACGTCCCATACAGAAGGGCCTTTGCCATCTTCGTTCCAAGCTCCTTCAACCTGGTAAGCTGCTGAAGCCGAGCCCCATAAAAAATGTTTCGGAAAAGATTCTGGATGTTGATGGATCATTGTGTTAATCACTCCTGAAATATTTGATAAGCCTATCATAGGCTATGAAACGCGTTTCATAGCAACACAATATTAATTCCGGAACAGCTCAGCTAATATTTTCTCTCTTTGTTCAAGAAAACATCTGGTTAACTGGACGTGTTCAGTGCTTTCGTATTCTGTATGATGAATACTGCCCCCGTCAAAGCTGAAAATGTCAGCATTCGGATACCCCAGCAAAATTGGAGAGTGAGTGGCAATGATGAACTGTACATTTCCGCCTTTCACTAAATCGTGTATAACTCTCAAAAAAGCTAACTGCCGTGAGGGAGAAAGAGCAGCTTCAGGCTCATCTAAAAGATAAATGGCTTTTCCTTTAAAACGATGATGAAACAGCGACATAAAAGACTCACCATGCGATTGCTTGTGCAGCGGCCTTCCGCCATAGGAGAGATATGGCTGCGGAGCATCTCGTTCCACTTCATCAAGATGAAGAGAAAGCTGATAAAACGATTCTGCTCTTAAGAAAAAACCATTTGTGATCTTCGGAAGCCATGATAACCGTATGTAATCTCCCAAATGAGAGTCTGACTCCTGCAATTCATAGATATTATTACGGCTGCCGCCTGCTGTATTAAATTCACACTTATCAGCAATTGCTTCAAGCAACGTTGATTTCCCCGAGCCATTTTCTCCGACAAAAAAAGTCACTTCTCTGGTAAATGAAATGTCGTGTAAATGACTTACAGCAGGGATAGTGAATGGGTATCTGTCAAAGGACGGGATCTTATCTCTAAGGAGTGTTACTCTTTTTAAAAACATAGCTTCTCCTCTCGCGTTAAATGAATATATGAAGTAAAATCTTTCGAGCCATAAGAATGCGTTCTCATATTCCAAATTATATATTATATTGTCAGTATATTATTTTTTACGATAATGAAAAAGCACCCAACCTCAATTGGATGCTTACAGCCTAATGTCTCTTTTCAAATTTATGCGGATGAGGATGAGGCTTCGGAACAAAGCCATTTTGTTTCATCATTTCAAAGTGTTTGACCATGTGATTTTTGATGTGATCTCCTCGTTCTTTAGGCAGAATTCCGTATTCTACATACTTTGAGATGACATCCTTGCGTTTTTTTAATATGTCTGCTTCCAGCTGTTCAATTTCTTTCTTTTGCTGTTCAGTCAGTGTAACGTTTGCAGGCGGCTGCTGATTCTGTTTTTCCGCTGCTTCAGCTGTGCCAGTTAAAGAAATAACAGCCGCGGCAATGAGCATTCCGATGATATTGACTTTCAGTTTTTTCACCCAGTTTATTCCTCCTATCTTTTTTTCATATATTTTGCTTCATTCTGTTTTTTATGCATACAAAATAGAAAGAGCGAACCATTATTCGCCCTTTCTGATCTGTTCGTCCGTATATAGTTCTTCTTCTCCCGGTGATGCGTAAGTAACGTATGTTCCTGCGATAAAATCATGCAGCGTCCGCTTGTCTTCTCTCAGCCCGATCATAAACAGGCTGACAATTAAGCCAAGCCCGAAGGTTATGCCGTAAACCAGTCCGGCAATGATGACTCGCATAATCATGGTTACCAGGCCGACCTGTGACCCGTCTTTTTTTACGATTCTGATTCCGCAAATCCTTTTTCCGATGAGATAGCCTTGCCAAAATACCGGCAGCAAAATAGAGTACAGCAAAACGACCAGGCTGATGATCATGCTTTCGTTCGGGTCTTTTCCTGTGATCAGCCAATAGATCAGCAAAAGGGGCACCGAGACAATAATGTAATCCAGTAATGAAGCTCCTAGTCTGATCCAAAATCCGGCTGGTTTGTAGATGTTCATGTAACTCCCCCATTATGGTTTCAATATGACTTTGATGTTGCCGTCTTCTTTCTTATCGAATATATCATATGCTCTAGGGGCATCAGCAAGACTTAATTTGTGCGTAATGATATCAGTAGGATCAATTTCTTGCTGCTCAACCATTTGATACAGCATCGGCATCAGATGAATGACGGGTGCCTGTCCCATTTTGACAGAGACATTGCGGGTGAAGAAATCGCCGAGCGGAAAACCGTCCGCTTGAGAAATATATGCCCCTGTCAGCTGAACTGTGCCGAACTTTCTGACTGCTTCAGACGCGGTGAGAATCGGGCTGATGGTTCCGAATTGGTTCGGCTTTTCAGACGCTTTTTCTTTCGACAGCGGGGTCCCGTCCATTCCGACACAATCAATAACGACATCCGCTCCGCCGTCCGTTTCATCATAAAGAAGCTTCCCGATCTCATCATGTTCTGTAAAGTTGAACGTTTCCACGCTGTTTGTCCGTTTTGCATGCTCCAGGCGATGAGGAACTTGATCCACGGAGATGACGCGTTTCGCTCCCTTCATCCAAGCGAATTTTTGCGCCATTAATCCAATCGGCCCCGCTCCCAGAATCAAGACGGTATCGCCTTTTTTCACTCCGCTGTGCTCCACGCTCCAATATGCTGTCGGCATCACGTCGGATAGAAACAAGACCTGTTCATCCTTAAGCTCACTGTCGGCAGGAACTTTGAAGGATGAAAAATCAGCAAACGGCACCCGCAAGTATTCAGCCTGTCCTCCGGGAAAATTGCCGTTATCTTTAGAGAAACCAAATAAACCGCCGGCATCGGTATGCGGGTTTGGATTTGATTCGTCACACTGGCTCTCCATTTGATGCTTGCAATAAAAGCATTCGCCGCACCCAATGTTAAACGGAATCACGACACGATCGCCTTTTTTTAGTGATTGAACCTCGCTTCCGGTCTCTTCAACTATTCCCATCGGTTCATGTCCGATAATATAATCCGGCGCAGCCGGAATCCCGTTTTTATACAAATGAAGATCAGAGCCGCAAATACCTGTTGCCGTAATGCGGATAATAGCATCTCTTGCATCCTGAATCCGGGGAGCTTCAACCTCTTTCACTTCCACATGCTCTTTCCCTTGGTATGTCAGTGCTTTCATCCTTGGCCAACTCCTTTTTTATGACTCCTTCCCTTCCCGGCTGCTTTTAAACTCGCAGCTACATTTGTATACACAATTCGAACTTTTTGAAAACGCCATCAACATATTGCAACCCCTTATGTTCAATGCTATCTTTTTAGTTGATTAACAGATTGGGGGAAACATAGGTGAAATCATTCAAGCAATCCAAAGCCGTTATATTCAGTTTCACAATGGCTTTCTTTCTTATATTGGCAGCCTGTTCCGGCAAAAATGAAGCCGATTCCAAGGATACAGGCTGGGAGCAGATCAAAGAAAAAGGAAAAATCGTCGTTGCTACGTCCGGTACACTTTATCCTACGTCCTATCATGATATCGATTCAGGCAAGGATCAACTGACAGGCTATGAGGTTGAAGTTGTTCGAGAAGCGGCTAAACGTCTCGGACTCAAAGTCGAGTTCAAGGAAATGGGCATCGACGGGATGCTGACAGCGGTGAACAGCGGCCAGGTTGACGCTGCCGCCAATGATATAGATGTGACAAAGGACCGCGAGAAGAAGTTCACGTTTTCTTCTCCTTATAAATATTCATATGGCACAGCAATTGTCCGAAAAGATGATTTATCAGGGATTAAAACACTGAAAGATTTAAAAGGGAAAAAAGCGGCTGGCGCAGCGACAACTGTCTATATGGACGTTGCCAGAAAATACGGCGCACAAGAAGTCATTTATGATAACGCGACAAACGAGCAGTATTTAAAAGATGTTGCCAACGGCCGCACTGATGTCATCTTAAACGACTATTACCTGCAGACACTGGCACTCGCGGCATTCCCGGATCTTAACATAACGATCCATCCTGACATCAAGTACATGCCGAATGAACAGGCGCTTGTCATGAAAAAAAGCAATACTGAGCTTCAGAAACAAATGAACGAGACGCTGAAAAAGATGAGCAAGGACGGCACTTTGACAAAGCTGTCGAAACAATTCTTTAATAAAGCGGATGTATCAAAGAAACTGGATGTCGACGTTCAAGACGTTGACCTGTAATCAGACGCCATGATGTACAGCATTCAGTGGGAATATATTTTCAACACACAGCTGGCGATTGAATCGTTTCCTTATGTCATAAAGGGTATAGGGTACACGTTGCTTATTTCTTTTGTCAGCATGTTTGCGGGAACGGTAATCGGTCTGTTTATATCGCTCGCCAGAATGTCTAAGACTGCCCTGCTGAGATGGCCGGCGCGTCTCTACATTTCTTTTATGCGCGGCGTTCCGATGTTGGTGATCCTGTTTATCCTTTATTTTGGATTCCCTTATATCGGCATTGAATTTTCTGCCGTTACGGCCGCCTTGATCGGCTTTAGCCTCAACAGCGCCGCTTATATTGCGGAAATTAACCGTTCAGCCATTTCATCCGTTGAAAAAGGACAGTGGGAAGCCGCATCCTCGCTCGGTCTTTCCTATTGGCAGACGATGAGGGGTATCATTTTGCCGCAATCGATCCGCATTGCGCTGCCTCCGCTCGCCAATGTATTGCTCGATTTGATCAAGGCATCCTCGCTCGCCGCGATGATTACAGTGCCGGAATTGCTCCAGCATGCGAAAATTATCGGGGGCCGAGAGTTTGATTACATGACCATGTATATTCTGACCGCACTCATTTATTGGGCCATCTGCTCCGTTGCGGCGGCATTTCAGAATATCCTTGAGAAGAAATACGCGCATTATCTTTAAACAAACGTTTCATTAAAAAAGCCGCTCCGCAGGAGACGGCTTTTTCCTATTGATTCAGCTTCCATTTAAATGGATCTTCAAACAGCGACCAATCGGAATCAAACTCATATTCAGTCAGCAAACATTGATCCAGCTCCTTCGTAATGGCGTCTTCATCCAAGTCTGTTCCGATAAACACCAGCTGCGTCAGACGGTCGCCGAATTCCGGGTCCCAATCCTCTAATATTTCCGGCTCCTGCTGTTTGATTTGCTCCTGCTCAAGCTTCGGCATCGCCGCCACCCAATAGGATACCGGCTCAATGGTTACGGACGGGCCGGCTTGGGACATCAGAAGAGCGAGGCTGTTATGCGATGCGCACCAGACGATTCCTTTGGCGCGGACAACATTTTTAGGCATTTGATCCATCCATTGATAAAAGCGCGTTGAGTGAAACGGCAGCCGTCTTTTATAAACAAATGAAGAAATGCCGTATTCCTCGGTTTCCGGCGTATGGGCTGCATGGCCTGCCGTCAGCTCTCTTATCCAGCCGGCAGATCCGCTCGCTTCCTCGAAGTTAAATAGCCCCGTATGTAAAATCTCCTGCGGCTTGACGTTCCCTTTGACAGCACGAATGAATGTAGCCCTTGGCTGCAGGGTGCGAAGGACTTTCTCAAGCTGTTCAAGCTCTTGCTCGCTGACTAAATCACATTTATTTAAGATCAGAACATCGCAAAACTCAATTTGATCGATTAAAAGGTCAGCAATTTCTCTTTCGTCTTCTTCCCCAAGTGCTTCTTTGCGGTCCAGAAGGCTGTCACCCGACTGATAGTCATGCCAAAAACGGTTCGCATCGACCACTGTCACCATCGTATCTAACTCACAAAACTTGGTGAGATCGATTCCCAGCTCTTCGTCAATATAAGAAAATGTCTGGGCCACAGGGATCGGTTCGCTGATTCCCGTCGATTCGATGACGATATAATCAAACCGTCCGTCTTTTGCCAGCTTCTCCACTTCGACTAACAAATCCTCGCGAAGTGTGCAGCAAATGCAGCCGTTTGACATTTCCACTAGCTTTTCATCTGTTCTGGAAAGCCCGCCTTCCTGCTTGACCAGCCCTGCGTCAATGTTTACCTCGCTCATGTCATTTACAATAACGGCTATTTTTAAGCCTTCGCGATTTTGCAAAATGCTGTTGAGCAGTGTTGTTTTTCCCGCGCCAAGATAGCCGCTTAGTACAGTAACCGGAATTTTTTTCATTGTGATCATATCCTCTCAAAATAGAATCATTACGATTTAAATGACGTATGTGTAATAGTGATTGCCGCTTTTCGCGCCCCGGAAATATTTCTCGCTTTCGGCCCGATTTCAAGTTCCGCAAAGGCACCCATCACGTATAACCCGTTCCCCCATTGCAAATCCATGCCGACAATCGGAAAGCCGCAGCCGGCAAAAGGCAATTGCTCTGCTTGCGCTGCTTTTTGAACCCCTCGAATCGGCTGATGTCAGAGGCAAAGCCTGTTGCCAGCGCGATATGTTCGAATGTGTATGACGATTCATTTTTCTTCAGCTGTATGTGCAGCCGGCCGTCAGCTGTTTTTTGACATGACATCACTTCATCCTGAATGACCTTTATCCTGCCCTCTTCTCTATAAACAGCAAGCTTTCTTGAGATGTCCTTTGGGAAGGAGCCGCGATGTCTGGCGTTTGTGATCCATTGCCTTCTCTTTTGGCAGTCTGGCGTTTTGCTGAATCTTTTCATATACTTCGGGCCAAGCCAGCCTGGATCACTGTCAAAATCATAGGTGCGGAATGGATGCCTCGCGAACATCGTCACGTTGTGCCCGTCATCTGAGAGCTTGATGGCGTAATGAGCCGCCGTGATCCCTCCGCCCACAACTGCCGCTTTAACGTCTTCCTGTCTTAACCCTTGCACATCCCTGTCAAACACATGATAAATGCCGTCATTCTGAAATGGCTGTTCCCACTCCGGCCAGCAAGGCTGTTGTGAAAAACTCATGGCTCGTACAACTCTTTCGCCTTTGATTGTTTCGGAGGCATTTGTCCTCACTTCCCACAATCCGTTTTTTCTTCTCAAGTCCGTCACCATGCCTGTCTTCCACGCCTGATCAATATGTATCTCATCCAATACAGTTTCACAATGCTGATTAAAAAGCGATAAAGAGGGGCGCTTATACCTCACGAAGAATATTGCAGGCTGAACGGCTCGGTATCCATGTGATGGACCGATGGAGAGCGTAAATCATTCATCCGAATGCGGGCCGTATTTCGCTTCCAGCAGTCAAGGGGCTATGAGGATCAATGACCGCAAGATCCTGGATAGGCACCTTTCCGCTCTTCACCAGATGCACAGCCAAGGTCAACCCTTGAATTCCGCCGCCGATGATAAGCCATTTATACATAGGAGTAACTCCTTTCCGCACAAAACGTAATTATTACGATTTAAATCGTATGTTCTTTTTTCCTTTTTGTCAACTGCTTTCTATTCAGCTGATCACAACTTTTGTGTGTTCAGGTATGTTTTCGTATATCCATTTCGCATCTGGAATGGATAGTCTGATACAGCCATGGGATGCTTTTGCCCCTAATTTTTTTGCTTCCTTTTCAATGACTTTTTTGTCCTTTGTCATGGGTACGCTGTGAAAAAGAAATTCTCCATGATTTTTCCATGAGACCCAGTATTCCGCCCCTTCCTGATATCCTTCAGAGAAAAACCATTCTCCCCGTTCAGGCTCGATATGAAATGTGCCTTTCGGTGTGGAATCATCATGGGTTTGATCGAGTCCTGATGAAACGATCATCGTATAGATGGTTTTGCTTCCGGCTTTGATGTAAGCCTTCTGCTGTTTTACGTCTACATCAATCCAGACATTTTTCAGCTGCTTGATATCGGGGTATTCTCCGCCGGAAGGCTTTGTCCAATCAATGCTTGTTTTCTCCATTTTTGGCGCAGCCGTTATGTGTTTGTCTATTTTCTTTATTTGAGATCCCGCTTTCTCGTCCGCATGATAAGAGCAGGCTGACAGCAGAATTGCCGGCGCAAAAACAGCAATTAATAAGAATGACAGTTTCATAGACATTCTTCCTGTTTCGAAAACCTAAGCTTCGCATAGGCATCGTGCAGATGAATCGATTCTTCATTTCTGCATTCAATATCAAAGGCCGACACCCATTCAAGCTCATATAAATCTGCGGCAATGAGACGGGCCAGATCCTCAACAAATCTGGGATTTTCATATGCGGTTTCCGTTACGGCTTTTTCATCCGGCCGCTTTAGCACCGGGTGCAGTCTCGCGCTGGCATTTGATTCTGCAACGTGAAGCAAATCGGCTTTTACATCGACTGGGAGCAGTGCCGTTGGATGAATATCGGCCAAAATGCTGACCGTTCCTCTCTGATTGTGGGCGCTGTATTCACTGATTTCCTTGGAGCAAGGGCAAAGAGTCGTTACTTTCGCTGAGATACCGGCCCGCTGTTTAAACGGCTGATCTTCGTGATAAGTGACAGACATCAGCATCTCAGCATGCATCAGCCCCGCTTTCCCAAGCATCGGACTCTTTCTTTCGAAATACCACGGAAACCGCACTTCGACGGAAGCTGAGATTTGATCCATGTTTTCTGCAAGCTCTTTCGTAAATTGCTGAAGAGAAGAAAATGTGAGAATCCAGCCGTTTTGATGATAGCGTTGGAGCTGCTCTGTTAATCGGCTCATATTGATGCCTTTCTGATTCCGCTGCAGGCTGGCGGTCATGGTAAAATTCGCTGCTGTCGTTTGCTGACAAGGCTTCATCGCTGAGGCAACAGTGACCGGGTGAGACACATTGGTGACACCTACTTGCTGAATATCAAAAAAATAGTCTTTTCTGATATTCTGTAGATCCTTCATGTTCTCCTTTTCCACAGGCTTTTGCCCTTTCACGGGACTGACCGACCCAAAATATTGAAGACGCTCCGTTTTTTCCGGGAGCAGAATGTGTTGTTCCAATCAGAAAACTCCTTCCGTTTCAAATCGTAATAATTACTATTTATTCTGATCGGTTCACGAGTTAAAATCAAGAGAAAGTTGAAAACAGCAAAAAAAGACACGCTAAATCGCGTGTCTCCCATTCAAACATCAAACATCCGCCGGGCTGCTTTCCGCGCTCCAGCTTTTTCTCCAGTAATATCCTGCGGCAATCACAAGCACAAACGCCAGCAATGCGATACAGGAAAACGTGATAAATCCGATGGCATATGTGCCTGTCATCTGTTTTAATGACCCTAAAATGTTTGGCAGAAAGAACCCTCCGATGCCTCCTGCTGCGCCGACGATCCCCGTCACCATTCCAATTTCTTTCCGGAAGCGCTGCGGGACGAGCTGAAACACTGCTCCGTTGCCCATTCCGAGTCCCATCATTCCGACAAATAAAAGGATGATAACCATCGAAAGAGACGGCAGACTGCTGACTCCGGCCATGCAAAGAGCCACGATGACAAACAGAACAGAAAGAACCTTCGTGCCCCCGACTCGATCGGAAATCCAGCCCCCTACAGGCCGGAAAAAACTGCCCGCTGCTACACATAATGTGACGAAATCTCCCGCGTGAATTTTTGACAGCTGGTATTGATCGACGAAGAATATCGCCAAAAAGCTGGACAGCCCGACAAATCCTCCAAAAGTGACGCTGTACAGCAGACAGAAAAACCACGTTTCCTTCTGTCCGAACACCTGCAAGTAGTTTTTGAGCGGCTGCGGCGCCGGTTGTTCAGGAGAATTCTTCGCCATGAAAACAAATAGAATAAAGACGATGATCAGAGGAAGAAGCGCAATTCCCATCACGCTGTGCCAGCCGAACTGCTCTGCAAGACGGGGGCCAAACAGTGTCGCAAACAAGGTGCCGCTGTTACCCGCACCCGCTATCCCCATCGCCAGTCCCTGCAAATGAGGCGGATACCACCGGCTTGCCATAGGAAGCGCAACAGCAAAGCTCGCGCCGGCTACGCCAAGCAGGATGCCGATCCCGTAAAGCTCAGTCAGCGTACGGCCGCCAAAAGTTCCCCAGAGCAGCGGGATCATCGTCACCAGCATTCCGGTCACAGCTGTTTTTTTCGGCCCGATTCTGTCCGTTAACACGCCTAATATGATCCGAAACACAGATCCCGATAAAATCGGCACAGCCACGATAAGCCCTTTTTCAAAGGGAGACAGGCCAAAATCCTGAGAAATATAAACACCGAGCGCCCCAAGCATAACCCATATCATAAAACTTACATCAAAGTATAAAAACGAGCAGAGCAAAGTGGACGGGTGACCGCTTGTTTTCAGTTCCGACAGCTTCATAACATTCCCCTTTCTTGACCCTATAAAAATTTCAATTTTCTGAATCAAGAATATATGACCTTATTTTTTCGGAAAAGACATGTGTAAGCTAATGTGACACGTTTAATGCGTTAACTGAGCATTGTGCCATAATTTTTGATAGGAGAAAAACTTACAGGCTGAGGCAAAGGAGGTCTGGCAAATGAAGAAACAAAGATTAATTGTAGCAGGGAACGGAATGGCCGGAATTCGCTGTATTGAAGAAATATTAAAGCTTCATCGTGACATGTTTCAGATTGTCATTTTCGGCAGCGAACCGCATCCCAACTATAATCGCATTCTCTTATCCTCCGTTTTACAGGGGGAGGCATCGCTCAATGACATTGTGCTGAACAGCAGTGAATGGTACGCCAAGCAAGACATAACACTTTACACAGAAGAAACAGTCGTTCAAATCAACACAGACTTGCAGCAAGTCATCACAGATCAAAAACGCAGCCTGTCCTACGACAAATTGATTCTGGCAACAGGCTCCTCCCCTCATATTCTCCCCATACCCGGGACAGACAAAGAAGGTGTTTACGGCTTTCGGACAATAGAAGACTGCCAAGCTTTTATCAGCATGGCGGAACGTTATCAAAAAGCAGCGGTCATCGGCGCCGGCTTATTAGGCCTTGAGGCGGCTGTCGGCCTGCGGCATCTGGGCATGGATGTCAGCGTCATTCACCACTCTCCCAGCATTATGCAAAAACAGCTCGATCAAACAGCCTCTCGTCTGCTTCAGTCTGAGCTGGAACGAAAAGGCTTAACCTTTCTTTTAGAGAAAGACACAGCATCCATTACAGGAGGCTCACGGGCAGATGGTATCCGGTTTAGCGACGGCTCTTCGATAAAAGCAGACTTGATTGTGATGGCGGCTGGTGTAAGACCCAATATCCAATTGGCTGCATCAGCAGGAATCGCGGCAAACCGCGGCTTCATCGTGAATCAATTCATGCAGACGAGCAAACCGAATGTGTATGCCGTCGGGGAATGCGCCGAGCACAACGGAATGGTATACGGATTGGTCGCGCCTCTTTATGAACAAGGAAAAGTCCTCGCACAACACATCTGCGGCGTTCCCTGTGAAGGGTATCATGGCTCTGCCCAATCTGCAGCCTTAAAAATAGCGGGAATTGATGTGTGGTCGGCAGGAAAGGTGCACGAAGACGCAGGCACGACGAGCATTAAGCTTCATGATGAACATGCCGGCTGCTACAAAAAAGTCCTCTTTGAGAACGACAAACTGGCTGGTGTGATTTTATTCGGAGACACACGTGATAAACAGAGGCTTCTCGACAGCCTGCTCAAACAAAGAGACATTTCCATTGTCAAAAAGCAGCTGATCGAACCGGATCAAAGCGGCATATCATTTGCATCCATGCCTCCCGCTGAACCCATTTGCCAATGCAACTCGGTGACAAAAGGTTTGATTGAAGAAGCGGTGCACACGAAAGGCTTAACAACGGTCGAAGAAGTGAAGCAGTGCACAAAAGCATCCGGCTCTTGCGGAGGCTGCAAGCCGCTCGTTGAAGACCTTCTGAAATACATGGCCAGCAGCGAATATACAGAACCAGCCGGCCAGCCTTCGTTTTGCGGCTGCACTGATTTGACGGAAGATGAAGTCATCGCCGAACTGCACCGATGTCATTTCCCTGATCCTGCTGAGGCAATGAATCAGCTTGGCTGGAAAACGAAAAACGGCTGCCGCGTTTGTGTTCCGGCGCTTCACTATTACATGGAATTGCTGCAGCCTGGCTATATCCAGTCTCTTGAAACATCGCCCGAGGATACATGCACCCTCATTCCGCAAATGTACGGCGGGCTGACAAATGCGAAGGAACTCAGAAACATCGCAAACATCATCGAGACATACGGCATCCCCAATGTTTCAATAACTCACGGCCAGAGGATGAAGCTTTCCGGAATCCGTCCGAATGACCTTGCAAACATCAGAAAAGAACTGCACATGGCGGCTTTCTCTCATCAGCACCGCCGCTCGCTGCAAAGTGTCATAGCATGTACGTGCGGGGAAGATCGCTCTATTCAAAAGCTGGCAAGCCATATCGAAAGACATACTGACATGCTTTCCATGCCCGATCACATATCCATCAGCTTGTCGTGTGAAAAAGACTGCACCGCCGCAGCTATACAGGATATCGGCGCCATTCGAACACAAGAGGGCTGGGACATTTACACTGGCGGCATCCGGGGTGGGCATGCCCGTGCCGGAATGCTGTTTTGTGTGACGGATAGCGAAGAAAATACTGCCATTATGATGAAAGGCCTTCTTCAATATTATCGCGAAACGGCTCACTACGCAGAAGCGGTTCATCAGTGGATTGACCGCCTGGGCATCATTCATATCAGAGAGGTATTATTTGAACAGGATTTGCGGACGCAGCTGCTGGAAAACCTTCAAACAGACCTGTCATTGATACAAAATCAGCCTATACAGGCTGGCGCACTTAAGAAAGGATGAGGCATTTTGACTGAGCGACTGCTTAGATATTTCCGCGAAAAACAGCAAGACGTCCAATCTGAAAAAACATACGACACCCAATGTCCGTTTTGCAGCATGCAATGCAAAATGCAGCTTGTGGAACAAACCGTCGTCACACGGAAAAAGTATACAGCCATCGCCATCGACAATCCCACGACACAAGGCCGTTTATGCATGAAAGGGATGAACGCCCACCAGCATGCCCTGCACTCCTCCCGCATCACCCGGCCGCTGCTCAAAAAAAACGATGAGTTTGTGCCTGTTACTTGGGCTGAAGCACTGAACTACATAAAAGAGCAAGTCACCCTGATCCAAGACAAACACGGTCATGATGCGATGGCTGTCTACGGAAGCGCCTCGATTACGAATGAAGAGGCATATCTATTAGGAAAGTTCGCACGAGTCGGCTTACAGACAAAATACATCGATTACAACGGCCGGCTATGTATGTCCGCCGCAGCAACCGGAGCCAACCAAACATTCGGAGCAGACAGAGGCTTAACGAATCCCTTATCAGACATTCCCCACACCCGTGTGATCATTCTGGCCGGCACCAATATTGCGGAATGCCAGCCTACGATTATGCCGTATTTTGAAAAAGCGAAAGAAAACGGAGCTTACATCATTGCCATTGATCCCCGTGAAACAGCGACGACAAAAATCGCCGATCTTCATATGAAAATCAAACCCGGCACAGACGCCGCTCTTGCCAACGGTCTCGTCAAAATCATCATCGACGAACAGCTCGCAAACGAAGATTTTATTCGCACGCGCACAAACGGATTTGATGAGCTCAAACAGCATACCGGCGCTTTAAATCTGGAAGACATCGCCGAGCAGACAAGTGTTCCTTTAGAGCAAATGCGAAAGGCCGCTATGAAGTTTGCCAAGGAAACGTCCGGCATGCTGTTTACAGCCCGCGGGATCGAACAGCAAACCGATGGAACCGCGGCTGTGAAAGGCTTCTTAAATGTGGTGCTGATCACAGGAAAAATCGGCAAGCCTTACTCGGGCTACGGAGCGATCACCGGACAGGGCAATGGGCAAGGCGCCCGAGAGCATGGCCAAAAAGCAGATCAGCTTCCCGGCTACCGTTCCATCGAAAACGAAGAACATCGGTCTTATATTGCAAAAGTGTGGGGAGTCAATCCGGATGAGCTCCCGCGAAAAGGCGTCTCAGCCTATGAAATGATGGAAAAAATCAATGATGGAGACATTAAAGGACTGTTTCTAATGTGTTCCAATCCAGCAGTCTCCAGCCCAAATGCCAACCTTGTCAAACAGGCGCTGTCGAAACTGACATTCTTTGTTGCGATCGACTTGTTTCTATCTGAAACTGCGAAATTCGCCGATGTCATTTTGCCCGCATCCTCTTACTTAGAAGACGAAGGCACGATGACTAATGTCGAAGGCCGCGTGACATTGAGGGAAGCGAGCCGCCCCTGCCCGGGAGAAGCAAAGCATGATTGGCAGATCATTTGCGAAATCGCGTCCGTTCTCGGAAAAGGCCGTTATTTTTCCTACACGTCTGCGAAGGATATCTTTAACGAATTGAGAGAAGCAAGCCGCGGCGGAATCGCCGATTATTCCGGCATCACATACGACAGGCTCAGACAAGAAGGCGGGATTCACTGGCCGTGTCCGGAGCCTGATCATCCCGGAACCGGGCGCTTATTTGAGGACTCATTTGCACATCCGGATCAAAAAGCGGCATTAAGTGTGATCTCAAACGAACCCGTTGTTCCAAAAGATAAGCCGACTGCCGAATATCCGTTGTTTTTAACGACCGGAAGGGTCATGTCTCATTATTTAACAGGTGTCCAAACAAGAAAAAGCGCCTCTTTGGCCGCAAGACATTTTGAATCATTTATGGAAATCCATCCGAAAACAGCAGCAGCCTACAATATCGAAGACCGCGTTCTCGTGAACATCGAATCTCCTCGCGGAAGCATCACCGTCCGCAGCAAATGGTCAGAACACATCAGAAAAGACACAGTATTTGTTCCCATCCACTGGGCGGATGCCCAAAACGTAAATGATTTGATTGGCGACAGCCTAGATCCAGCGTGTAAAATGCCCGGTTTTAAGGTATGCGCCGTCCGAGTCAGACCTATTTAAAATTTTCATAAAATTTTTAGAAATTTTCGTATTTTTTGTTACATTTTATAACATGCATCTTAAATATTTCTTTTTGCTGTGCTACGCTGGAAAAAACATTGATAAGGAGCGGATCATCTGATGGGAAAAAAACAGCTAGTTCTTGTTGGTAATGGAATGGCCGGGGTAAGGGCCATTGAAGAGATACTGAATGTTTCAAAAGACGCATTTCAAATCACAATTTTTGGTTCCGAACCGCATCCCAACTACAACCGAATCCTTTTGTCAAAAGTGCTGCAAGGCGATACAGATATCAAAGATATTACGTTAAACGATTGGAACTGGTACGAAGAAAACAATATACAATTGTATACCAATGAAACAGTTATTAAAGTGGACACCGAAAACAAAACGGTCATCACCGATGCAGACAGAATACAGCCTTATGATGAACTGATCCTGGCTACGGGTTCTGTCCCTTTTATCCTGCCGATTCCGGGCGCAGACAAAAAAGGCGTCACAGCTTTCCGGGACATAAAAGATACAGACACGATGCTCGCTGCGTCAAAACAATATAAAAAAGCAGCCGTCATTGGCGGGGGCTTGCTTGGCTTAGAAGCTGCGCGCGGCCTGCTGAATCTCGGTATGGAAGTTTCCGTTATCCATCTCGCTCCCTTCCTGATGGAACGCCAGCTTGACGCAACGGCCGGACGCCTGCTGCAAAACGAATTAGAAAAACAAGGAATGACCTTTCTGCTTGAAAAGCAAACAGAAGAAATTCTCGGAGATGACCGGGTCGAGGGCGTCAGGTTCAAAGACGGCACAAGCGTTGAAGCCGATTTAGTCGTCATGGCCGTCGGCATCCGCCCAAATACAGCGCTTGGGGCCGAAAGCGGAATTCCAGTCAACCGCGGCATCATTGTCAACGATTATATGCAAACTGAAATTCCGCACGTTTATGCGGTCGGTGAATGCGCCGAGCACCGAGGAATCGCATACGGACTCGTGGCGCCGCTCTATGAACAGGCGAAAGTTCTCGCTAAACATATCTGCGGTGTTGAAACGAAACCTTATGAAGGCTCCGTTCTCTCCACTCAACTCAAAGTATCAGGAGTCGAGGTCTTTTCTGCCGGTGACTTTAACGAATCAGACGAGAAAAAAGCGATTAAGGTCTTTGATGAACAGGATGGCATTTATAAGAAAGTCGTGCTGCGAGGCAATCAGATTGTCGGAGCCGTTTTATTCGGCGACAGCAGTGAGGGCAACCGCCTGTTTTCGATGATTCAAAAAGAAGCAGATATCTCTGAAACCTCTAAAATCTCAATTTTACAGCCTCTCAACCAAGAAGCCGGCACAAGTCTGACCGCTGCCATGAGCAATGATGAAATCATCTGCGGCTGTAACGGCGTGTCAAAAGGAGCAATTATTCAAGCCATCCAGGAACAGGGCTGTTCATCAACAGATGAAATCAAAGCTTGCACCGGCGCGTCCCGCTCATGCGGAGGCTGTAAGCCGCTCGTAGAAGACATCCTTCAATATACGCTGGGATCAGACTTTGACGCATCAGCCCAAAAAGAAGCGATTTGCGGCTGCACCTCATTGTCGAGAGACGAGGTTGTCGAAGAAATCAAAGCCAAAGGGCTGTCACATACAAGAGAAGTCATGAACGTGCTCGGCTGGAAAACGCCAGAAGGCTGTTCCAAATGCCGTCCGGCTCTGAACTACTATTTAGGCATGATCAATCCGTCCAAATATGAGGATGAGAGAACATCCCGCTTTGTTAATGAACGGATGCACGCCAATATTCAAAAAGACGGAACCTACTCTGTCGTACCGCGGATGTACGGCGGTGTAACCAACTCTCAAGATCTTCGCAAAATCGCTGATGTCGTCGACAAATACGAGATCCCGCTCGTCAAAATGACAGGCGGCCAGCGAATTGACTTGATCGGCGTGAAAAAAGAAGACCTGCCAAAGGTATGGGCCGATCTTGATATGCCGTCAGGCTACGCGTACGGAAAAACACTCCGCACGGTAAAAACATGTGTAGGCGAACAATTCTGCCGCTTCGGCACACAAGACTCCATGGCCTTAGGCATCGACCTTGAGAAAAAATTTGAAGGACTCAACACGCCTCATAAAGTGAAAATGGCCGTATCTGCCTGTCCGCGAAACTGTGCAGAGTCCGGCATTAAAGATCTTGGCGTTGTCGGCATCGACGGAGGCTGGGAGCTTTACGTCGGCGGAAACGGCGGAACCCATCTGCGTGCCGGCGACTTGCTGATGAAGGTGAAAACAAATGAAGAAGTCTTGGAATACGCAGGCGCTTATCTTCAATACTACCGGGAAACCGCAAACTACTTAGAACGCACGTCCGCATGGCTGGAGCGCGTCGGTTTATCCCATGTCCAAGATATTTTAAACGATCCGGAAAAACGGCAGGAGCTGAACGACCGAATGAATGAAACGCTCTCTGTCCACAAAGATCCGTGGAAGGACTTCCTGGAAGATAAACAAACCTCTAAAGAATTATTTGAAAATGTCGTGACCACATCATAATGACAGAAACAAACATTGAGGAGGAATGGACATGGTGAACAAAGACGTCACAAAAGTATGTATCGGAAAAATCGAAGAATTGCCTGAACAATTAGGAAAAACAGTGTATATTGAAGATAAGGAGCTTGCGGTCTTTAAGCTTTCAAACGGGAGCATCCGCGCCATTGAAAACCGCTGTCCCCATAAGGGCGGCGTCCTTGCAGAAGGTATCGTCAGCGGCGAATATGTCTTCTGTCCGATGCACGACTGGAAAATCTCCTTGGAAGACGGAATCGTTCAAGAGCCGGATCACGGCTGTGTCAAAACATACGAAACGCTGATCGAAGGAGAATACGTTTATCTTGTATATTGATCAAAGACCGGATCACTTTCAAAGTGATCCTTCATTTTTTACAGTGACGGAAGGATGACATGATCATGAAAAACGGAATCGTATATTTTGTGGGCGCCGGACCTGGAGATCCAGGGCTCATCACCATAAAAGGAAAACAGGCGCTGGAGGAAGCGGATGTCATTTTGTATGACCGGCTCGCAAACCCTAAGCTGCTCGAATACGCATCACCAGACTGCCAGTTCATTTATTGCGGAAAACTGCCGGACCGCCATTTTATGAAACAAGCAGAGATCAATGCCCTGCTGATTGAAAAAGCGTCGGAGGGATTAACCGTTGTCCGTTTAAAGGGCGGAGATCCCAGCGTGTTTGGCAGAGTCGGCGAGGAAGCAGACGCTCTCCACCAGCATGGCATCCGCTATGAAATGGTGCCGGGCATCACCTCGGGAATCGCAGCGCCGCTGTATGCGGGAATCCCCGTCACGCACCGGGATTTCGCTTCGTCTTTCGCCATGATTACCGCACATGATAAATCCTTAAAAGGAAAGCCGAACCTTGACTGGGAAGGGCTTGCCCGAAGCGTTCAAACGCTTGTGTTTTACATGGGTGTCAAAAACCTTCCATTTATTTGCCAGCAGCTCATCGCGTACGGAAAATCTCCTTCTTTCCCTGTCATCGTGATTCAATGGGGAACGTGGGGCCGCCAGCGGAGCGTAAAAGGAACGCTGCAGGATATCCATCAAAAAATACAGGAACAGCAAATCACAAATCCCGCCATTATCGTCATCGGTGATATTGTAAACGTTCAAACACACAGCTGGTTTGAAAGCAAACCATTCATCGGGCAGCATATGATGATAGTCACTCATGGCGAAGATGAGCATACGCTGGCAGACAAGCTGCGCGATTATGGTGCCGATGTCATCGAATGGCCAAAATGGCGTACTGAAAAAATGCCTGCCAACGAGGATATTCTAGGACAGATCAGCACCTTTGAGGATATTTTCTTCACATCACGCCGTGCGGTTAGCGAATTTTTTCAAGCGCTCGCGTCCAAACGAATCGACATTCGCCAGCTGACCGCACGCCTGAGTGCAGCGTCAGAAGCAGGAAAGGCAGAGCTTATAAAACGCGGCTTCATCATATCCGAGCACCATCACAATTCACCTAAAAAGCTGATTGTCGGCAGCCGTCATTCAGTAGAAGAAATGCAGAAATCAGAGTCCTGTTTGTGCTATATCACCCATGAAAACGTCATAGATGAGCGATTCACCAGAATGACCGAACGGACGATCAGTGAGTCTCCTCTGCACATGATCATTTGCCCCGGCAAGCAGTCCGCTCAGCAATTGATCAGCGCAGGAGAAGAAATCGGCATTTCACCAGAACCGTCAGCAAGCCGCCCCCCTGTCATCTGTATAGGCGATGGCGCGGCCGCCGCTGCATATGGGTTTACTGCCGTACAAGACCAAGAGCAATTATTTGCGTTTATACAAAATGAGCAAGTGGAGAAAAAGCTCCTCCACAGCTGATGATACAGCCCTTTTCCAAAGGGCTTTTTTATTTATGAACCAATTTTTTGTGGTGGGTGGAATACATCGCCATATTTTCCGCCTGAGGGTCCAGATAAGATTTCGCACTGTTGACGGCAGTCGGGCCTTCCGTAAAACCGCCGGCAATCAATCTGAGCTTGCTTTCATAATACGCCGCGTCCCCCGCAACAAACACGCCCGGAAGATTCGTCCGCATATGTCTGTCAGCTTTAATCCGGCCTTCTTCAATCTCGAGACCCCAATCCTTCATCGGGCCGAGATCAATTTTAAACCCGTGATTAATAATGAGCTCATCAAGCTCGATTTCCTCGGTATGTCCAGACTCAGTATGACAAACGGTGACGCTTTCGATGCGTTCTTCAGTGCCGCTGAGATGTTCCAGCCGATAAGGAGTAAGCACCCGCACAGATGACTGCTTCATTTTCGTCACGCTGCTTTCCAGTCCGCCGAATTCCTCCCTGCGGTGCACGACAGTAACAGACGCCGCAATCGGTTCCAGCTCATTAGCCCAATCGACCGCAGTATCTCCCCCGCCAGAAATCACAACCCGTTTGCCTCTAAACGCATCAAGCTTCTCCACTTTATAATGAAGATTTTTTCCTGCATATCGGCTTGCATCCTGGCTGTCAAACTCATTGACCTCCAGCGTGCCCATTCCGACAGCCAAAATAACGGTTCTTGTATAGTGCTTCTCCCCCTCAGAGCTAGTCAGCACCATGGTTCCGTCATCCAGACGCTCAAATCCGGTCACTCGCTGATTCAGCACAATATCAGGGTCAAACGTCGCCGCCTGCTCCTTCAGCTGTTCGATCAGCTGCTCCCCGGCAATCCCCGGTATCCCGCCAATATCGCGAATGATTTTCTCAGGGAAAAATAAAGACACCTTTCCCCCGAGCCGCGGCAAAAACTCGATCACTTTCGTTTTCAGCTCCCGCATGCCGCAGTAAAAAGCCGTAAACAGCCCGATCGGTCCCCCGCCTATAATCGTGACGTCATACACCTCTTGATTTTCAGCCATCCGTCCTGCCTCCCGTTCCAATCTATCATTAACGTTATATCATTTAATTGAGAATGAATATCAATACAAAGTATATCATATTTCCAGAGTCCGTGTTCAACCATTTTGCCGGCCCTGAATAATAATTCCCGCGCATGATGTTTGCCGCAAAGGTGCCGCAGTTCACCACTGGATTTCTTAGAATCCTAAACAAGGTGAAACGATCCTTCCTCCTCTTCCGTCAAACAATCAGTGCCTTTTTTCGTGATATAATCAGAGGCAGCTTACCATGAGCGGAGGTTTTATTGTGACAGCACAATCGTCTTTTCTTCAGCTGAATTCTATTTTTATCAGTATTTTAATAGAAGCCATTCCGTTTATTCTGATTGGCGTCATTCTGTCCGGAATCATTCAAATGTTTGTTTCTGAAGAAATGATTGCAAGGATCATGCCGAAAAACCGGTTTCTCGCAGTCTTATTTGGTGCGCTTGCCGGCATCTTATTTCCCGCCTGCGAATGCGGCATTATCCCGATTACGAGGCGGCTTCTGCTAAAAGGGGTTCCTCTTCATGCAGGCGTTGCTTTTATGCTGACTGCTCCTATCATCAATCCCATTGTTTTGTTTTCTACGTATATTGCATTCGGGAATAGATGGAGCGTTGTCTTTTACCGGGGCGGGCTGGCGCTGGCCGTTTCGGTGATCATCGGCATCATCTTATCCTATCAATTTAAGGATAACCAGCTTTTAAAGCCTAATGAACCCGGGCATCGCCATCATCATCACCACACCCTGCTGCAAAAGCTGGGAGGGACCTTGCGTCACGCCATTGATGAATTTTTCTCCGTGGGGAAATATTTAATCATCGGCGCCTTTATCGCAGCTGCGATGCAGACGTACGTCAAAACATCCACTCTGCTTGCGATCGGACAGAATGATGTATCATCTTCCCTCGTGATGATGGGCCTGGCGTTTGTCTTGTCGCTTTGTTCAGAAGTGGATGCATTTATTGCGTCTTCCTTCAGCAGCACATTTTCTTTAGGCTCGCTCATCGCCTTTCTCGTCTTCGGTGCGATGGTTGATATTAAGAATCTCTTGATGATGCTCGCGGCCTTCAAAAAACGATTTGTTTTCCTGCTGATTACGTATATTGTCGTGATCGTCTTAGCGGGATCACTACTTGTAAAGGGGTGATTGGATGTTTCGTCTATTGGTGCTGATGGGATTTACGTTTTTCTTTTATCATCTGCACACCTCAGGAAATCTAACAAAATATATCAATATGAAATATGCCTATCTGTCCTTTATTGCGATCTTCCTGCTGGCCATTTTGACAGCTGTTCAAGCGTATTTATTTATCAAATCGCCTGAAAAAGGCGGGCATCATCATGACGATGATTGCGGCTGCGGCCATGATCATGACCATGAACAAAACAAACCATTTTATCAGCGGTATTTTATTTATCTTGTTTTTATTTTCCCTTTGGTGTCAGGCATCTTTTTTCCGATTGCGACGCTTGACTCATCCATCGTCAAAACGAAAGGATTCTCGTTTAAGGCCATGGAAAGCGGAGATCACTACTCCCAAACCCAGTATCTGCGGCCTGATGCCAGCCTTTATTATGCGCAAGACAGCTATGACAAGCAGATGAAACAGCTGTATAAAAAATATTCTGGTAAAAAAGAGATTTCTCTGACCGATGATGATTTCTTAAAGGGTATGGAAACCATTTATAACTATCCGGGTGAATTTCTCGGCCGTACGATTGAATTTCATGGATTTGCGTATAAAGGAAACGCGATTAACAAAAACCAGCTTTTCGTATTGCGGTTTGGCATTATTCACTGTATCGCTGATTCCGGCGTTTACGGGATGCTTGTGGAATTTCCGAAGGACATGGATATTAAGGATGATGAATGGATTCATATCAAAGGCACTTTGTCCTCAGAATACTATCAGCCATTCAAATCCACCCTCCCTGTCGTGAAAGTGACGGACTGGAACACCATTAAAAAACCTGATGATCCGTATGTTTACAGAGGATTTTAATTGAAGACGAAACCAGTACAAGTACTGGTTTCTTTTTTTATTTCTTTTTCATCAGCATCAAATCAAGATAGAGCTGGCATCGCGTTCTGAAATCGCTTAAATCGATGGATGTCATTTCAAGAATCTGCTTGATGCGGTAATTTAATGTGTTTTGGTGAATAAACAGCTGTTCTGCGGCTGGTTTTGTTTTGCAGTTGTTGAGGAGATAGATTTCCAGCGTCTTCAGCAGCTCGGTGCTGCTTTCTTGGTCTTTCGCTTTTAGTAAAGCCAAATCCTTATTCTCGTATTCCAAAAAGTCATTTTTCTGTTCAATGCTTTCTAAATAACGATAAATACCGAGCTTCTCATATTCATATGGAATGTTTTCCTGGTTACCGGTTATTTCTGCGGCTTTAATGACTTCCAATGCTTCTGTATAACTTTTGCCAAGTTTTAAGATGTGGTCATATTCGTTTCCGATACCGATATAGATAGGGGTAGGAATTTTTTGAAAGTGAAAATGTGTTAACAGCTTGTTAATGAATTCAGCAGCTGCTGAGGAGGCGGAGCTTTTTTGGGAAAAACTCGCTACGACGATGACAATATTGGATTCTATCGTTAAGACATGACTGACTTTATCCCGCAAATTCAGGTAAGACCTGATATTTTCCTTTAAATCTTCCACCGCTTCCCCATCCCCATTCGCGGCGTGCAGGATGACAACTGAAAACACAGAAGGCAGCACGGTGTTGATTCTCTCAGCTTCGCGCCTGAGCTCCTTTTCAGAAATAAATTGCTGATAGATAGCCCGTTTGATGAGGTCCTCAGCTCTTTCTTCCTTTTCCTGTTTCAGCTTGTTCGCTTTATAAATAATTTTTCCGACATGGAAGGAGGTCTCGTACAAAAAATCGAGCTCTTCGTCTGTCAGATCACGATCCAGTTCCTGAATCCAGATGTAGCCCATGACTTCCCCTTTATGCTTCGCACTCACGACTACTCTCTGATTTAACCCAATGCTCTCAATTTTATTGACGCGAAAAGGCTCAGGTTCTGTTTTCAGCTTTTCAATGATCCCGTCCTTCAAAAACCTCTCAAAAATCTGAACCGGACACTTTTTTGAAAAAATAGTCTGCTGGTTCGCAGAATCAAAATGGTTAATATAGTAAGAATTGTAGGCTAACAAAAAGAAATCCGCGCTTTCCAGTATCACTGGTTTTTGCAGTTCATAGCTGATAAAGTCAATCAGCTTATCAACATCTGAAAATGAAAAAACTCTCTCTAAAAGCTCTTCCATACCTTTTTTCTCCTATACTTTTTTTACTTTAATCATATCCATACGGGGTCTTTTTGTATAGAAAAAAATACGTTTGTTTCCAAAAGAAAAAACAGCGGTCTTAAAAGGAGAAAAGAGGAAAAAGGGATATCCCCTTCCTCCTCCTTTCGATCTTTATTGTGACATCGTATCTTGGTAGTCTTTAAACTGGTCTGTCACATCTTGTGACGGAGCCTGCGTCAATACGCTGACGATATAGACAGATAATAGACTCGCAGCAAAACCAGGTATGATTTCATACAGAAAGCCCGAAAGACCGGCATTCGCCCAAATGATTACAGTCGCTGCCCCTACAATCATGCCGGCGAGTGCCCCCCATTTGGTCATTCGTTTCCAAAATAAACTGAGCAGTACAACTGGTCCAAAAGATGCACCGAAGCCCGCCCACGCGTAGCTGACCAATCCAAGGATGGTATTGTTTTTCTCCCATGCCAGAACTAACGCGACAATTGAAACAGCCAGCACAGCCAGACGCCCTAAAAACACCAGTTCTTTATCAGAAGCTGAGCGCCGGAACATCGACTTATACAAATCTTCTACCAAAGAGCTTGATGTGACAAGCAGCTGGGAAGAAATCGTACTCATGATGGCCGCTAAAATCGCAGAAATCAGAAAACCTGTGATAATTGGGTGGAACAAAATGTTTCCTAATTGAATAAAAATCGTCTCCGGGTCCTTCAATGTCATGCCCCGCTGATGGTAATAAGCGATTCCGCCCAAACCTGTCAGCACTGCGCCGACCGCCGAAAGAATCATCCATCCCATTCCGATTCTGCGCGCTCTTTTGATCTCTTTGACAGACGTAATCGCCATAAAGCGCACAATGATATGCGGCTGGCCGAAGTAGCCCAAGCCCCAGGCAAACAATGAAATGATGCCAAGAACACTGGTTCCTTTAAAAATATTAAACATATCAGGGTCCACAGAGCGGATCTCAGCAGTTGTATCACCTATTCCCCCGGTGTGGAAAAACGTAACGATAGGCACGAGAATAAGTGCTGCAAACATAATGATCCCCTGAACAAAATCTGTCCAGCTGACAGCCAGAAAGCCCCCAAACAGGGTGTACGCGACAACAACACCAGTCACAATCCACAAGCCGGTGTGATAATTCATCCCCAGGATGCTGTTGAACAAGACGCCGCCGGACACCATTCCGGAAGATACATAAAATGTGAAAAAGACTAAAATGACAATTCCTGAAAACAGTCTGAGGAGCTTTGTTTGATCTCCGAAACGATTTTCAAGGAATCCGGGAATCGTAATCGAATTCCCCGCTTTTTCTGTATATGTTCTCAGCCGCGGCGCGACGTAGAGCCAGTTTGCCCATGCTCCAAGGCAAAGCCCGAACACAATCCAAACGCCGCTTAGTCCAGTTGAAAACATGGCGCCCGGAAGCCCCATCAGCAGCCAGCCGCTCATATCGGCAGCTCCCGCACTGAGAGCGGTTACAGCCGGACCTAAGGAACGTCCTCCCAGCATGTAATCCGTCAGGTTTGACGTACGTTTGTAGGCAAAGTAGCCGATCAGCAGCATCCCCGCCATATAAATACAAATTGAAATAATCAGCTGTGTGTTTTCTATGGCACTTCCTCCTCTTTTTTATAGTATATGGATGAAATGGACACCCCCGCAGGGAGGATGCCCATTTAGTCCCGCTTTAGAACATTTCACTGATTGTTTTTGCCTGCATGTGCAGTGCCAGGTAATCAGGACCGCCGGCTTTTGAATCTGTGCCGGACATTTTGAAGCCGCCGAACGGATGGTAGCCGACGATGGCTCCTGTACAGTTGCGGTTAAAGTACAGATTTCCAACATGGAATTCTTGTTTTGCACGCTCAATGTGCTTGCGGTTGTTTGTGATCACCGCTCCCGTTAAACCGTACTCAGTATTGTTGGCCACTTCTAATGCTTCATCAAAGCTTGATACTTTAGAGAAAGCGACAACAGGCCCGAAAATTTCTTCCTGCATGAGTCTTGCTTTCGGTTCAAGGTCAGCGAAGATCGTCGGTTTGATGAAGAATCCTTTTGAATCATCACCAGTGCCGCCGCTTACTAATCGGCCTTCCTCTTTTCCGATCTCAATATAACTCATAATTTTATCATAAGAACCCTGGTCAATGACAGGTCCCATGTAAACATCTGCGCTGTCAGGGCTAGCCGTTACTTTAGATTCTGTAATTTCAATAACGCGCTCTAATACTTGATCATACACTTTTTCATGGACAACAGCACGTGAACCCGCAGAACATTTTTGGCCCGCAAAGCCGAATGCAGATGTAAAGATGGATTGAGCCGCCAATTCAATGTCAGCATCCTCATCCACTACAACTGTATCCTTACCGCCCATTTCAGCGATAACACGTTTTAAGTGCTGCTGGCCTGGCTGAACTTTTGCCGCACGTTCGAAGATTCTCGTACCGACTTCTCTTGATCCTGTAAACGTGATAAGGCTTGTTTTTGGATGATCAACAAGGTAGTCACCGACTTCCGCTCCGCTTCCAGGAACAAAGTTGACAACGCCTTTTGGCAGACCGGATTCTTCAAGAACCTCAACGAATTTCGCAGCAATGACAGGCGTTGCGCTCGCAGGTTTAAGAACAACTGTGTTACCGGTAACGATCGGTGCTACTGTTGTTCCCGCCATAATCGCGAACAAGAAGTTCCAAGGCGGAATAACGACTGTTACGCCAGTCGGCGTGTATACATATTGGTTTTTCTCGCCTTCACGGCTGTTGACCGGTTTTCCTTTTGCCAGTTCAATCATTTGGCGTGCATAATATTCCATGAAGTCAATCGCTTCAGCCGTATCGGCATCAGCCTCGTTCCAAGGCTTCCCTGCTTCTTTCACGAGCAAAGCGGAGAATTCATGCTTTCTGTTGCGGACTTTGGCAGCCGCGCGGAACAGGACAGCCGCTCTTTCTTCCGGAGACGTGTATCTCCACTCTTCAAAGGCTTTAGCCGCAGCTTCAATTGCTTGCTCAGCGTGCTCTTGAGAAGCTTTTGAGACTCTGCCGACTACCTCTTCTTTATTAGCCGGGTTAATGGAAACGATCTTCGCTTCTGTTTCCACTCTTTCACCGTTGATGACAAGCGGATAGTCTTTTCCTAAATATTCGTTTACTGTCGCAAGCGCTTTTTTAAACGCTTCTACGTTGTTTTGGTCTTGGAAATTTGTGAATGGTTCATGTTTGTAAGGTGTTGTCATTGTAATCTCTCCTTTTTTACTTCTTCGTCATTCCTTTGAAAGCAAATGCAATGTTTGACGGACGTTCTGCCAGGCGTCTCATAAAGTAGCCGTACCAATCCTCTCCGTAAGGCAGGTAGACTCTCATGTTATAACCTTCTTTTACGAGGCTGAGCTGGGTTTGCGACCGCATGCCGTACAGCATCTGGAATTCAAACATGTCATTGGAAATGCCGTTTTCCCTGGCAAGCTGCTTTGTATAATCGATCATTTTATCGTCATGTGTCGCAATCGCTGTGTAGTGACCATTTAAGAGCTGCTTTCGGATGATTTTTTTGTAGTTCTCATCGACATCGCTTTTTTCCGGAAAAGCCACTTTCTCTGATTCCTTATATGCTCCTTTTACAAGACGAAGGAACGGTTTCAAAGAATCCAAATCGTCAATATCGTTTTCCGTCCGGTACAGATAGGCCTGTAACACCGTGCTTACATACTCGTATTTCCTTCTGAAATCCTTGAAAATATCAAGCGTTTTCTGGCATCTGACCTCGTCTTCCATGTCTATGGTGACCATGACTTTATGCTTCTCGGCCGTCTGGACGATTTTCGTCATATTTTCATACACCAGATCCATATCTATATCGAGACCTAAAGACGTCATCTTTAAAGAAACGTGTGAGTTCAGCTGCTGATCCGCAATGGTCTCAATGGTTTGGATGCATTCTTCCGTGCGTTCCCTTGCGACCTCGGCGCTGTTCACAAACTCGCCTAAATGATCGACAGTAACTGACAAGCCTTGGCTGTTAAGCTGTCGAATTGTCGGGATTGAACTATTAAAATCATTCCCGCCGATAATTTTACCCGCTGCCACCCGGCTTCCCCAGTTTCTCGCCATCTTATTGAGAAAGCCGCTTTTGGATAAAAATAAGAAAAAATCTCTTGTGATCACTTCCAACCTCAACACCCCGCAATCTAAGAAGTATTTGTATGAGTTTATTGTAAATGGACAAAACCACCGTTCACAATATTCTCAAAATACAAAGATTCTGATTATTTTTGTGGGTTTCTCACAATCAGATAGTTAGAAAGTCGGGGGACTTCCTGTCGAAAAATGGAGAGAGGAAGCGACAGTAAACATCAGCTTCCTCCATCACTCCACACTTCTTCAACAGTATTCAAAAGCAGACGATTCAACTCAGGAGTGATATCTTTTTTGATGATTTTCAGCGTTTTCGCCGCTTCCATAATCCTTTCAATCTCCGTTTCAATGAATTGGTGAATCACATGAATTCTTGCTTCTAGATCCAGTTCTTCACCTTTTCTTTTGCGCTCAAGCAAGGTTTCCATCTCTGCTCTCAGTTCGGGTTCCGTAATCAATTCATTCATCAAAACAGTAAAATCCATCGGCGGAATGGTTCCGTGCTTTTCAATCCACTTACACGCCAGTATCGGCCGCAGCACGTAAAAATACTTTTTGATTTTCACCTCTTGCCCTTGCAGGTAATCCTTGACGTTTCTTTTTGCCATATTGATATAGTGATACACACTGGCTTCAGGCTTAAACGCTGTGCTTCGCAGCTTTCTCAGCTGCTCTGCGGTCGTAAAAGCTTCGTAATACACAATGTCTGAGGACAGCCACTCAAGCAGCGGAGGGTTTGATTTTTTGAAAAGACGCAGCGTTTTTCTCAGTTCCCAGCCGCTGATATCCAGCAAATCGTGGATCGGCTCTTCAATGACATCCCGCTCCTGCTCGATTGAAAAATACCATTCCTTTTTCGGCACATAAATAAAGCGGACATCATAATCGCTGTCTTGCGACGGGAATCCCCAAGCACGGCTCCCTGATTCAACGGCATACACGATTTTAACGCTGTATTCCTGCTCAATTCGTTTTAGTTCATCAATGATTCTTTGTTTCATATATATTCGTCTCCCGTCTTTTCTCATTCCGGCTGTTTGCAGAAAAAAACCGCCCGATGATGCGGCGGCTCTTCACGTCTGTCAGCCTTTAAGATGCTGCTTAAAGAAGGCAAGCTTTTCCGTTTGAAAGGCAGGGATATACTCATGCCCAAAGTAGCGGTACACCTTCAGCTCTTTTTCTGTCTCCAGATGGTTATAGGCCGCAAACACAGTAGAAGGCGGCGTAACCTTGTCAATCAGCCCGATCGACATCAGTACAGGCACCTTCACCCTGTCAGCCAGATTCATAATATCGAAATACGTTAGTGTATTCATGGCCCGCTCTTCTGTTTCCGGGCTGCCATTTCTTCTGAAGAAGGAATTGATTTCGAGATACGGCTGTTCAAGCGCCACATCGATGGCCCGATCGAAATTGCTTAAATAAGGATAATCAGCAACAGCGGCTTTCGGAATATCTGACAGAGCCGCGGCCGCAATGGTTAAGCCTCCGCCCTGGCTTCCGCCCGTCACGCCGATTCTCGTTTTGTCGACTTCATCAAAGCTGCTGATGACCTCAAGCGCGCGGACGGCGTCCAAATAAACTCCCCGGTAGTAGTATGTATCTTTATCAAGAATTCCTTTCGTCATCCAGCCCAATGCGTGTCCGTGCGGAGAAATACTGGTATCCTCGCTGCCCTGCTGGCCGCGGACAAGCATGCCGAACGCAGCGTATCCGTGCAGCGCCCAATTGACCATTTCATGAATTTCTCCGTCATAGCTTGCATTGTAGCCGTGATATTTCACGATCGCCGGATGCGGGCCTTCTTTGTCAGGCACCGCATACCATCCGGCAATGCTGGCATTCCCAAAACTTTTATATGTGAGGCGGTATACCTTCACGCCATCAGCAGGATAATCAACCGGCTGTAAGTCAGGAACTGCTGGAACTTTGGCAAGCTCATTCAAAGAGGATTTCCAAAACTCAGAAAAATCTTTTTGGGCAGTTTTGTCAGGCTTATACGTTTGCAATTGGTCGAACGGCATATCGAATAGTTGCATTCCCGATTATTCTCCTTTGTTTAATAAGATTTAGTTATTCTATACTATCACGTTTTGAATCTATTTTCTAAATTTTTTAACATCTGTTTTCTGATTCAATCCCTCGACGTGCATTTGTTCTTGTGATGAATATCCTTCTATCCTTGAACACCATATTCACTCTTCTTGATCAAACGTTTGTTTAACCGATTCCCGGCTCAGTTCCATAAAGGCCTGAGCGGTCAGACTGACATAGCGGTTCTTTAAAAATACAAAAACCAGAGTGCGTGAAGGCGCGGATTGAAGAGATAAATAGATGACACCCGGGTCTTTGTCTCTTTTGACCATATTTGGCGCCAGTGTTACCCCCAAACCGTTTGCCACAAGGGATTGCGCGGTTTCGATGTGGCTCGTTTTAAACGCCGCGTGTGGCTTAAAGCCGCTTTCCGCACATAGGTCAAGTACCGTCCGGCGAAAACCGTAGCCCTCCTTCAGCAAAATAAAAGGAACGTGCTTTGCCATCTCAAGCGGCACGCACGGCGGCCGGCTCCCCTCTCTTTCCAGCGCTTTATCAATCAGTGCAGTCATTTCGGGCGGCATCCACCTTTGTTTTTCCTTTGGTACGGCAAGAACGATCGGCTCCGTCAGCAAGGGTTCGATGGAGAGCCTCTCATCCTCGATCGGCAAGGATAAAACAGAAAGATCAACCTCTCCCTTTGCCGTCATCTCCTCCAAGGCAGCCGGGTCTTTTTCGATAAGCTGAACCTCCACACGGGGATAACGCGCCAAAAACTGCTTCAGCAGCGGAGGAAAAATATATCTCCCTGTTACAGCCGGAATCCCGATCGAAAGCTTGTGTCCCAGTCCTTGAGAACGCTCCTGCATCTCCCGCAGCAAGTCATCCCTTGATCGAATGATGTCCTCAGCCTTTTCAATAAAACGGCGGCCGTGCGGTGTCAGCGTAACAGAGCCGTGTGACCTGTGAAAAAGAGTAAGCCCAAGTTCCATCTCAAGCTTTTTGATTTGCTGGCTGAGAGAAGGCTGGGCGATATGAAGGTGCTTCGCCGCTTTTGTAAAGCTCTGTCGGCGGGCAATTTCCGCAGCATATTCCATCACTTTAATATCCATTTCAGCCTCCATAGGTTGAAACTATCGAATTCATCATTTTTATATCTTGGACGAATCATAACAGACATTGCTAACATAATCCATATCACCACCAAAAATGAAGGAGCTGGTTCACTTGCCAAATGAAACTCCGTTTTCGAAAAATGCTGAGATGTACCGTGATGAGAAGGTATTTGCTGAGGGTGAAGATTTAGCGATGCTGATCAAAACTGCGGAATGCCGTGCAGAGCAGCGAGTGCTTGATGTCGGAGCGGGAGCGGGCCATACAGCGCTGGCTTTTGCCCCTTACGTCCAAGAATGCATCGGCATTGATGCGACGCAAGAAATGGTTGACGTTGCTTCATCTTTTGCGAAAGAAAAAGGCGCTGGCAATGTACACTTTCAGAAAGGAACGGCAGAGGAGCTTCCTTTCCCTGACGATTCATTTGATGTCATCACCTGCCGATATGCGGCTCACCACTTTTCCAATGTTCATCAAGCCGTCAGTGAAGTTGCACGCGTGCTGAAAAAGAACGGGCGGTTTTTCCTGGTCGATCACTACGCGCCTGAAGCTCCTGATCTTGATGAGTTTGTCAATCATTTGAACCGGCTCAGAGATCCTTCTCACGTACGCGAAAGTTCATTATCGGAATGGCAGTCAATGTTTACGGCGAACCAGCTTGGCTATGAAGAAATCCAAAAATGGAATTTGCCGATTGAATACAACAGCTGGATCAAACGAGGCGGAACCCCCGCCGATCGGGTACAGCGTATCATCAGCCATTTGAACAACGCGTCTGACGAAGCCCGTGACACCTTTTGCCTCGAATTGAATCAAAACGGAAAGACTGAATCCTTTTGCTTAAAAGCGATATTGATCCAAGGCGTGAAGCGATAAAAAAAGCCGTGCATACCGCACGGCTTTTACATTGGCTGATAAAGATCCCAACCGATTTTTAACGTCTCCACAATGTAATCTGCAATCTCTTCAGGAGCAAGGTTGTCTGTTTCCACTTTTGAATTGTGCTTGTCATAGATGACTTTTCTCTCGTTAAACAGCTGCTCCATTTCATCCATTGACCGGTTATGCAGCACCGGACGGCTTTCGATCAGCAAATCCGCGCGCTGCTTCCAGTTCTCCCAAGACAGATCGAGGTGAAGCACCAGACAATGTTCGAGACAGCACTTTCTGATTTCCTCTTGTTTAAAAGAGCCTCCGCCAAGTGAGACAATTTTAAATCTTGTATGGTGGCATAGATTCAGGATATATTCTTTTTCTGTTTTACGGAAAAAGTCCTCACCTTTTTTTTCAAACATCTCCGGGATCGACATGTTGAAATCCTTTTCGATTTCTTGGTCAATATCGATAAAATCTCTATATAATTTCTTAGCGACCAATTGGCCGATTGTCGTTTTTCCTACACCCATGAATCCAATCAGGACGATATTTCTTTCTCTTACTGGGATGGCTCGTTTAGCGTTCATCTTCGGCGAAATCCTCCTAAGGAATGAAAGTTTATCTTCATTATATGCTGATTTTGCGAATATTTATATAGATACCGGCTCAGGCGTCCTCTATTTCATTAAGCTTTCCTACAATAAAACATAAGAAAACGCAATGGCCTCCGTGATGCAGAATAAAAGATGTAAAATGACGAAACGTCGTTTTTGAGCAGTCGGCTCCGTTTCTTTTTTGCGTTCAATAACCTTCTTGTCCGGATGACATTCATTGTACAACATTTTCAGAAATAATTTAATACTTCGACGCAAAAAAGCATTAAATGATTAAACGCACTTCCTCTCTCTGCGTTTATCCGTTTTTCATCAGGGAAAAAGAAGACGGGAGGGATGTGAGATGAAAATAAGCTTTTGTACAACCGGGTGTAAAAAGCAAAATGTAATGGACGTCATTTCCTTTGCGAAGGAGCAGTCCTTTGACGGGATTGATTTGTGGTACGGCCACATCGAACAGTATGAACAGGACTTCGGGCCGCTGGACGGCCTTTATACCCTGCTGCTGCAGCATAAACTGAAGGTGCCCGCGGTCAGCTTATACACCGATTTTGTGACACAAGGAGAAGAAGAGACAAAAGAAGCAGTGAGAAAAGGGCTTCGGGCGGCGAGACAGCTTCACAGCCCGCTTATTCGCGTATTTGCCGGCAATCAGGCGTCAAACAGAACGTCACCGGAAAAATGGCTGCGTGCGGTTGAACAATTCCAGCAGGCTGCGCAAATGGCAGACGGCTATGAGGTGAATATCGGTCTGGAAATTCACTACGATACGTATGCCGATACACCTGAAGCTGCTTTAACATTTTTGAAGGATGTCGGCCATCCAAGACTCCGAACGATTTTTGACGGGTCAAATCTGCACGTGAACCGAATTGACCAGCTGCCCGCTTTAGAAAAAACCTTTCATACGAACAGCCATATCCATTTGAAAAACTACCGCTGGAACTTTGATAACTGGTATCTGAGCGAGCCAACTCCGATTTTTCAAGGAGATCTCGATCAAAAAGCATTTTTAAAAGAGCTGATGAACAGACAATATGATGGTTTTGTTTCTCTTGAGTATTTTGGAGAACATGCCTTTACGCATATAAAGGAATCGCTCCGCGAATATACGTCTGTTTTTTCCCGCTGACTCTTCGATCGAAGGGTCTTTTTTTGTATCATAAACAAAAAGGGGGATATCATGATGATCATTTGGATAAATGGGGCTTTCGGTTCCGGAAAAACACAAACAGCGTTTGAACTGCACAGAAGGCTGAAATCGTCTTACGTATATGATCCTGAAAAGATGGGATTTGCGATGCGTTCGATGATACCGCCGGATATCGCTGAAGATGACTTTCAAAGCTACCATCTGTGGCGGGAATTCAATTACAGCATGCTTTCCTATTTGTCAGATACATATCAGGGCATCATCATTGTGCCCATGACCATTACGAATGATCAATACTTCGATGACATTATCTGCAGGCTGAGACAGGATGGCCGGACCATTCACCACTTTACCCTGCTGGCTTCAAAGGAAACATTGCTGAAACGCCTGCGCACCAGAGCGGAAGGAAAAAACTCCTGGGCCGCAAAACAAATCGACCGCTGCATCAACAGCCTGTCTGATAGCCTCTTCACAGAACATCTCCATACAGACCAAATGTCTATTCAGCAGGTCGCAGAAACGATCGCTGTCCAAGCAAATCTGCCGCTTGATCCTGATTCGAGAGGCAGCCTGCGAAGATTCACTGACAGATTGATGGTGAAGCTGAATCATATCCGCATCAAATAAAAGACGTTTTGAAAACATGTCCCTGATACATGCAAATGAATCAATAAATAAAAAGCCCACTCCAAGAGTGGGCTTTTATCATATTATTTCCACCAGTCATCAAACATAGAAGCTGGGACCTGGCGCTTATGCTCCGTCACGCTGTAGCGTTTCTCCAGCGCTTCTGACGCCTTCGCCGATACTTCTTTTCCTTCGAGATAATCATCAATCTCATCGTAGGAAATGCCAAGCTCAGTTTCATCAGACTGCTGCGGCTTTTCATCCAGCAGATCGGCAGTCGGTTCTTTTAAGTATAAGCGTTCCGGTGCATCCAGCTCTTTCAGCAGGCTTCTTCCCTGACGCTTTGTTAAACCTGTCAGCGGCAGGAGATCTGCACCTCCGTCACCGTATTTCGTAAAGAAACCAGTCACGGCTTCGGCCGCATGGTCTGTTCCAATCACAAGAAGGCCTTCTTGGCCGCCGATCGCATATTGAGCAATCATTCTCGTTCTCGCTTTTACGTTTCCTTTATTAAAGTCTGTCAGCTTATCGCCTGTCTCTTGCTGATATTGATCCGCAAAAGCGCTGACTGTTGATTGAATGTCAAATTTCCATGATTTATCCGGCTTGATGAATTTCAGAGCGAGCTGAGCATCATCTTCATCCTGCTGTGTGCCGTGCGGAAGACGGACCGCGATAAATTGAGCGTCTCCGCCCTCCTCGCGAATGCTTTCCACCGCAAGCTGAGCAAGTCTTCCCGCAAGTGTTGAATCCTGTCCGCCGCTGATGCCAAGCACAAGTCCTTTAGCGCCGGTTTTCTTTACGTATTGTTTTAAAAAATTGACTCTGTCCTCAATTTCTTGCTTTGGATCAATTGAGGGCTTCACATGTAATTCACGCATAATCTTTTCCTGCATGCTCATCCCAATCATTCCTCCTGTACATTTTCGCTTGTTTCTTACTGTTCATTTCCCCGAATCAATGAAAATGAATCATGACTGTTATGTATCCATATTAACTATAGCACAGGTCTTATTTCATAGTGAATAAGAGAGATCAGCTGACTTCAACCCGTATGGACGTCACACTGTCGCCATTGCACTTTCCTTTTTCAATCGGGCAGGAAGAAAACGCGACAACCAAATCCATCTCCGCTCTGAGTCTGACGTAATCCCCGGCATTTGACAGCGGCGTTTCCACAGACAGATTCCCCTTCTCATCCAGAACGGTATTCATAAAAATCGCAAACGGATAATGCATATGCGGCTTCGGCACGCCGAACTGCTCAAGCGCCCGGTTCATATTGTCATAACACGTATCCTGGAACTCGTCCTTTTGTTTTCCGTATAACAGCCTGTTCATGTCAGGACGGCAGGCCGGCAGAAGCAAGTCATGCTTGCCGACTGTATCCTCAATGAGCGTTAGCATCGGTTTATACAAATTAGAGTAAATATGATCGTTGACCTTCACATGAATGGAATGATTGGCATCAATGGTCGCTCCCTGATCAAGATGCTCATAAAAATCCTTTGCGTGGTACGCCACAAAATCAGCAACCTGCTGCCCCTCTACATCAACCACCTTCAAAATCTGGCCCTTTTTCAGCTTCAGGCCGAGCCCTTTCTTCGGCTGAACGATATATTGCTGTGTCATCCGCTTCGCTCCTTTTTCTATTAGTATGAACGTTTACCATCGCCTCCATGTAAAAAGAGGCAAAAATCCGATGCATATAAGCCTTGCGCGGGTTGCAATCTAACCTTAGATAAAAGGGGTTGAATGTAAATGAGTCAAGCAAAAAAAGACCAAGAAAAAGGAAATCTGGCTTGGTGGCAGCTTTCATTAATCGGGATAGGATGCACAATCGGAACGGGATTTTTTCTCGGTTCCAGCATCGCAATTGTGAAAAGCGGATTTTCCGTTCTGCTTTCATTTCTAATTGGAGCGATCGGCACTTATTTTGTATTCGAACAGCTTGCCAAACTTTCGGCAAAACACCCTGAAAAGGGCTCGTTCTGTTCATATGCGAGAAAAGCGTTCGGCAGGTGGGCCGGCTTCAGCAATGGCTGGGTGTACTGGTCATCTGAAATGCTGATTACCGGAAGCCAGCTGACAGCCATTTCGTTATTTACGAAGCATTGGTTTCCTCAAGTGCCGCTGTGGGTATTTGCTTCCATCTATGCTGTACTTGGGCTTCTCATTATTTTTACCGGACTTTCTGTTTTTGAAAAAACAGAAAACGTGCTGGCAGTTATCAAAACAGCCGCTATCTTCATGTTTATCGTGATTGCCATTCTGGCTTTGTGCGGCATATTATCAGGCGGAAAGCCGGAGGTGCAGATTCCGAATGAGACGAAAGAATTTTTCCCATTCGGAGCTATGGGGCTGTGGACAGGCCTGATTTATGCATTTTACGCGTTTGGCGGCATTGAAGTCATGGGGCTCATGACGGTTCATTTAAAGAAGCCGGAGGAAGCCTCAAAATCAGGAAAGCTGATGCTGGCAACGCTGGCGATTATTTATATCATTTCAATCGGGCTCGCTTTGCTACTAGTTCCTTTACACAAGTTTACAGAACAGGACAGCCCGTTTATTACGTCTTTAAAAGGATTTCATCTCGAAGTGATCCTTGATATTTTTAACGGCATTTTTATTATCGCGGGCTTCTCGACCCTTGTCGCTTCACTCTTTGCCGTGACAACATTGCTTTGTACGATGGCCGATGACGGCGACGCGCCGAAATGCTTTACTCTAAAAGAAGGCAAAAAAATATGCTGGCCCGCGCTCGGATTAACATTTGCGGGGCTTATCGTGTCTATCGTACTGTCTTTAGTGCTGCCTAAAAATATATATGAGCACATGACAACAGCGGCCGGGCTTATGCTTTTATACACTTGGCTGTTTATCCTGTTCTCCAGCAAAAAGCTGACCGATCCGGCAGCCATGGCGAAAACGCAAATTTATCTGGCGACAATTCTGATCGCGGCGGCTGTGTCCGGCACGCTGTTTGAAAAATCAAGCCGACCCGGATTTTTTGTCAGCTTGGGATTTCTAGCTGTCATTGCCGTTGTCACCTTGATCTATCAAAAAAAGCAGGGACATAAAGACCGCCCTGCCAGCTCGTGAACTATTTCATTTTGTTAAACATGTTCTTTAAATATGAAAACGGGCATTTTGATACCTGTTTTTCATCATCCCGGAGAAAATACTGTTTCCATTCCCGGTTATCCTTTCCTCCGTACCAGCCTAAATGCGGATGAATCGGAGCTTGATCATAAGCCTGTAAACGGGATCGGATCAGCCTGCTCATGTTTCGGCCAGATGCGGTTGAACCATTTAGATCTTCAAACACCCATCTTGGCTGGAACGTGATCATAAAATAAGGAAAGCTTCGGCTTCTCCTCGCATCATGAGCCGGCGTTGCACACAGAATAAAATACGGCTCGCCGTCAAAACAAAACTCCCATTTATAATGCTCTGGATCGGCCGGAATATCTGCCGGCCACTCTTTTTCATCTTGTTCGCTCAGTCTATTTAAAAAGCGCCAAAACAGCTCTTCATATGCTTCAATGGAATAATGCTCAGCCAAATCCTCCGGTGTATCAAATAACACAACCAATGACGTATACTTCCCGGAGTCTCGCGAGATATTCCCATACTCCGCAAGCAGCGGCGCCAGTTCCTCCACCGTACCGTTTTCCCTGGGATCTCCTGCAAAGGCAATGCGAAGCTGATCAGTCAGAAATGCCTGACGGCCGGGAATACACGGGAACGTATCCGCGTCATCCGCCAAAGTTTCTGCTAATAGCTCAAAAGCGATTTTTTGCCATTCCGGGAACTCAGCTTGATTCCGTTCCAGAAAACTTTTGGTGTAAATCCCTTTCACCATTGATCCACCTCCAGTATCATCTGGATACTATATTAAAACGGAAGGCGGCAGGTGACTGTCCTTTTTGAATCAGCCCAATAACTCTTTAATGCCTTGATAACCGAAGTAAAAACCGAATACAAGCAAGGATATGCCAGCAATCGCGGTGAATCCCCGCAACAGCTTTTCGTGAAGCAGGTTCCTGAATGTACTGGCTGCGATCGCCATGCAAAAATCCCAGATTAAAATGCCAATCATAATGCCGGAACTATAGATGAGAAGCTGACTCATATTGTAAGCCTCCGCCGTTTTTGCAAGAATACTCCCGTAAATCCCAAGCCAAAAGAGGATACTCAATGGATTTGACAATGAGATGAGAAAACCCGAGGCAAATGTTTTTCTGTAGGACGGCTTCCCCTTCGAGCTGCGTACGTCTATCGCTTCCCTGATATTCTTCAGCGTTTCAATACCGGTATAGGTCAGTACAAAAAAGCCAAAGAGCCACAAAAACGTTTTCACAAACGGAGCGGTCAAAAACTGTGACAGACCGAAATAGATGAAAAGCATGTACAGTCCGTCAGCTGTCATGGCGCCTAAACCAAAAATCCACGCATGCCAAAACCCGTTTTTAATGCCTTTATCGATTTGCGCCGCATTGACAGGTCCCACAGGCGCAGACAAGGACAGCCCCAGCACAATATAACTCAAAAAAATGTTCACCGGCCCGTACTCCCCTCTCTTACTCAACTTGTACAATTTATTCGGGAACGGGCCAAGCTATGCACAAAAATCACCTATTGTTTCAAGCGGTCAAGCTCTTCCTCTATAATATCGGAGGCTTTGCCGATAAAACCGAAAATCAGTTCCAATTCCTCCTCCGTATACTCGCGGCACAGATCCATCGTCGACTCTGACAGTGAACGGAACAAATCCTTCACATGCTGTTTAGAAGCGGTTAAAGGCACGATAATCACTCTTCTGCGGTCGTTCGGATCCTTTTCGCGCGTCACATACCCCGCTTTTTCGAGGCGGTCAACAAGCGCCGTAACGGAACCCGTGCTGAGTCCCGTCTTTTTCCCCAGTTCACCGGCCGTCATTGGCCCCGCTTCATTTAAGATGTCAGCTGATTTCAAATCGGTGGGAAACAGACCGAGAGCCTGAGCGGCTGCCTGATGAAACAGAACCGTTCTTGTGCCCAATTTCCGAAAAAGCTTAACGGAAGTCTTTTCCAACTCACTTCTGGAATCTCTTGTTGACAACTGACAGTCCTCCCTATAAAATCAAATTTATCTTGATAATCGAGATAATTAATAATCAAACTATTATCATGATATCAAACCTTACTTAGAAAAGGTAGAGGAGGTAGAATAAATGGATACAACAGCCGCAAAAAATCCTTCCACTAAATTTGTGGTTCTCGGTCTTTTGCTGGGCATTTTAATGTCGGCAATGGACAATACAATTGTTGCCACAGCGATGGGCAGCATCGTGGCTGATCTTGGAAGCTTTGATAAATTTGCATGGGTAACTGCATCCTACATGGTAGCGGTGATGGCTGGAATGCCGATTTACGGCAAGCTTTCCGACATGTACGGCCGAAAACGTTTTTTCCTGTTTGGACTTATCTTTTTCTTAATCGGGTCGGCATTATGCGGAATCGCACAAACAATGAACCAGCTGATCATCTACCGGGCCATTCAGGGGATTGGGGGCGGAGCGCTCCTGCCGATTGCCTTCACGATTATCTTTGATTTGTTTCCGCCGGAAAAACGCGGAAAAATGTCAGGCATGTTCGGCGCTGTATTTGGATTATCAAGTGTTCTCGGCCCGCTGTTAGGCGCTATTATCACAGACTCTATCAGCTGGCACTGGGTGTTTTACATCAACGTCCCTATCGGCGCACTGTCATTGTTTTTCATCATTCGCTATTACAAAGAATCGCTGGAGCATAAAAAGCAGAAAATTGATTGGGGCGGCGCGATTACTTTAGTCGTATCCATTGTGTGCCTGATGTTCGCGCTTGAGCTCGGCGGCAAAACATACGACTGGAATTCGATTCAAATCATTGGCCTGTTTATCATTTTCGCTGTTTTCTTTATTGCCTTTTTTATTGTGGAGAGAAAAGCGGAAGAACCGATTATCTCCTTCTGGATGTTTAAGAACCGCTTGTTTGCCACAGCGCAGATTCTCGCTTTTCTTTATGGCGGAACATTCATTATTTTAGCAGTGTTTATTCCGATTTTCGTACAGGCGGTATACGGCAGCTCAGCGACAAGCGCAGGCTTCATTCTGACACCGATGATGATCGGATCAGTGATCGGAAGTATGATCGGCGGAATCTTCCAAACGAAGGCAAGCTTCCGCAATCTGATGCTGATTTCTGTCATATCTTTCTTTATCGGCATGCTGCTGCTTTCCAATATGACGCCGGACACAGCGCGCGTATGGCTGACTGTCTTTATGATGATTTCAGGCTTCGGCGTAGGCTTTAACTTCTCGCTTCTCCCGGCAGCATCCATGAATGATCTTGAACCTCGTTTTCGGGGAACGGCCAACTCCACGAATTCATTTTTACGATCATTCGGCATGACGCTCGGCGTCACGATTTTCGGCACGGTTCAGACGAACGTATTCACAAACCAGCTCAGCGATGCCTTCAGCGGGATAAAAGGCTCCGCCGGCTCAGGCGCTCCGCAGAATATCGGTGATCCACAGGCGATTTTCCAAGCCGGCACACGATCACAGATCCCTGATGCGATTCTGAACCGGATCATCGACGCCATGTCATCAAGCATCACATATGTCTTTTTACTTGCTTTGATTCCAATTGTTCTCGCGGCGATCACCGTTTTGTTTATGGGAAAAACAAGAGTCAAAACAACTGAGGAAATGACGAAGAAAGCAAATTAATACAAAAAGCAGTACACCTCGAGTGTACTGCTTTTTTCTATTAAACACCTAATCTTGCAAGAATAAACGTCCATATGCAGATGATCAATAGCAGAATCAGACTGTACATCACTGTCCGTTTAAACAGCTTTGATTCCTTCCCTGTCTGGCCGACCGCGGCAGCGGCAATGGCGATAGATTGCGGAGAAACGAGCTTCGCCATCACCCCGCCCGCCGTATTTGCGGCTAACAGCAAATCAGAACCGGCACCGATCTGTGCTCCGGTGACAACCTGCAAATGCCCGAACAGAGCGTTATTGCTGACAACTGAGCCAGTAATGAACACGCCGATCCAGCCGAGCACAGGACTGACAAACGGGAACAAATCACCTGTTTTCGCCAGTGCCAGCCCGATGGAAGAGCTGAGCCCCGCGAAGTTGGCCAGATTGGCAAACGCCATCACAAAGCAGATCGTGACAATCGGCATCCACAGTTCTTTCCCTGTCTCCTTCAAGCAACTGAAGCCATCCCGATAAGAGAAATTTTTGCTGAACAGTCCTGTAACGATGACTGCGGCTAAAATCGCTGTACCTGTCGCCGATAACAAATCGACTTTAAAAATCGCATCAAGCGGCATGGCAGATGGGGCAATTGGCGGCATTTTCATAATTTGCTGATGCAGAAAAGGCATCTTGAGCAAAAGCGTTGTCTGATAGAAGAGCCCGCCTTCTTGGAAAAGCGCTTTGAATGCAGGAAGGCTCCAGATGGTGATCGCCGCAGTTAAAATGTAGAAAGGAGACCACGCCTTGGCAATGTCTGCGGCGCTGTATCTCTTTTTTTCACCGGTTTCTTCAGCTCCCTGCTCACGGTAAATCTCTTTCGGCTGCCACTTGCGCAGGAAGAGCGCAAGCCCGCCCATACTGAACAGCGCCGCCAAAATGTTAGCTAATTCCGGTCCGAGCACAGCCATTGTCAGCGTCTGAACCGCTGTATATATACCGCTGACAACCAACAAGGCAGGCCAGGTTTGTTTGATTCCCTTCATCCGGTCTAATAAGAACACGAGTAAAAACGGAATCAGAAAAGTAATCATCGGCAGTGTCCAGATCAATGCCCGAGACAGCTCAAGAGAAGACAAGTCTCCAATTTGCGCGCCTGTAATCACCGGTATCCCGATCGCGCCAAAGGCTCCAGAGGCAGCATTCGCAATCAAACAGAGCGCCGCCGCCTTTAACGGTTTAAAGCCAAGTTCGACGAGCAGCGCCGCACTAATTGCAATCGGAACACCAAAGCCGGCCGCGCCTTCCAAAAATGCGTTAAAACAAAAACCGATTAATAATAGCTGTAATCTTTGGTCAGGCGAAATGCCGGCAATGCTGGAACGAATAATGGTAAACTTCCCGGTTTTCACAGCGATTTTATAGAGCCACACTGCCATCAGGACAATGTAGCCGATCGGCCACAAACCGCTTCCGATGCCTAATAAAACAGAAGAAACGGCTTTTTCAACCGGCATATGAAATGCCAATACGGCAACCAAAAAGCTGGCGGCTAGGGTCAGAAATGCCGCAAGAATGCCTTTCATCTTAAAAACGGTTAAAGCTAAGAGAAAAAAGAGAATCGGTGTGAGCGCAACCAGTGCGCTCACATACTCGTTTCCAAACGGATCATACAACTGCTCCCACATTGACAATCAGCCCTTTACTCTATAGTTGCGTTCTAGTTGACGTTTTGTTCTGCAAAATGCGGTTTCAAAATGTTTTTGAGCACGTTGGCGCTGTGGTTAAACTGCTCTTTTTCTTTCTCATTTAAGTTCAGCTCAGTGATGCCAGCGACTCCGCCGCGGTTGACGACAGCCGGCACTCCGATGTACACGTCATCTGCTCCGTATTGTCCGTCCAAATATGTGCTGACTGTTAAAATGCTATTTTCATTATGAAGAATCGCTTTAGTGATTCGCGCAAGGCTCATGGCTACCCCGTAATATGTCGCGCCTTTTTTCTCAATGATATGATAAGCGGCGTTTTTCACGTCATCCACGATCTGTTCAAGCTCTTCTTGTTTGTATGCTTCGTTTTTCTCAACCAGTTCACTGACCGGCACTCCGCCGATATTCGCGTGGCTCCAGACAGGAAGCTCAGTATCGCCGTGTTCGCCGATAATATGAGCGTGCACGTTGTGTGCCGCTGCACCGAAGTATTCGCTCAGCATGTAACGGAATCTCGCAGAATCAAGTGTTGTGCCGCTTCCGATCACTCGCTCTTTTGGCAGACCGCTGAATTTCCATGTTGCATAAGTCAGAATATCAACCGGATTTGTCGCGATTAAGAAAATGCCGTCAAATCCGCTCGCCATGACTTCACTGACGATTCCTTTGAAGATCTTTAAGTTCTTTTCTACTAATTCAAGGCGTGTCTCACCAGGCTTTTGGTTTGCGCCGGCGCAGATGCAGACAATATCAGCATCCTTGCAGTCTTCATATGTTCCGAAAGATGTTTTGACCGGATGCGGCGCAAACGCCTTTCCGTGATTTAAATCCATTACATCGCCCATTGCTTTTTCTTTATTTAAATCAATGACCACAAGTTCATCTGTGATCCCTTGGTTAATTAACGCAAATGCATAACTGCTTCCAACAAAACCCGCTCCGATTAAAGCTACTTTATTTACACGTTCATTCATCATTTATCCTCATCCTCCAGTGTTTGTTTTTCTTCGATGTTTGTTTGTGAAGTATTTCACATTTATATTGTGCAACATTTCACAAACTTTTGCAAGAGAAAAGATTTGTCTGATTTATGAACAAAAAAAGAAACTATCTATGATAGTTTCTTACCGTTTTCTTGGGTGATTTTCAGCATGAGAATCGCAAGACAAAGAAGGAATGTTTGTTAGTTTCTTTCGCTGCATTCCTCAAAAAGCATTGTATCGGGCAATGTGAATGCTCATTATTTATCATGATTGTGACGCATCGATCTGACATTGCCGGAGTCTATACATGGTGATCTCCAAACAGATAAAGTAAGCGATTGTTCACTTTAGGGTATTGTTGTTAACGAAATGTCCGGACTAAATGGGGCAAAGAACCATTTAAGCCAGAGTCATTATATAAACCATTTTGCACGTAATCAAAACCAGGTTGATTCTGGCCAGGTACTTGGGCGCTGCCGTTGTTAAAAATCACTTTGGCGTTTTTTGTATCAGTATCCGCCGATAACGTCAGAGTGTAAATGCCGTCTGCATTCTTACTCATTGCTTTTCCCGGCCAAGATCCGGTCAATTCTATTGCCTGCCCCCCATTCTCCTTGTATACATATGCATTAACTTGACCCCAATTATTTTGGTTTTGATAGCCTATTCTTTTCTCAGAAGATGGGTCTGTTTTTACAAAAGTGTATTCTTTTGTCCCAGATGCTCCATTACTGTTCGTTCCTTTTAAAGTGATCTTGTATGTTGTATTAAACGGTTCCCCTTTTCCGATCGTTAATTGATCTCCATCCTGAAACTGTGTCTTCTCACCATGATTTATTTGATAGACAGCTTTTGCGGTATGAGCGTCGGCACGCAGAGTTACCGTTAGCTGATCATCATAGAAAGAATGGGTTACACCTGTTTGATAATTCTCGAGGAAGACATTAGGTACATTTGCGGTATCTTCCGCATAAAGCACAACCACACCTCTGCCGCTGATTGTACCTGTCAGTTTGCCATCTGTTACTTTAAACGAACCATCCCCGGCTTTATTATCGTAGCTGCCATCAGGTAATTCCGTTGAAGTATGAATGGAAACTGGTGATGAAGATGCATTTGCCAAAACAGCACCTTCAGGGCCGCGCTGATTCATGAATATCTGATTGTTTCCATCCGGGTTAGAGAGTTTCTCAGGCTGTCCGGCCATGGCATTATGAAATGTATTGACTGCAGCGATGGTTTGATCTTTAAATAAAGCACTCCCGCGATCACCTAATTGACTTTTCCCAGGGAATCTTACACCATTTCCGCCGCCCTCAGGTCTGGAGAAAAACAAGGGTGTACTTCCTGAACGAGAAGCAATAATCGCCCAGCCTAAACGAATATCATCATCGCTCATCCATGTAGATTCTTCATCATCATTGGCATACGTATCATGCGATTCCACCCATGTGACCAAATCGTCCGCAGATACATGAGATGCATAATTGGAGATGTTCGATGCGCTAAAATTGCGATTCTTTAAAGCAGACCTTATGGAATGCCCATAGTTTGATGCTGTAACATTCATATAATTCGCATATGCAGCATCTCGGGAAGCACTGTCTTGTAATATTTCTCCATATTGGAATTCTGCAGAAGTATCTGTGATATTCGGCCAAAAATGACTGCCAAAATCACCGTCATCCGGAAGCTCTATATGTTTGGCCGCATCATACCTAAATCCGTCAGCACCGTCATCCAATGCCCTTTCCAGAAAATGTTTCAGATATGACTGTACTTGTGTATTCTGCGTATTCCAATCATAAAGCCCCAGCAATGAATTCTGCGTGACATCCCTTCGATCGGACCAATTTTTAATTTGTGTGTTTCCATGCGTCCAATTTGAAATACTTTTAATTTCATTTGAAATCGCAGTATAGTCACTGGTTGTGTGATTGATGACGGCATCGACAATAACCTTCACGCCATATTCTTCAGCCGTCGCACACATTTCTTTAAACTCTTCCTCGGAACCCAAGTACCTGTTGCCAATCTGGTAAGAGGTCGGCTGGTAAAGCCAATACCAGTTCCTCATGCTTTTATCTCCATTATTTCCTTCCTTTACTTGATTAATAGGAGACGTCTGAATGGCAGTATATCCTGCATCATGGATATCCTTCATATTATTTTTCAAGGTGTTAAACGACCAATTCCAAGCATGAAGAATGGTCCCGCTCTTTATTGATGGCGCTGTATATTCATTTGATTGGTTCGCGGTCTCTGCATTTACAGCCACCGGCCCTGCCAGAATCAAATGAAACAGCAATAATAATCCAGCGAATAACGGCAGTAAAGAGGTATTTAATCGTTTTTTAGACATTCTGGACACTCCTTATTTCATTTTTCATTTCTGAAGACTTACTGCGGAGTCAGAAATCCCTCTTACTCAATCCTTCCACTTCCTCCTTTCAGACGCATGTGAAGACTGGAGAAATTTGTTAACGCTTACATTTTAAACTATCATACTCTCTCTATCAAAACAACTTGATAGAGTCATTTCCCAAACAGACATCTCGAGCCATTTTACATTCTTAAACAGCAAGTGGCGATATTGTCTGATTTATGAACAAAAAAGAAACCATCTCTATGATGATTTCTTCTTGAACTCCTTTTTTACCGTTCTTCTGTAAGACAGCTTCACGATTCCGAATCGAAGCAGAAACAGAACGCCGCCGCAGACGATAAATAGGAGAATCATTTTCAGCCAAGCGAAGAATGTATGGGGAACTCCCCTGTCATACATCGTAAGCACCACTACCGCAAAGGCGACAGCTATTGATTCTATGAACTGCTGCTTCACCCGTTTATGCAGTTCTTCCTCGGTGTCTATTCTCGGCATCAGCATTCCAGAAGCTGATGCCCTGATGCAGTAATATAAGATGATAATGAACAAAAACACAAGGCTCGAGACCCATTCTTTAAACGGAAATTCAAACATAATGCCGCGGATGATCACATCCAGGAGCGCAAACGCCCCGGCTAACTTGCCGATATCCGACCAGATCTTTTGTTCTTTTTCTTTTACTCTCTTATTTTTCCCATTCACGCCTGAAAGTCTGTTATGCAGATTATTCATGACCTTCCTCCCGCACTTTTACGAATGGCTTATGGCTTACATGTTACAATAACAGCCTGCGCTTCTGCAACGAATAAATGAAAAGCCCGCCGTACAAGCCGGCGGGCAGCAATGTTTAAAACGGCCCCCAATTGATCAGGACACCGATACAAATAAACACAAGCCCGATTAAGAACCAAATCAGAGCGAGCGGCAGCATAAACCGAAGCCACTTGACGTACGGAATTCCGCTGGCGGCAAGCACTGCCATCAAAACGCCGGACGTCGGGTTCACACAGTTGACGACCCCTTCTCCAAGCATAACCGCTTCCACCGCGACCTGTCTCGTGATGCCCATCAAATCAGCGAGCGGCGCCAGAATCGGAATGAACACAACCGCTTCGCCCGATCCTGAAGAGATGAGAAAATGAAGCAGGGCGCTGGCGATATACATGCCGATTGCGCCGGCCATCGGACTGAACCCGTCCAAAACCGAAGCCAAAGCATTGACGACTGTATCCAGCAGCTTCCCATTTTCAAGAATGACAGAAATGCTCCGCGCCATCCCGACAATCAGCGCACCGTATACAAGGCTCTGACAGCCGGTAATAAAAGTTTTGGCAATATCGTTTGCCGCAAGCCCTCCAATGAATCCGGCAAGGACAGAAATAAAAATAAACGTCGCAGCCATTTGGGAATCTGACCAGCCGAGCTTCAATGCGCCGTACAAAAATCCGATCAGCGACAAACCCGCCACTCCCAAAATCAGCTTATGGCGAACGGTAAACGGCACAGACTTATCTTCTTCTTGATTCGCATCGCTCAATCCTGCCGCCGGGAACCAGTTTGTGCCTAACACACTGGCATCCTTTGATTTCTTTAATTTTCTTGTATACCAATAGATATAAATGATAGAAGACACCAAAAAGCATAAGTATATGACCACACGAAGGCCGATCCCCGAAAACAGAGGCAGCTCCGCAATCGATTGCGATAAGCCAAGCGGGGACGGTGATAAAATGGTAGAGTTAAACCCGGCATAGCAGCCAATATAAATAACAGCCGCACCCGCGACCGCATCCCATTTTAAGGAGCGTGCGACAATAAGGCCGATGGGGATGAATCCGATCACTGAATTCACGACAATTCCAGTCGTTCCAAGAATAGAAAACAACGCACCGACAATACAAATAAATAATAATTGCTTTGTGCGGAACTTGCTGATGACATTGTAAATCAGTCCGTTAATGGCACCTGTTTTTTCTAAAATAGCGATCGTGCCGCCTGTGAATAAAATCAGAAAAATAATAGGCGCTGATCCCACCATTCCATCCTGAAGAGAAGTGAAAAAGCTGATCAGGCTGACCGGAGACTGTTCAATTGAATGGTAGCTTCCCGGCACCGCAGTGGTAACCTCCCCTTTCGTCACACGGTCAAATTCTCCCGCCGGCACAATATACGAAGCAACGGCGCAAATGAAAGCGATGATAAATAAGAGGACATAGGCGTCAGGCATGTTAAAGGCGGTGCGTTTCTTCTTTGGCTGTGTTTCGGCTGCTGGCATACTCATATTTCGATCCATCCCCTCTTTTTAGAAAATATCTATTATTCTGAAAAATATAAATATGTGCTATATTATAAACAGCCTATCTACCTGTTTCAATATAAAAAAAAGGAATGAAGGAGGTTTTTCTTCCCATGCAAAAACTCTCAGAAGAAATGAAACAAACCGTAATGCACATCTTTGAACATCTTCACGCCAACCCTGAAGTCAGCTGGAAAGAATATGAGACAACTGAATTTCTTAAACAAAAACTCGAAGATGCAGAGTGCCGCACGCGCACGTTTTCAGATTGTACCGGAGTTGTCGGCGAAATAGGTTCGGGTTCGCCTGTTGTAGCTGTCCGCGCTGACATTGATGCATTATGGCAGGAGGTCAACGGCACATTTCGCGCCAATCATTCCTGCGGGCATGATTCGCATATGACAATGGCTTTAGGTACGTTAATGCTGCTGAAAAAACAGCCGCAGCTTCCGAGCGGAACGATCCGTTTTATCTTTCAGCCCGCAGAAGAAAAAGGCGGCGGCGCTCTGAAAATGATAGAGGAAGGCGTGCTTGATGACGTCGACTATTTGTATGGCGTCCACGTCCGTCCAATTCAGGAAACCCAAAACGGACGCTGCACCCCATCCATTCTGCATGGGTCAAGCCAGCACATCGAAGGCACAATCATCGGAGAGGAAGCTCATGGCGCACGGCCGCATCTTGGCAAAAACAGCATCGAAATCGCTGCATTTCTCGTACATAAGCTGGGGCTGATTCACATTAATCCGAAAATCCCGCACACAGTCAAAATGACAAAGCTTCAAGCCGGCGGCGACAGCTCCAACATCATTCCCGGAAAAGCGACCTTCAGCCTTGACCTGCGGGCGCAAACAAATGAAGCCATGGAGACGCTGATCGCAGAAACAGAAAGAGCCTGCGAAGCGGCTGCCGCGGCATTCGATGCGAAAATTGAACTTCACAAGGAACACAGCCTTCCGGCGGCAACACAAAATAAAGAAGCTGAAAGCATTATGGCTGAAGCAATCACAGACGTTATCGGAGCTGATCAGCTCGATGAACCGCTTGTGACAACCGGCGGCGAAGACTTTCATTTTTATTCTGTGAAAGTGCCGAACCTTAAAACGACCATGCTTGGCCTCGGCTGCGGACTTCAGCCAGGACTCCATCACCCGCATATGACCTTTGACAGAAACGCGATGTTTACCGGGATTCACATTTTAGCAAACGCCGTGTTAAAAACGTTCCAAAAAGCCGATACACTCGCATCAGCCAACGCTTCTTAAATCAAAAAAGCAGCCTGCGAACAGGCTGCTTTCTTCATTATTTCTTTAGATCTTCAATTGAGTTGACGTTTTTCATATATTGAGGCACAACAAGACCCATCTTCACGCCAGTGATACTGACGCCTACATCATCATATTTGCCTTTATATTTGACAGCGTATGGTTTATGGGTATTCGGCAGCCATGCGGAAAGGGATGCGTCCGCGCTTCCCGTCGCAATCGCCGTCCACATCGGACCAGCTTCTACCTGAGTGAGTTTCACGTCATAGCCCAAGTCTTCTAAGACTTTGCCCATAACGTTTGTACTTGCAATCTCACTGTCCCACGCCACATAGGCAAGGTTGATTTTGTCTCCCTTGACCTTTTGCACGCCTTTGGTCCACTCCGCGATTTGATCCTTATGCTTCTTCACATACTCAGCAGCGGCTTTGGAAGGTTTCTCGCCTTCTTCCACCTTGATCATCACTTCACCCATGTCGTCTTGCGTCCATTTAAACTGGCTCAGAAGCTTAACGGCATTCGGCTGTTCTTTGCTGAAGCCTTTTCTGGTGATCGTATGAATCTCCTCAGCACTGCCGTAAGTTTTTTTCGGATCATCGAGATATTTTAATTTATATCTGGAGAACATCCAATGCGGTGTCCATCCTGTGATAATAATTGGTTTCTTACGGTCGTATGACTTTTTGAGCGTAGCAGTCATAGCAGCGCTTGACGATGAAATCAGTGTCCAGTCGTCCAGGTTATAATCCTTCAACGCTTGATCAGTCAGGCTCATAATACCTGAACCGGGGTCAATCCCGATGATCGTCTTATTCACCTGTTCAGCCGCGGACGCATTTTCGTCGTTTTCTTGTCCGCAAGCCGCAAGTGAGAGTGCCAGCATGGCGGAAACACCGATACCGATGATTTTTTTAAACATCAGGCATTCCCCCTGCTTTTCTTCTTCACTTTAATATTTTGTGTAATACGGTCGAGCGTAATCGCAACGATAACGATAGCAATACCTGCTTCTACACCGACCCCTGTTTTCAGCTGTGTAACGGCGCTGTATACTTCTGAACCTAATCCCGGCGCACCGACCATTGCTGCGATAACAACCATTGATAATGCAAGCATGATACTTTGGTTGATCCCGGCAAGAATGGTTTTTGTTGCAAGCGGAAGCTGAACTTTAAACAAACGCTGAGCTGTTGTAGAACCAAACGCTTCAGTTGCTTCAATCAGATCCGCAGGCACTTGTTTAATACCGAGAACCGTCATACGGATTGTCGGCGGCATTGCGAAGATAACAGACGCAACGACACCCGGCACAACACCGATATTAAAGAAGAAAATTGCCGGCAAAAGATATACGAAAGCAGGCATTGTCTGCATTAAATCAAGGATAGGCGTTACGATACGGCGAACCGTTTCTTTCTGCGAAGCCCAAATTCCGATCGGCACACCGACCACAATCGAAATAATGACGGATGTGACAACCAGCGCTAACGTTTGCAGCATTGGGTCCCAATATCCTAAATAATCAATTACGAGAAACCCAATTAAAGTGAACAGCGCAATTCCTCTCGTACTGATCCACCATGCAAGAGCTGCGAAAATAATCGTTAACAAAATAGAAGGAATAAATCCAAGCCCGCTTACAATCCCGTTTACAAAAACGGCCAAGCCATTTGCGATTCCGTCGAGGAACCCGCCGAACGTTATCGTAATCCAGTCAACAAAACGGTCAATGATATCTGCTAAAGGTATTCTAGGCAGTCTATCCAATTTACTTCACCTCCCGTACAGAAGGATCTTGTGTTTGCTCAGCAGTGCCCTCAACATTGATATAATCGTTATTGCCCGCAAGTGCGCCAATCAGCGCGCCTCTTACGACAATCCCTTTCATTCTTTGCTTTTCATCTACAACCGCAATTGGAATATTCGCGTCAGACACAACGTCAAAAATCTCAGTCAGATACGTATTCTCTGGTACAGTCGTAAATTCCGTATTCAAGATATCCTGAAGGGATAAATCAGACTCGGCTGCTTTTTTCGCATCAGCTGCGTAAATGACACCTAACAATTGTTTCTGTTTATCGACTGCATAAATAGATGAAATCCCTAGGTTTTTCATCAGTGTTAACGCAACGCGAGGCCCTTTATCAATCCGCACCGTTTCAGCGCGTTTCATAATGTGGCCGGCAGTTAATACTTTAGACAAATCAACGTCCTCAACGAATTTCTCAACATATTCGTTGGACGGATTCATGAGGATTTCTTCCGGCGTGCCGATCTGAACGATATTTCCGTCCTTCATCAGAGCGATTCTGTCGCCGATGCGAAGCGCTTCGTCCAGGTCGTGCGTAATAAAAATAATCGTTTTTCCGACATTATCATGCAGATCCAGAAGTTCATCCTGCATATCTTTACGGATTAATGGATCAAGCGCACTGAATGCTTCGTCCATCAGAAGGATGTCCGGATTATTCGTCAAAGCGCGGGCAAGGCCGACACGCTGCTGCATTCCGCCCGAAAGCTGGTCAGGGTATTGGTGTTCAAATCCTTCAAGTCCGACAAGTTTAAGCGACTCAAGCGCTTTTTGCTGGCGCTCCTGTTTGTCTACACCTTGAAGCTCCAGTCCGTATTCTGTGTTTTCAAGTATCGTTCTGTGCGGGAACAGAGCGAACTTTTGGAAGACCATACTGATTTTTTTCCGGCGGACTTCCCGGAGCTGGTCTTTAGACATATTTGTTATCATGTCACCATCAATGTAAATTTTTCCGGCAGTCGGTTCAATAAGCCGGTTTAACAGCCGTACTAAAGTTGATTTACCGCTCCCTGATAGACCCATGATGACAAATATCTCACCATCATATACATCAAAATCTGCTTGGTTAACCCCAACGGTTGATCCGGTTGCTTTCAGGATCTCTTTTTTATTTTTTCCGTCGGCAAGCATTTGAACTGCTTTCTTGGTTTGTTTCCCAAAAATCTTAGAGACTTTCTCGACTTTTATCTTAATCGGTTTCTCATCTACACTCATATTTTCCCTCCATATTAAGCAATCTTTATTACCGTACCATTTATGTAACAACACACACAAACCGCATATTCTCTTTTATTCTGTACCATTTCATGATAAACATCCCTGTGACCCCAAGACCTTATTTATGCTTCTAAATACTCGGTAATCCTCCTTTATTATTGTATTTTACAGGTAAAATTAAGCCTTTTTTAAATTGAAAACGCTTTTATTGAACCAAAAATCCTTCTTCCTCTTATGACTTCAAGCTCCTTTACTGGAAAAATAAGTTGCTTTTTCATCTCTATGTAATGTATTATAGTTTCATGACTATGAAACAATCAGAAGACCATATCAGAGCTCACATATTCAAAGCATTGTCTGACGAATCCAGGCTTGCAATTATTCGTACGCTTTATTACAGCGGAAAAGAACTCAGCTGCGGTGAAGTAGGTGAAAAATGCAATATCGTCAAAACCACAGCATCTTATCATTTCAAAACGCTGCGTGAAGCGGGATTGACTGCAACGCGAAAAGATTCACGGACAAAATATGTCAGGCTGCGTGAAGACACCTTTCAAACATACCTGCCTGGCTTTCTGGAGACCCTCTAAAAAGGGTTTTCTATATACATATCTGTTTCATAGTTTTAAAATCATAAAACTATAGGAGTGTTAAAATTGAAACTTATTTGGCTTTTTTTCAGTGTAATGTTTGTCATCGGCACAGATACCTTTTTGCTCTCACCGCTTCTCCCGCTTTTGCAGGACCAATTCCATGTCTCCACTGATTTGTCAGGCTGGATGGTCAGTGCTTATGCGCTCGGTTATGCGCTGTTTGCTTTGGCAGCCGGTCCGATCTCTGACCGCTTTAATCGGAAAACAGTGATGCTGTCGGGGCTTGCGGGCTTTATCCTTTCCACGTTTTTATGCGGCATCGCTCCCTCCTTTGCCGCCATGTGTGCATTCCGTTTTGCCGCCGGTGTCAGCGCCGCGTTTGTGACGCCTCAAATTTGGGCATCCATCCCTGTCATCGTCCATGCCTCAAAAGTGTTAAAAAGCATGGGGATTGCAACAGCAGGATTAGCGGCTTCACAAATGCTCGGGCTTCCGATCGGCGGATTTTTGGCTTCCTTCACTTGGCACACGCCCTTTTTCGTTCTGTCAGCAGGCTCGCTGGTTCTCCTGTTCATTTTGGCGGCGGCCATGCCAGATATTCGTCCTGCAGAAGCGGCAGCACACCGTTCATCTATAGTCAGCCCTTATCGTGAGCTGTTTTCACTGCCAAAAACATCGATGATCCTGCTTGCTTATTTTCTCTTTCAAACAGGAAATTTCGCCACGTTCAGCTTTCTCGGCACCTGGCTTTCTGCAGATTATCATCTAACCGTATCCCAAATCGGCGCCGCGATGCTTGTACTGGGGCTGGGAAATATGCTTGGAAGCCTTATAGGAAGCAAAATTGCATCAAAGCTCGGAACGTGTAAGACATTAATGAGCGGCATGCTGCTGATGGGCGGGCTCTATTTTTCCCTTCCTTTCTTCCCTACCTTATTTATTGTAGAAACCAGCTTTTTTCTGACTTTCTTTATAGCGGGGATCATTTTTCCGTTAATGATGGGGATATTCCAGTCCATTTCACCGAACGCGCGCGGAACGATTGCATCTCTTTCCAATGCGGCTATGTATGCAGGGACCACTGTCGGCACATGCCTTGCCGGATTTTTATATCAAAACACGCATCATTTTGGAGCTGTCACGGCGTTTACGGCGATTTTATTTGTCCTGTCTATGGCCCTTTATCAAACAAGCAGAAAAAACAAACACCAAGCTGCCGGTTTCCATGTAAAAAGCACCTCATGATGAGGTGCTTTTGTTATTCAAGCTCAGTTTGTTTCGTTTCTTTTCCCATAATCAAAATGCACGCGACCGCCAGTAAAATGGCAATGCAAAAGATTGAAAAAATCACTGAAAATGAAATATGGCGGGCGGCGAGTGTTCCGACGAGCAGCGGGCCGAAAATGCCGCCGATTCTTCCAAACGCCGCTGTGGTTCCTGAACCTGTCGCGCGAATCGATGTTGGGTATTGCTCCGGTGTATAGGCATACAGCACGCCCCACGCGCCAAGATTAAAGAAGGACAACAGCATTCCAGCCGTCAGCAGCAGACCTAAGGAATCTGCCGTTCCGAAGAAATACGCGCTTCCCGCTGTTCCGATCAAATAAATAACCAGTATCCATTTCCGGCCCGCCTTTTCGATCAGCCACGCAGCCGAAAAATAGCCCGGAAGCTGAGCAAGCGTCATCAGCAGAACATATTCAAAGCTTTGAATCATGCTGAACCCTTTTAACAGCATCACACTCGGCAGCCACAAAAACATCCCATAATAAGAAAAGACAACGCAGAACCAGACGATCGACAGCATTACCGTCGGCCGTACATACTGTTTCGCCCAAACGCTTTTCACGTTCTCCCACACCGATTTCTTTTTCATAGAAAGCGATTCGTACTTTGGCGAATCAGGCAATCCTGTCCGCAAGTACAGCGCATAAAATGCCGACAGTGCGGTTAAAAGCAAAGCCGCCTGCCAGCCGAAGCTTGGAATGACAAAATAAGAAATAAGCGCCGCTGCCAGCCAGCCCACAGCCCAAAAGCTTTCGAGAAGCACAATGACCCGGCCCCGTTTTTCAGGCACAACCGCTTCCGAAACAAGCGTTGAAGCGACAGGCAGTTCGCCGCCAAGTCCCATCCCAATTACAAAACGCAGAATGAGAAATGCCGATAAGCTTGTGACGAAAGCTGATATACCGCTTCCGATTGAAAAGCATAAAAGAGTAATGATAAATACTTTTTTGCGGCCGATTCGATCAGCCAGCAATCCAAACAAAAACGCACCCACAGCCATGCCGATGGAATTTACGCTTCCGATCCATTTCATTTCTTCAGGCGAAAGATTCCACTCCACGTGGAGCGCGGCGATAATAAACGATAATATTCCGACATCCATTGCATCAAACAGCCACCCTAAACCGGCGACACCCAGCAGCTTACGCTGGGATATAGGCTGTTGTTTTCCCATAGCCAACACCTCTGATATGCAAAATGATTACCGTTTAAGTTTACACCTGTCTTTACACATTGTCATTACCTAATTGATGTCAATCAAAAACCCCGCTTATGATTCACAAGCGGGGGTCTTTTTATTGCTGTAATGCTGCTTTTTTAATATTATCCTGCAGCTGGGCAATTCGTCTTGCGCCCTCTTCCCGAAGGCGTTTGTTTTCTTCTTCGATTTGTTTTGTTTCCTGCATGCCGCTGACAATCGTGTTCCAAGAGGATTCGATCGTTTCTATATCAATGCTTGGTCTGCCGGCCATTCTGGCAATTTCAACACTCTGGTTCGAGATGTTCTCCGCATTGCGTTTCAGCATCTCATTTGTCCGGCGGTCAAGCTCGCTCATAGAGTCAGCCACAAGCTTTTGACGTTTCACCGTAACAGCCTGAATAATGCCGTTTTTGAAAATCGGAATGGTGATGATAAAAGCGGAGTTAATTTTCCCGATCAGCTTAGCGTTACCGCGCTGGAGCAGTCGGATCTGCGGTGCGGTTTGAAGCGCCACCATTCGCGCCATATCAAGATCATACACGCGTTCCTCAAGCGCCTGAATGCCGTTGCGCAGCGTATCGAGCTGCATTTGCGCAAGCTGGTTTCCGCTTGCCGCTTTTTCTTCATATGAAGGTAGGATTGACTGCATCTCTTCCAGCTTCATTTGACCGGCAACAACGTATTTTTCAAGCTCCATGTAGTAGTTGATATTGTTTTCATACATTTCATCGAGTGTGTAGTTTGTTTTTGTCATCTCATCTTTATATTTGGAAATCTCAACGTTGATTTTTTCAATTTCTCCGCCGAGCGTCTGGTACTTTTTAAAGATTTTCTCAATCATGCTGCCGCCGCGTTTGAAGATTTTGGCCATCAGTCCCTTGGGCTCGTCAAAATCATTTTTGTCAAAGCGGTCCATGATTTTTCCAAGCTGAGTCAGCATTGTGCCTGAGTCTGTCACGCTTGTTGTTTTCATCATTCCTAAGATGCGGTCAGAGAACTTGGAAATTTCAACAGCCGGCTCCTTTCCATACTCCAGCAGCTCCATTTGGTTTTTCACGTCAATTTGCTGGGCGAGGCGCTGCACCTCTGGTTCCTGGCGGAGCTGCAGGCGGATATCGTCTGCCTTTTGCTGAGAAATTTCTTCGTTTTTATCGAGAACAAGCGGATTTTGATTTTCTGTTGTCATGCTTTTCTTCTCTCCTTACTTTTGGGTAATCGTTCTGAACAGCCTTTTCACGAGCGAAGGCTCTTTATAGTCCTGCTGAAACACCATGTCGTCCAGCCAGTGGATATCATACTGATCCTCTTCAATATAATGCTCAATGTCTTGATGTCCGGGAGGATTATAAATGACGATATCAATGCCGATTTCATTTAAAAACAGCAGGGCTGCGGCGTCTGATCGTGTGAGCTCACCGTTCATTTCCGTATGATACAGCACCAGTTTCGGAACAGTCTGCGCATAGTCGAACATTTGAATCAATTTCAGTAGGTTAGCGGGAAGGTTTGTTGTTTGTTTAAACAAGTAGATCTGAACATCCTTGACCTGTTCCTGATGCAATGCCTTCAGCCGCGGGTGTCTGCACATTCTCGAGATCGTTTTGGCGATCGCGGTCTGAATGCCTGCCGGAAGCTGTTTGTACTGCCACACATTGCTTGCGATCAGCTTGTCCGGATCGATGTTTCCTTCATGATCAAGCGCGTGGCTGTAATGAAATTGATAGTTTGATTTGATTTCTTCTGTAAACGGAAAGCTTCGAATTATCTCCGTTTCTGGATAGTCCGCCATTGTATGAAGTCTGTTCCAATATTCTTTATTGTCCTTCGACACACCCATAATTTTGGCAAACACATTCGGAATATCGATCGAATGTTTATCGGCTTTGAAATTCGGGCGAATAAACGCACGTTCTTTCGCAATTAAAAACAGTTCATCATAGGTCGTTTTCAGCGTCACGGAAACCGGTGTGTGGTCTCTGAACTGCCAAGGCTTGTACAGCATGGATTCCTCGTGATTCAGCACATGCTCAATTTCCTTTGTCGATCGATACGCCACCGTTGATTTACGGTCAGGTTTTTCTTTCGGGAATGGCTGAAGATCTGAAACATCCGGAAGCTTTTCCGTGAAGCTTAGCTCCTGCTTAGGGTCAACGAGCGTCAGCTGATCGGTTCCCGCCGGATGGAACAATAGAACATCACAGCCGACAAGCATCAAATAATATAAGAAATACAGCTGGCTTTTCGTCGCGTCTCCATACCAGACCACCTTCGGCATCTCCCGCTCTATATCGGCTTTTTCCAGCCAAGGATTCAGGTGGTTCAAGGAAAACTTTGAAACATCAAGAAGCACTCTGCGAAAATCAGGATGATTCAGCCCCTGCTCATGATTTTCGGCAAAGGTATGTAAAAGCGTCATCAGTGCTTTTCTTAAATGGCGGTGCAGCAATGAATTGGAATGCTTCGCAATCAGCTGTTCCCCGTCCAGAAAGGCGACAAAGCGGCTGACCGAAAGGCCTTTTTCCTTCTGGTTGATGGAATGAATATGCTGAAGCGCCTGAAAGGTTTCGGGTGCAATTGTTTTATCAAGTGTTTCGCTCAGGACATAAATATGATCGTTTACAGAAAGTTCATACAGCTCGTTAAAGTAGTCGGTCTCATCAATGGGCGTGCCCAGTATTTGCCCGGCAAGCCTCGAAAAAGCAAGACCTTGTTCATTCTCATAGTGATCCCGCTCCGGCAATGGCTGAAACAGCATGCTTTTCCAATCACCATCGGCCGGAACAGCTTTATGAATGATTAGCTCTTCTTGTCTCATCATATCCTCCTTTCTGGTTTGTTTGTGTATATTACACGTGTTTTAATTTGGATATTTGCGATAAAACTGACGCTGTGATTTCTTCACCCGCCAGCATGCCGCTTGCAATTGTTTTGCGTAGTTCCGGATCGTGACTCAATACCTCTCCGTGCGCGGGTGCGATGCCAAAATCGGCTTCCCGGATCAGTTCAAGATCAAGCAGCGAGTCTCCAGCCGTATAGATTTCATCAAGAGAGAGCCTGGATTTCAGGTATTCAACTGCTTTCCACTTATTAAGCGGATTGGGAATAAAGTAAAGCTTCCGCCCCTGCAGAGATACTTGCCAGCCCTTATCGGCGCCCCACTCTTTCACAGCGGATATATCGATATACGGTATTTTTTCCTCATGTAAAATGAGATACACGAAATAGTGATGGGCGATTCGGGTTCTTTTTACCGCCTCTGATAAAGAGAGACCTGCGATTTCCCTCAGTATGGCCTCGATCGGCAGACACGACGCCAGCTCCTCTTTCATCAGCTCGTCCCACTCTTTCAGAGGCTCGCCGTCTTTTAAGATGCACCCGCCATTTGTTGTCACCGCATATTCCGGCACAATGTCCTGCTGGAAACATCCGATTCTCTTATACTGTTCGTTTGTACGCGTGGTGACGGGGATAAAATAGTGATCCTTCTGAATCTGATTTAAGTGCTCTTTTACGGCTGAGGAAATATAGGAAAGCTCCCGCCCATTTAATGTTTCAATCAGCTCAATCCCGGCTTCCTTATCGGGCGTGCCGATCATGTGCCTTGAATAAATTAATGTTCTGTCTAAATCGCTGGCAAACGCGTTCATAGGCTTTTCTCCGCCGGACGAATCAGCCCGCAGCAGCTGTAAGACATGTTCTCGTATTCTTCTACAGGCACTCCCCGATCCTTTGCCAGTAAAAGAATATGTTTCAGCGTTTCTTCAGCGCCAGGCTGAATCAGTATTTTCCAAGGCACTCTGCGAAGAAGCACACGGGTCGTTTCTCCGACACCAGGTTTAATCAGGTTCGTATTGCTGATGCCAAATTGCTTTCGGATCGTCTCAATGGAAGCCAAGCCGTCCCAAGCCGGTTTCATACGTACGCGCTGCAAGCCAATCGCCAGACGTTCTGCTTCTTTACAAATAGACGGAAATTGCTCGGCTATCGTTTCAATATAGAATACAGAAACATCCTCTTCGCTCAGCTCACGGTAATATTTCGCCCCGTGAAAATCATCCGGCCCGATCCATTTTTCATTTAAGACCGTGCGGCTGACAAGACCCGAGACCGTAGAGTTCAAGCAGGCACTCGGAATCAGAAAATCCTCCTTCGTTCCGTAGATGTCCGCGCAATCACCCGGATCGGCAAGCACCGCAATTTCTGAGGAAAGTCTCGTATTCCAGCGCTGGTTAAACTGTTCGATGGATCGATTCAGTTCTTTAGTAATAGCGCCTTTGCCTGTCCAGCCGTCGATAAAGGCGATTTTTCCGTCTGGATGATGCTTCAGCATATACTGCAAGGCGTTTTCATCAATTCCCCTGTCCCGAATAATCGATATGCTGTAGTGCGGAACTGAGACGTGATACTTCATCTTGATGTACCGTTTGATCAATACACCGACCGGCGTGCCCGCCCTTGCCAGACTGCACAAAACCATATGCTCACCGTGTTTGGCGAAAAGCTGCTCCGCTACAGCTCCGGCCGCTAACGCAACCTTCTGTTTACTATCTTCAAGCGAGGCATAAAACAGTTTCATATATTCATCTGTCGGCTTATATTCGATCGGCAGCATCTCTGAGTAATGGGTGCCGCTTTGGATCGAGCGTTCCCGTTCTTCCGTGCTTTTTTCAATCGAAACAGCGGACAAATCTTTTAATAGAAAGGTGACATCCTCCTTCGGATAGCTCCCAATCTGGTCAATTATCTCAGTCAATTCAGATCACACCTTTCGTGAAAGGGTTACAATGTGGATATGCGGCACTTCTTTTTCTTTGAATATATGAAAAATTGGCTGTAACGCCTCATCCGAAACGGTCTTTTCAAGACAGAAAAAGACCTCGTCATACGCTCCGGCGGGGAGGTTATAGATAAAATGGCGAACCGCCTCATCTTCGGGATTCATAAATGAATAACCGTTTTGCACAGCATAGCCCGCTTTGACAACAGGGTGAATCGGGCTGCGGGTAGTAGAGTGATAGGAAATGGAGCCCTGAAGATGCGCTGCGATTTTCATAGGAATGTACATCAGCTCTCCCGTTCCAAGCACAAGCGTTCTTCTCCCCTTCCGATACTGTTCCACATGCTGCGCAGCTAGGCGGCAGGCCTCGTGAACCGCCTGCCTGTCACTCGCCTTTAAGCCAAACCGCCCTGTTTCCTTCACATAAAAATGCTCGTCTGCGAATATGGCCGGCTGATAAGGTAAGGATGCAAAGAAGCCGGACAAGTCTATGTCTGTTCTGTTTATTGCTGATTCCTGCGGCTTCGGTCTGTAATCATAGGAGGACTCTGACAAAAGCTCTCCTTTAAAGGAAATGCGCCCAGACAGTAAAGCTGTTGTTGATATGGTAACCCCTAATTCCCGTTCCGCTTCAGCATAAGCTTGTTTGTGCTCCTCAGTGCGCCAATCCAATAAAGACAAAACAGCGTATTCTTTGCGGGGGAACTTCGATTGTATATCCCGAATGATATGCAGTGCGGTTTTTCCTGTCGTGATTTCATCATCCACGAGAATCACCGGGCAATCGTTGTTGATCATATGAGGTTCCGCATAGCATAGCTGGTCGGTCGCATGGGAGTGCTCCTCGACAAAGGTAATGGAAGGCTCGTTGTTCCGTATCAGTTCACGTGTTGTATGGACATACGACGCATTCTCAATGCAGTCATAAACCGCGTGTCCAAGGGCTGTCGCCGTTTCCGCAAACCCGATCACAAGCGGCGCCTCCTCTAGTGCCATGCGCTGCTTTTGCAATGTTTGATAAGCATCCCGAAGCCCGCTGTCCGTTCCTGAAAGAAACCCGTTCAGAATGTCGGCCTTCTCCTTCAGCTCACGGCCCGTTTTTCGTTCAGCGTACTCCAAAGCAAGCAGCCCTGACGCCAAAAGCGGCTTCAGCGGATGAACTGGAATATGCTTTCCCAGCACTTTGCTGACAAATAAAAAACCCCTTTTTTTGTTTACACGCGCCGCCATTTCAAATAAGACTTGCTCCGGAATAGAAAGCGGATTGTCAGTGACCGACAGATCAACCGCCATATTGTCCAATATTTGAAGTGTTTTGCTGTTCGTTGAGCAAATCGGAGAAAGATCGGTTTTCATGATACACCCCATAGATTTCTGATTTTATTATGATGTTCTCAGCCCATTTCATATGGGGCTTCATCTCATTCATTTTGTTGGAAAAATGGCTTTTCATCACACCGATTGAACCGTTTCCGTGATGAATAATGCTTAACGCATCCATATAGTCTTCCTTTGATACAACATACAGGCTGTTTACCGCTTTAAGCTGAGACGGGTGAATGACCGTTTTCCCGTGAATCCCGTTAGCGATATCAAGCTCTGTTTCCTTCACCAAACCTTTGACTTGCTCATTCAGCTCAGAAGGCTGGTGCGCTGACAGAAGGTGAGGCTTTTGCGCTGTCTGGAAATATTCCCAGACCGGTCCAGAAACGACAAACGTCCGGCCGAAATAATTGATGACATCCGCCATAAAATCGGAAATCAGGCGAATATCATAGATGGTTTGCCCCGGCTTTCTCCGGATGCCGTATAACCCGCACAAATCAGTCGCACCGATTCGCACATTTAAAATCAAGTCCTGATATTGATGCAGAACCGCACTCAGCTCTCCGAAAGCCTCCGGCCGCGTCTCTTTAGAAAGCAAATCGGGCGTTTCTAAAATCGGCATTCCATAAATCGGCGCTCTCCTATCGCGAGAAATGTTTTCCAGCGTTTCCGCATAGTCACGGGCGTTCACTCCTGAACATTTCGGAAACACAAAACCGGTTAACAAATGAAGAAAGCGCTTCAAGCGGCCCGCCAGCTCCTGCAGCTGCTTCGGAGAACGCACCCTTACAAACATGAGCGGAAGATTATCCGGTTCTATTTTGTTTTGCTGAATCGCCTGTTCTATGCGCTCAAGCTGAATGTTGAGATTATGTTCAGCCTGCTCGACTTCATGATCCCCAATCGCATCCTCTAAGCAGAAAACAACGGACGTTAGATCCTCGTACTTTTGTTCAGTAATCATAGCGGCTATGTCGTGGCGGGTTGCAGGCATATATAATAGGGCTCCCAGCGCTTGTTCAAGCCATTTTTTAGGCGCCTCTTTCGTGACCTGTTTCGGCACTTGATAAAATACATGCTCTTCTTGACGCGCTGATAAATAGTGGAAATACCGCAAACCAGTCACCCTCTTTTCTGTAACAAAAAAGGAAGGACATGAAACTCCCTCCTTGTTTTGTTTTATTCTTCTTTTGACGCAGCTGTTTGTTCGCGCACCTGCTTTTGTTTGTTGATATAGTGAATGATAAATGTTACCGCAAATGCAGCGATAATGATAATGAAGAATACAGAATGCGGCATTTCATAATGGAAAGCGCTCCCTGCCATTTTCAGCGCGATAATTCCGATTAACACGAATGCTGTGTTTTCAAGCTCAGGGATTTTATCGATCAGCACAAGGAATACTTTTGCGACTGTACGCATCATTAAAATACCCAGCATACCGCCGATCAAAAGAACCCATACTTTTTCAGATACCGCAAACGCGGCCAAGATGCTGTCCACAGAAAAGGCAAGGTCCATCAGTTCAACTGAAATAACAGTTGCCCAGAAGATACCGAATGTACGGACCATCCAAGAGTTTTTCTTAATACCGTCTGCTTCCTCTTCTTTTTCGCCGATCCAGAAGTGCTTAATGACGAGCCAAGCCAGGTAAAGCGCGCCAAGCACTTTGATCCACCAGAATTTAATGAGAAGCATACCGAGTCCGATGAATATAAATCGGAAAATGTACGCTCCGAATAAACCATACGTTAACGCTTTTTTACGCTGTTTTTCCGGAAGATGTTTTACCATAACCGCAAGAACTAACGCGTTATCGGCCGATAAAAGGCCTTCCAGTACAACAAGGGAACCGATCAGACCCCAAGAAACCGGATCAGTCAGAACTTCCCCCCACATTTTCCAATCGAAAAATGAAGCATACGTAGACATGATGTGATGTAAAAATTCCAAGTTTTTTCCTCCTATTAATTGAAAACGGTGACTGCTTTCTTTGTCACTCGCTTACACCTGCAAACCGTAGTTCCGGCATAATGAAGCAAGGCCGCCGGAAAAACCGCTGCCGATCGCATTGAACTTCCACTCGTTTCCGTGTCTGTACAGCTCACATACGACAACGGCTGTTTCAATGGAGAAATCTTCTCCCAAATCGAAGCGAAGAAGCTCATTTTGAGTCTCTTCATCTGCAACGCGTACAAACGCGTTTGACACTTGTCCAAAGTTTTGGCTGCGTGCTTCCGCGTCATGAATTGTAACTGTGATGCCGATTTTCTCAATGTGAGCAGGGATTTTTGAAAAATCAACGATGATCTGCTCATCATCTCCGTCGCCTTCACCGGTGCGGTTGTCACCCGTATGGATGACACCGCCGCTCGGATGCTCAAGGTTATTATAGAAGACGAAATCGAGATCATTCACACAGTTATCATGCGCATCCACTAAAAAGGCTGAAGCATCCAGGTCAAAATCGTGTCCGCCTGAGTACTTATTTGTATCCCAGCCTAAACCGATCACCGCTTTTGTGAGTCCCGGATTTGTTTTCGTTAAGTCAACACGCTGTCCTTTTGCTAATTGAATGGCCATACTGCCTCTCTCCTTTCTGCTCTTCGTAATATGTCTTAACCGACTTGCAAGCCGTAGTCTGTTGCGATGCGGGCAAGACCGCCTTGGTAGCCTGAGCCGATAGCAGAGAATTTCCATTCGCCGTTGTGTCTGTAAAGCTCTCCAGCGATAATTGCCGTTTCAATAGAGAAATCTTCCGCAAGATCGTAACGAATAAGCTCTTCATTTGTTTCTTCATTGACAATGCGTACAAACGCGTTTGACACTTGTCCAAAGTTTTGGCTGCGCGCTTCCGCTTCGTGAATCGTGATAACAAATGAGATTTTGTCGATATTCGCAGGTACGGCGCTGAGATTGACTTTTACATTCTCGTCATCACCCTCGCCAAGACCTGTCAGGTTATCGCCTGAATGAACAACTGAACCGTTTCCGCCTTCAAGCTGGTTATAGAAAATAAAATCATTTTGACTTGCGCATTTTCCAGACGCATCTAAAAGAAATACACTTGAGTCAAGGTCAAAGTCATGACCGCCGTCATACTTATTCGTATCCCAGCCTAAACCGACAACAACCTTTGAAAGACCCGGATTTGTTTTTGTTAAATCTACTTTTTGTCCTTTTGCCAATGAAATTGCCATGTTTCATCCACTCCTTTTTCTTTTATACGTACCGGTTGACAATATCTTCTAATCTCGTATCGTTTGTGCCTTCGCCAACCGCCGCGAATTTCCACTCGCCGTCCTGGCGGTAGATTTCAGCCGTAATCAGGCTTGTTCTGCCGGCATAATTGTCTTTCAAATTGTATTTGAGCATTTCTTCATGATTCGATTGATCAACAACACGGATAAAAGCATTTTGAATCATGCCGAAATCCTGTTTTCTTCTCACGCAATCATAAATATTCACAACAAATACAAGCTTATTAATGTTGGCAGGCACTTTCGCCAAATCAATTAAAATCTGCTCATCATCGCCCGCTCCGTCGCCTGTCAGGTTGTCACCTGTGTGCTTGACACTGCCGCAGCGGCTTTTCAGGTTTCCAAAATAAATGACATTTTTCTTATCAGTGAATTTGCCGTTTTCCAGCATCAGCACTGATGCGTCACAGTCAATATTTGGTCCGCCTCCGCCGAGCAGCTTTCCAAAAAAGCCGCCGCCTGATGAAACCGGGTCCCAGCCGAGACCGACCATCAATTTTGACAGACCCGCTTTTCCTTTTGTTAAATCAATTCGCTGACCTTTTTCTAAAGAAATTGCCACACGATTCACTCCTAATCATCGAAATGTGAATATAGTCACATTTATTTTTACGTACAAACGTAACTTGAGTATGCCGTAAATTATTAATATATACGTTTTTTATTATATCAAAGTTTCGTAAAAGTTAAGAATAATTGACGAAAATCCTCGAAAAAAATCTCCCATATTTGATATATGTTTTGCAAATCATATGAATGGCGGATCTTAAACAAACCATTTGACGTGAGCGAGTCATTTTGCCTATTCTTGTATCACATTCTAAAAAGCAACGGAAAGGAAGCGGCCTTTTGATTCATTTAAGCATACTTGATCAGGCACCTGTTTCTAAAGGAGAAAGCCCCGTGACAACCCTTCAGCATTCGGTCGAGCTGGCCGGACGAAGTGAAGAATGGGGCTATAAGCGTTATTGGTTTGCCGAACACCACAGCACGAAAGGACTGGCAAGCACGGCACCGGAAATTATGATCGCCCGTATCGCGGCTCACACAAACAAGATTCGTGTCGGGTCTGGCGGTGTGCTTCTGCCTCAGTACAGCCCGTTTAAGGTGGCCGAGACCTTTCGCCAGCTTGAGGCCTTGTATCCGAACCGGATTGACCTTGGTCTCGGGCGTTCGCCGGGCGGAACGACGAAAACCCGGCTCGCACTAACCGACGGCATCAAAAAAAGCTTAACCGATTTTAACAGACAGCTTCAGGATGTCTCTTATTTTCTGACCGATTCGCTTCCCGCCGGGCATCCGTATGCCGGGATCAAAGCGGCTCCTCTTATTGACACAGCACCGGAGCTTTGGGTGCTTGGATTAGGGGAGAACAGCGCAAGGCGAGCGGCCCATCAGGGAATCGGATATGTGTTTGGGCATTTTATCAGCCCTGAACGAGGGGAAAGCGCGTTTCGTATCTATCGTGAAAACTTTCAGCCATCAGCCCATTTCACATCTCCGGCCGCACTGTTTACGATCTTTGTCATTTGCGCAAAAACAGATGAAGAGGCAGAGGACCTCGCGTTAAGCCAGGACTTGTGGCTTCTTCGCGTCGGGAAAGGCTTGGACAGCAGGGTGCCAAGCATTGAGGAAGCGAAAGCATACCACTATAATGAATCAAATAAAAACCAAATACGAGAAAACAGAAAGCGCATGGTCATCGGTTCTCCAAGCACTGTAAAACAGCAGCTTCTAGAGCTGGCGGACCGCTATGAAACAAATGAAATTATGGTTCTTTGCAATGTGTTTGATTTTGAGGCGAAAAAAGAATCATATGAACGTCTTGCCGGGTTATTTCTATAAAAAAAGCAGTTTTTCCCAAAGGAAAAACTGCTTTTTATTTTTATCTGTGCCCTTTTTTACGCTGGGTTTCTTTTTTGATAAACGTCCATATCCCCTGAACTGCAAATCCGATCAGGAGCAGAACAATTAACAGCAGGGTAATGGAAGGCCCTGGCGGTGTGCCGAGCTGATAAGATGATGTCAGTCCCATAAATACACTGAATAAGGAAATGAGTATGGCTGACATAAATACCATGTTAAAGCCTTTTGCGATTCTAATGGCGAAAGCTGCCGGCAATACGAGCAGTGCCGATACGAGCAGTACGCCGATAATCGGAATAATAACTGAGATCGCAAGACCAGTGACAATGCTGAATGACATCGACAGAATGTTTGTATTGATTCCGGACGTTTTGGCTGTTGCTTCATCAAATGTCAGCAGGTAGAGCGGCCTTTTCAGCACGATAAAATAAAGCAGGATCAACAATGTAATGATGCCGATAATATAGACCTGCTGCTGGTTAACCGTCACGAGCGACCCGAATAAGTACTGATCAATGCTCATATTGGCGGCGCCTTTCGAAAGGCTGATTAAAAACATCGCGAAGGACAAACCCGCCGCCATTAAGATGGCAATGGACACTTCCGAATATGTCCGATATGCCCGCCGCATGTATTCAATTCCGACCGCGCCGACAGTCACAACGACTATGCTCGCCGCGGTAATATTGGTGCTGAGGAAAAAACCGATGGCAACACCCGACAGTGAAATATGCGAGAGTGTGTCAGCCATTAAGGCCTGCCTTCTAAGCACAAGATATACCCCTAAAATCGGGGCCATGATGGCGATCATGCCGCCTGCTAGAAAAGCTCGTCGCATGAATTCCAAGTCAAACATTTCCATCCGCCTTTTTCTCCTCTCTCTAATCGAATCACTTTATCTAGAAATTGCTGTACTTCATTTTGTTCATGAGTGACCATCACAACTGTGCGATTGTGATTTTTCACCAAGTGGTGCATGAATTCGTAAAACCCTTTTCTGCTGTCATAATCAACCGCTGTGGTCGGTTCGTCCAGCATTAAGAGATCGGGATTGCTGGCAAGCATTCTGGCAATACAGATTTTCTGCTTCTGGCCGCCCGACAAGTCACCGATTTTCCGATGGCGAAGCTCCCACATTTCCACCATTTTCAGGGCTTTTTCTACTTCGATATGATCTTCTTCATTCAAACGTTTAAACCATTTCCCTTTTGTGTACCGGCCGGATTGGACAAGCTCAAGCACGGTGCTCGGAAAACCTGCATTAAATGAAGAAATTTGCTGCGGGACATACCCTATAGTCAGACGTTTTCCTTCTGCATTCTTTTTACTGATTGTTACCTTGCCTTCCCACGGTTTCAGCATGCCGAGCATCACTTTTATCAGCGTTGATTTAGAAGCGCCGTTTGGACCTGTGATGCCGACAAACTCGCCGCTTTCAATATCAAGAGATACTTTATCCAACACAGGCGTGTGGGAATAGCCAAAAACGATATCTTTCAATGAGACGAGATTCATGTCAATCTTCCTTTCTCACAAAGAAATAGTGTGCACCCTCCGGCGCACACTATCTTTTTATTTATCCAATAGTGAATCTTTCAGGGCATCGAGGTTTTGCTTCATGATGTCGATGTACCCTATACCTTTATCCTGTTCTTCTTTGCTTAAGCCTTCCAGCGTATTCAGCACTTCTGTTTTCGCGCCGATTTCACTGGCCAGTGTATCTGCAACCTTGGAGGATGCAATTTCTTCAAAATATATAATGTTCACGTCATGCTCTTTCGCATACGTTTTCAGTTTTGCTAAGTCAGCTGCACTCGGCTCTTGTTCAGGAGAAAGCCCCGCAATCGGAACCTGAGTCAGGCCGTATTCTTTTGCCAAATAGCCAAAAGCTGTGTGCTGTGTGATAAATTCTTTCTTCGCCGCTTTTTTTACGGTTGTACGATATAGTTTATCAAGATCCTGCAGTTTTGCAATATATTCTTTACTATTTTTCTCATAGTATTCTTTGTTATCCGGGTCTTGCTTCACGATTTGCGCAGTAATATTTTCAACTTCCTTTTGCGCTAAAACAGGGCTGAGCCATACATGAGGGTCCATTTCATGGCTGTGTTCATGCTCTTCGTGATCTCCGTGTTCATGTTCATGTTCATGTTCGTGTTCTTCTTCAGAGCCCTCCATTAAATCGATGCCCTTGCTCGCATTTACGAAAACCGCATGATCTTGGCCCATGCTTTTTTCAGTTGAAGGAACCCAAGTTTCCATGTATTCGCTATTATAAACGAACAAATCTGCGTCCTGAATACTTGCAATATCCTTCGGCGTCGGCTCCCAGTCGTGCGGTTCGACAGAAGACGGAATTAAAAGATCCACATCGCCCTTTTCTTTCACAATTTGTTTCGTAAATTCATACATCGGGTAGAACGTCGTGACAATGTGCAGTTTATCACTCTTTGAATCCGCTGACCCTTTCGTTGATGAGTTGCCGCATGCCGCGACCAATAAGAAGCACGCTGCAATCACAAACAAACCGCTCCATTTTTTAAACATAACGATATCCCCTCTTTTTCACAATGACTTTAAATCAAAATGATAACGATTTTGTAATCCTTAATAATAATAAACCGAAGTCATTACGTTTTGCAAGATTAATTTTATGTTGACGCTATGTTTTTATTCTTCCCGCGTGCAGCGCGGATATATGTACTGAAAAACCCGGCAAACTGCGCCGGGCTGACTTCTTATTCTCTTGTGTTCAAAAGATATACTCTGCTCTCGTAAGGCTGAAACACCATTTCATCAGCCATATCACCGTTGTTTTTATAATTGCTGAGTAAAAGGGACGCCTGATCCTTGCAGCAGCGCTCCGGCCATTGGAATACAGCCTTCTCTTTTGAAAAATTATTCACCGCCAAAAGCTTCTGCCGGCCGTTCTCTCTGACATATACAAACAGCTGCGGATCATCTGGGTGCAAGAGATCGTAGCTTCCTTTTATAAGATCTGCATACTGCTTTCTCAAACTGATCACCTTTTTGTAATAGGCTAAAATGGAATCGGGGTCTGCCTCCGCTTCCTCGGCATTGATGGATGCATAGTTCGGATTGACCTTCAGCCATGGCGTTCCGTCCGTGAATCCGGCATTCTTCCCGCTGCTCCATTGCATCGGCGTCCGGGCGTGATCCCGGCTTTTGGCCAAGATAGAAGTCATCACTTCTTCAGGATCATAGCCGTTCTCAAACACCCGTTTATGATACATATTAATCGTTTGGATATCTTTGTAGTCCTCAATTCTCGTAAACGGCGCGTTTGTCATGCCGATTTCTTCTCCTTGATAAATATACGGCGTGCCTTTCATAAAATAAAGGACAGTGGCAAGCATTTTCGCAGACTCTTTGCGATATCTCCCTTCATCTCCGAAACGGGAAACGATCCGCGGCTGGTCGTGGTTGCACCAAAACAGAGTATTCCAGCCTTTATGTTCAAGCGTCTTCTGCCACTTTGTTAATACAGATTTTAAATCAGAAAGCTTTAGGGGCTTCAGATCCCAATGTTCTTTTCCCGGCTGCTGGTCAAGCTCCATATGCTGAAAGTGAAAAATCATATTCAGTTCATGCTTATCAGTTCCCGTATATGTCAAGCCTTCCTCCGGTGTGACAGAGCCAACCTCGCCGACCGACATGACATCGTATTGTGAAAATACTTCGTCTGTCATCTCTTTTAAATAGTCATGGATGCGTTCGCCGTTCGGCTGGAAGGGTTTCGGTTCTGCACACTGATTGACGTAGTCCTCATGTGAAGGAAGGAACTCTTTCTTTGAGATCAGATGAAGCTGGTCTATACGCAAGCCGTCGACCCCTTTATCGAGCCAAAACTTCATCATGTCATATACCGCTTGGCGAACGTCAGGGTTTTCCCAGTTTAAATCAGCTTGTTTGACGGCATTCATGTGCAGATAATATTCGCCAGTGTGCTCCTCATATTGCCAAACCGGACGTCCGTAGTCTGACACCCAGTCTGTCGGCGGGCCATCTTCGGTTCCGGGGCGCCAAAAGTAATAACTGCGGTACTTGCTGTTTTTGTCCAGCTCCGCTTCTTTAAACCACGGATGCTCGACTGAGGTGTGATTTAGGACAAAATCCATGACAAGCTTTAAGCCGCGCTGATGCACCTCGTCAAGCAGATCATGAAAATCCTCCATCGTGCCGTAAGACTCCATAATCGTCTTATGGTCAGTCACATCATAACCGTAATCAACATTTGGAGAAGGGTAGATGGGACATATCCAAATCACATCTGCCCCAAGCTCCTTTATGTAGTCCAGCCGGGAAATCATTCCCCGCAAATCCCCGATCCCATCTCCATTACTGTCCTGAAAACTTCTTGGATATATTTGATAAACGACTGCATCCTTCCACCAGTCTTTTTTCATCCCGCACTCCCCCCTGTTTTTTTCTTTCTACTCGAGCTGAGACGGATAAAGTGTCATTCCCCCGTCTACAAACAGTGTTGTGCCGGTGACATAACTCGCTTCTCCCGATACGAGCCAAGCCGCTGCAGCCGCCACTTCTTCCGGTTTTCCGAAGGCTTTCATCGGAATTTTTTTCAATTGCTTTTGTCTGTTTTCTTCTTTTTTCGTGTCGACGTTGGACTCTGTGGCGATAGTGCCCGGTGCTATCGCGTTAACGCGAATTCCCTTGTCTGCATAGTTAAGCGCCAGCGTTTCCGTCATCATCTTGATGCCGCCTTTAGAAGTTGAGTATTGAACATTGACTGGGCGCGGAATCTGCTGATGAACACTTGAGATATTGAGCACGTTTCCTTTGATATTGTTCTTCATCATGTGATTGAGCGCGGCTTTTGCCCCCATAAAGGTTCCCGTTACGTTTACATCAATGACCCTTTGCCAATCTTCAAGGCTCATCTCATGCGGCATGGCTTCTGTGCCGTTGAAGCCTGAATTGTTCACCATTACATCAAGCGTGCCAAAGTGTCCTAAAGCGGCATCCATCAGCGCCTGAATCCCTTCTTCCTTTGACACGTCCGCTTCGACTGCAACGGCTTTCCCTCCATCTTGCTTAATGATGTCCACTGTTTCATCGGCTCCTGACGGGTCATTGTGATAATTCACCACCACATTCATTTTCTCGTGGCCAAAGCGTTCCGCAATGGCTTTCCCGATTCCTTTTGAAGAGCCTGTTACGATGGCTGTTTTTCCAATTAAATCTGTATACATAAATGATGTCCTCCTCTGATTTTCCATTGTGTATCTGGAAAATACCCCATTTTTCCGGGTTGAAAACAGCATAAAAAAAAGCAGAGAACCTTTTCGGTTCTCTGCCATCTCTTATTGGAAGCGCTGCTCGGCAAGTGTCTTTTTTATGTCCATCAGCCTGCGGTAAAAGAAAGCGGCTGACTCATAATTTTGCTGCTGATTGAAGCGTTCTGCCGCATCCAGCAGCAGCTCCTCTGCATCAGCGAGAAGCTGGCGGGATTCGAGAAGGTCAAAGCATTCTTCGAGTACCTTCCTGTCGCCGCTGCCCAGATAAAGCTCGTGAATAAGGCGGAATTTTGTTAAGTACATGTCATCCGCCCATTCTGCCGCGCATTTTACCCCGTGTTGATACGTCTCTATTGCTTTCTCATATTTTTCTTCTTTACAGTAGATATGTGTCAGTGAAAATACAGCTTGAACGGTCTGCTGAAATTTGTGCTCTTCAAAAATGGCGGCGGCCTTCTTGAAATAGCCCTCCGCTTCGCTAAGATCTCCCAAGCTGTACTTACAGTGGCCTACGTTATAATGAGCGGCGGCAATCATATATGCTTCCTCAAGCTGCCTTGCATGATCCAAAGCGCTGCACAGGTGCTTGAGCGCCTTTTCATGATGGTAGACATCCGTCAAATTTCCGGCAATGATAAATTCACACTGCACACGGCGGCGGCCGTACAGTTCGTATTTCGTATAGATATCAAGCGCCTGGCTTGCATAATTCATCGAAAAATACGTTTGTTTGATGTGATAATACACTTCTGCGACCTTAAAAAGAAATTCAGCTTTTTCAATCTCATCTTCCACATACTCCAGCTTTTCCTCGGCGTGCTTATAATGATCGATGGCTAAAATGAAATTTTTCTGCTTAAATTCGTACATCCCTCTGAAATAGTAAAAATAATATTCTAATAAGCCCGTCAGTTTTTGCTGATTGCTTTCAATTTCGTTCAGCATGTCAGAGAACGGAGGCTCGGTGTCGCTGTCTTTCACCGGCATCAGCTTGTCCAGCATGATCCGATGCCGAAATTCCATCAAAGAAAAATATAATAGCAAATCCTGATTTTCTTCCATGTCTTCTAATTCGTACTCGATCTCCTGCTTTAACGCTTCTGCTTGATCTGCTTCAAACGCACGAATGTGTTTGTACCATTCGTTTAGTTTTACCGCCACTTCTTCAGATGGAATCTTTGCTCTCAATGATCTGCCTCCTTCCTCCTGCTACTATTTATGTTATATTTTATCATAGCTATTCTCTTTTAGAGAGAGTCAATGGCTTAAAACATAACATTCAGCACCTCATGAGAAAGTGAGACCGGTATGAAATTAATAGCAAAAACATCCTTCATCTTATGCCTCCTGTTTGTGGCGGACCTTTGTTTTTCATATGTGCGGCACGCATGGCACGCTCAAACCGCTCTGCAGGACAGGCCTGTTCCTTCCGCTCTTGATCCGATTGTGAAGCAGAATGCCGACACCCTCAAGGCTGCCGCATCAAATAAAGGCATCTCGATCGTGATTACTGAAGGATTCAGATCCTTCAAGGAACAAGACGAATTATATAAGCAAGGACGCACAAAAAAAGGGAATATTGTCACCTACGCAAAGGGAGGGGAATCGTATCATAATTATGGTTTGGCGATTGATTTCGCTCTTCAGAAAAAGGATGGCAGCATCTTATGGGATATGGATTACGACGGCAATCAAAACGGGAAATCAGATTGGCTGGAGGTCGTCACCATCGCTAAAAAACTCGGATTTGAGTGGGGCGGGGATTGGGAACGGTTCAAGGATTACCCTCACTTGCAGATGATTCCTGACTAGACACCTCACAGCCTCTTCTTTTTTCTTTTATGCGCATCAATATATGAAGGATAAATCGGCTTATACACAAGCTTATAATGCTGATGGCTGCCTGCTGAAAAATCAGGCTGCCACTCCAGCTTCACATCAAACGCTGATAAAAATGCTTCTCTCGCTTCGTCAGCTGAAACATCCGGTTTGTGGTTGATTGTTTCTAATTGCTCTGGGTCTATATCCGGAGCCATAAAAGCGTCAACTTTTCCTGTTTCCGGGTTGACGATGATGCGGGCAGCGCCGAACCGCAGCGGTATTCCTTTATACCAGACAGAAAAATGATTGCGGACCCTGCCTCTTTCGTCGATTCGGATTGGATTCACTCTGAAAAACTCATCAGCTCTCGGATAGAGTGCGTACAAAAACTGAAGCGCTGTCTCTTGGCATTCTTCCATTGAGTAATGTGCAGAACCCTGTAGTTCCATAAAAGAAATAGCTGCTTTTAATTTTCCTGTTTTTTTATCAGTCTTCATTTTGATTGTATTTTTATTTCTCGTCGCAAAATAGCTTCCTATGCTTAAATCCTTTCGCTCCGGCGCACTGCCTTTGCGCCAAGTGCTTCCAAGTTCCTCTCCGAAGTCCTTTTCACCGACTTTTTTCATATCAGGGGTAAATCCCAGCATTCCATATATATCGGTTCCTTCTTTTTTTTCAAGCGGCGGGAGAGGCGCCCCGTTTTCCGTTCTTTCATCCGATATATGCTGGTCAGGCACGATTTCATCTACATCCGCTGGATAGCTGTAACCGGGCAAAATCGGTTCATAGACGAGTCTGGGCGACTGTTCATCATCAATGACGTCATACATGAGCCGTAAAGACATGGTATTGACATAATGGGAAATGACCTTCTCTTTCTCTACGAATTCCTTTGGGATGTCGGCTTTGTTCCCTTCTCCGTAATATAAAAAATGGACAATCTGTCCGCTGCGGGTGATATCTATTAAAAATCCTGAATTAGGAAGTGAGAGGCCCAGCTGTTTTTTTGTATAAACAAACCGGATGTGATGCCCTCGTTCTTCCTTGGCTTGAAAATGAAATTTCATAAATGTGGCCGGATGGTGGGCTGCGGCAAACTGAAGAGCTGTCAGCTTCAGCTCGGCATCTGGGAGCTTTTTGTCCTGCTCGAGGCCGGCGGCTGTTGAAAATGTGAGCAAAGCGCCGTCGTTCGAGAGTTCCACGATAATTTGCTTTTCCGGATCTTCGGGGTCCTTCCAAATGAAGTATGCATGCCCCTTCTTCTTTTGTTTTTGAGCATAATCTTCGATCTCAAGCTCATAATGCGGCGGTACATTTCCGATCTCTTGCGCCTTCTTTTTCAGCTGTTTGTTTACCAATGAAGTCATCCTTTCAAAGAGTCTACGACAAAGAGAACCTTGTTTATTATATAAAAAGACCCTTCTTCTTTTAAAGTGAAGAAAGGTCCTTTTCTATTAAGGAAACTGGGTTTCCATATCCTTTCTATTACTTTTTTCATACATCAGCCAGTACACACGCCGAAAATGTGTGACTTTTGACTGTTTTACAATGCACTTATGACAGCCTCACCAGTATGGGCATCAATCAATCTCGGATATACCGGGTTGTAGACGAGCCGGTAGCTGTTTTCTTCATCTTCTTCGTATTCTCTCTTCCAGCCAAGCTCGACTTTAAAATGGCGCCAAAAGATAGACTTGGCTTGTTCCGGTGAAATGGATGGAACAGGGTCAATCGCTTGGAGCACTTCAGGGTCAATGTCCGGTCCCACGTAAACGGTAATAAGTCCTGTCTGGCGGCTGACGCAGATTTTGACCTGCCCAAACCGAAGCGGAACTCCGTTACAGTGCACGTCAAACGTAAAGACGGCTGACGAGCTTTCTTCATCCTGTTCAGCGTATTTGATCTTAAAATATTGATCAGCATTCGGAAACAACGCAAACAGAAAACGAATGGCGATTTTTTCGCACTCTTCCTCGCTTACGGTATACGGCCCTTTTTCGTCTATAAACGACATAACACCTTCAAGTTTTCCGGTTTCTTTGTTATGGATGGTTTTCAGCATTTGGTGAATCCGTCCTCTTAACCAGCTGTCCATGCTTTTATCCGCCGGTTGATACACAGGATTATCCGGATTCCGCCAGACGATCCCGATTCTCCCATCCCCTAGATCCGTTTCCCGCTCTTTGACTAAGCCTTTTTCGACCCCGATCATGCTGCCAGGATCGGCCTTTTCGTGAATGCCCTCGAATAAAGGGAGAGGAAAGCTTTCCCGCTCCCTGTAATCGTCATTATCAAATTCTTTTTCTTCTCGAACCAAATCAGCAGGCACAGCAATGCCCGCGTTTTCAAACTCATACACCAAATGCGGCTGATCGTCTCCGTTTTTGTAGACAGAGCGATGAAGGATCTCAAACAGGAGAGTGACATCTACATCTTTCTTGAAATAAGCCAGTGCTTCTTTTTCATCTGCGACCTGTTCCGGCTTGATTATATTGCACGCTTTCCCGTAATACCGAAAATACACCACCTCCCCTGATAAGGAGACATCAGCCATAAATCCGCTCATAGGAAGCGGCAGCCCGTCTTCCATTTGAACATATGAAAACCTTACTTTATCATCATACGCCTCATCATTTTCTTCACGGACAAATGCAGACGGAGCTTCAGGATAATGAGAGTTCACGAACTGAATCAAGATATCCTCTATTTGGTCTTCGGACAGCTTCTCATCGCTTTCAAGCTCAATATCACGAGAAAGCCCTTCCAGCTGTCCGTCCGGTCCAAGCTCTACGATGATCCCTTTGTGTTCATCCTGCGGATCTATCCAGCAAAAATACGACCTTTTCCGTTCATCACCATAATCTTCAATTTCCAGCTTTAAGTGTGTCGGCACACGGCCGATTTCCAGTGCTTTTTGTTTCAATTCCTCTTTTTTCACCAAGGCGGCCCCCTTCTTCGTTCGAATGTCACCCTTCGACTGATCACAAAGTAATAGTCTAATATACACAAATTTCTGTGTTTTCCAGTTTTACCAGAACATTTTTCACCAAAAATAGTATGATGAACCTATTCAATATAAAAGCTAATAATCTTAAAATTAATTCCGTTGCAACTTTTTATAGGTCATCAATCGCAAAGAAGGACGGAGTTTCCAGAAATCTGGGTAAAACCGTGAGAAAAGAACCGATTTTTTTGGCTGCATGATGTCAATCCATTCAAAAAGATCCAATTCTCAAAGACAAAAGGCTCCCCTTTCCTAAAACCATTTGAGGAGGAAAAATGAATGTTTCAGAAAAAAACGTACGCTGTTTTCCTTGTTCTCCTGCTGATGCTGTTTACAGCTGCTTGTTCCGGAAGTAAAACAAGCGCGGAGAAGAAAAATTCAGAAACAGAAAAAAGCGCAGATATAGCTCAAGTTAAGATCAAAGATGTCTCTTATACACTTCCGTCTCAGTATGATAAGTCAACTTCAGATGATCAGCTCGTGTTAAAGGTAAATGTCGCTGTGAAAAACACAGGGAAAGAACCGCTTAATGTAGACAATATGGATTTCACTTTGTATCAGGGTGATACCAAAATGTCTGACACAGATCCTGAAGACTATAACGAAAAGCTGCAGGGCAGCACGATTAACACTGACAAATCCGTTGAAGGAAATCTTTTCTTCGTTGTAGATAAAGGCGAAAAATACGAGCTGAATTATACGCCGGAATCTTACGGTGATAAGAAGCCAAAATCAGTTACATTCAAAATTGATGGAAAAGACAAAAAAATCCTTGCGACAGCAGATCAGCTCCAAGACTCTGCGAAAGCTTTATCGGCATATATAGATGTCCTTCTTTTCGGTAAAGATAACAAAGATTTCGAAAAAATCACCGGCGCTAACAAAAATGAGATTGTGAACGACTTTAACGAGTCAGCAAAAGACGGCTACCTCTCAGCATCAGGCCTTTCAAGCACATATGCGGACAGCAAAGCGCTTGATAATATCGTGAACGGCATTAAAGCGGGATTAAGCAAAAACTCATCGATTCAAGCGAAAACAACTTCTATCTCTAAAGACGAGGCAATTGTTGAAGCCACAGTTAAACCTGTAGATGCATCTTCTCTTTCAGACCGTATCGAAGACAAAGTGAAAGACTACTACAGTAAAAACTCTAGTGCTAGCTATGAAGAGGCAGTGAAATACGCGCTTCAAGTCTATCCAGAAGAGTTCAAAAAGCTTGGCCCGGCTTCAAGTGAAAAAACAGTTGAAGTGAAAATGAAGAAAAATGACATCGACCAGTGGCAGCTTGATATGGACGATTACAGAGCAGCAGAATTAGTTGAAGCATTCATTAAAGAATAAACATCAAAAGGAAATAGCCCCAGGGCTATTTCCTTTTTTATTTAAAAATCCTGCTGATGAACTCTGCTTCATCATCCGTCAGTTCAACATCTAAGGTTTTTAGGTTAGCCTTCAGCTGTTCCGGGCGCTTAGCACCTGGAATGATGGCGTCTACAGCCGGTCTCGTTAACAGCCAAGCCAAGGCGACATGAGCCGTTTCCGCATTCTTTTCCTCAGCTACCGCTTTGAGCTTGTCCACTTTTTTCAGGTTTTGAATAAAGGTTTCTCCCTGGAATTGCGGGTTGTTCTTTCGATTGTCGTCAAAGGCATCATCTTTTGTAAACTTTCCGGTCAGCAGCCCGGATGCGAGCGGGAAGTACGGAATAAAGGAAATCCCGTGTTTTTCACAGTATGGGAGCAGCTCCTTCTCAGCATCACGCTGAATTAAAGAGTATTCTGACTGAAAGACCTCCAAATAGCCGTCCGCATTAAATTCCTGCAATTGCTGATAATTGAGGTTCGAAGCCCCGATCGCTTTGATTTTCCCTTCATCCTTCAGTTCCTTCAGCGTGCCCGCGACTTCCGCAAGAGGTGTCTTGCCATCCGGAAAATGAACATAATACAGATCGATGTAATCTGTCTTCAGCCGCTTCAGGCTCTTTTCTACCTCGCCGCGAAGAAAATCCCGGCTGTTGTCTAATTCAATGCGGCCGTTTACTTCTTTATGGGCTCCTTTAGAGGCGATAATGAGCTGATCCCGGACACCGCGTTCATGAACGACCTCACCGATTAATTCTTCGGACCGCCCCAATCCATATATAAAGGCGGTATCGATAAAGTTCACGCCGCCGTCCAATGCCGTGCGAACCAAGTCCTTGCCAGTTTCATCATTCAGATTCGGAAACAGATTATGCCCGCCGACCGCATTTGCGCCGAATCCGATCCGTTTCACCTGTAAATTCGTTTGCCCAAGTGCACGTGTTTGATCCATTGTCCCTTCTCCTTCCGAAATGATTTGATGAAAAATAGCGCAGGTTCCACTTTCTGTATTAGATATCCTTTTTCTATTTTCCTTCTTTTTTCAGCATACACAAAAAGGAGAAAGTGTATTTCTCCTTTTGCAAGTTTATTTTGGAAGAACCCATTTGTCTTTTAAGAAGCAGGCTCTGGCCAGTAAAAAGAAAATGGCGATGAGCACGACGATGGTTCCGCACGTGTATAGAATGGCAGCCGGATTTATCATCCCGAATAACAGCTGTTTAAATAAGGCGTGCAGGTTTAGGAATGGGATGAAAAAGTAGGATAGATCGATTTGATTCGGCGCCTTATTGAAGATGAAAAACATCGGGAATATAGGCAGAAAGACGACAAGAGACATATAGCTCTGCGCTTCTTTTACCGTGCCGGAAATGATGCTGATCATAAGCTCCATTGCGGCGATCAGCATTGCAGAAAGCACGATGATCAAGGCTGAAGCTCCGATAATGACCCATAAGTGATCTCCCAGCTGAAAGGCTGTTCTTAACTTTTCCGTAAATAAGACGGTGCACAGAATCAGAAAGATCAGTGACAATACGCCAGAAGCTATCCCGAAGGTAGAAACCGCAAGCCACTTGCCGACTAACACTTTGTTTCTGCTGACCGGGGTTAACAGCAGCGCTTCTATGGATTTCCGGTCCTTTTCTCCGGCAATAATATCAAGAGCGATCGGCATGGCACCGGAAACGATTGATGTTAAAAGCAGCATCGGAAGAATGGCGGAAAGCATGATCGCGGAAACGCCTTGCTCTTCATCTGCTTCTTTTTGCTGAACCGAAAACGGCTGGATCACCGAGTGGTCAATATGTTTACTCGTTAAACGTTCTTGCACAATTTCATTTTTGTACTGCTCTAAGGCAGATTGCACAAGCTGTATAGCATTTGATGAACCTTGATCGACCGAGCTGCCGTAAACGTCAATCTCAAAAGATGTCATACTGGTGATATAAGAATCAAACTCTTTCGGGACGTTCAGATACACATCCGCTTTGCCGTCATCGACCGCCTGTTCAGGTTTTGCGAATGTCTTTACACTGATTTCGTCAATCGCATTCAGCTTATGTTCCAGCTCAGACGGCAGGGACTGGCCGACAGCGATCGTGTACTGCTCCCCTTTGTCCGAAAGCATGCTTTCGTAGAAAAACACAAGGCCCAGCATCGTAATCATCGGAACCAAGATCGTCAGTAAAATTGTTTTTCTGTCCCGTAATGCGTCGATCATCTCTTTTTTATAAATCTGTCCTACCATTTATGAAATCCCCCTGACCAGCTTAGACATAAAGATGTAGTTCAAATCGTCGCTGCGTTCGCTCTCGTATAGTGTTTCAAGTGCTCCTCTGTAAATGACCTCTCCGCTGTGCATCATAATGACACTGTCACAGAGCGCCTGCACCTCCTCCATAATGTGGCTGGAGAACAGGATGGTTTTGTGTTCTCTTTTCAGCTGCTGAATAAATTCACGGAAGATATTGCTTGACGTAATATCTAGTCCTGTCGTCGGCTCATCAAATAAAATGATATCCGGATCGTGAATCAGCGCCCTGGCAATGGCGACTTTCTGCCTCATTCCTTTTGAAAACCCGCCCACTCTCCGGTCCATATAATCACGCATGCCGAACCGTTTTGATAAATCTTCTATTCTCGCTTTGATTTCGTGGCGGTTCAGCCCGTACAGCCGGCCAAAGTACTGTAAATTTTCTTTTGCAGTCATCCGGTCATAGAGTCCTGTTTCTCCCCCGAATAAGACGCCGATTCGTTTCTTGACCTCCGCCGGCTGCTTGGCCGTGTCAAAGCCGTCTACTGCGATCGTGCCCTGTGTCGGTTCAAGCAGGGTCGCGATCATTCTCAGCATCGTTGTTTTGCCGGCTCCGTTTTCTCCGAGAATGCCGACGACTTCTCCTTTTTGAATCGTTAAGCTTACATCACGCACAGCTTTGACTACTTTTTTCTTATCTGTAAACCTGCGGCTGCAATCCGTCAGTGTAATCATGTCACAATCTCCCTTTTTGTTATTTCTAGTAATGACTATATACGAAAAGCTGGATTTGTTGGATAAAGTTGTCGCGAAGAGTTCTTTTTATGTCGCGAAATGGGATAAAATAAAGGTGATTCTATTTAACTAGGGGAATGATAATGGTAAAAGTCGGACTAGTCGATGATTATCGAGTAGATTTAGAGAAGCTGGAAGCAATCGTGTCCAGAATGCAGGATGTCGAAATTGTCTTTGCCACCGATTCGGCGGAGGAAGCTTACAGCCGGGTGAAGAACGGGGACATTGATCTTCTGCTTGCCGATATTGAGATGCCTCACATGTCAGGCTACGAGCTGGCGGATTTAATCAGATCTCATTCGCTGGATGTGGATGTGATTTTCGTCACCGGCAACAGCGGCTATGCGGTTCACGCATTTGATCTGAACGTCCACGACTATATTATGAAGCCGTACCACGCCGATCGTCTCAGCTCTTCCTTCGAACGTTATTTCAAAAAGAAAACGGAAACGAGCTTGAACGGGCGGATTTTGATTAAACAAAAATCTAAAATGCATGTGCTGCAAAAGAAGGATATCATTTTCGCCGAACGCACAGGACGGTCGACGACGATTGTGACAACAGCTGAAGAAGTGCAAACGTATCAAACATTAAACGATATTAAAGGCGATCTGCCGGAGAAGGATTTTCTTCGTTCGCACCGCTCCTTTATTATCAACATTCATTACATTAAGCATTTTTCCGCTTATACGAAGCATTCGTTTACGGTTTCGTTTGAGGGAACATCTAAAAAAGCGATGATTACCAAGCAGCAGCTTGATTATTTTCAAAACTATTATTTTTGAGGAGCGCAGGTTGTGATAACTCTGTTTCAATGTCTTTATTTGTTTTTATTCAGTTTCCTATTTTATCAGTCGGCTGCCATTCTATCGCACAGCACAGCCGTTTCTTGGCTCGCCGCTGCTTTAGGCGCGGCGGCAGCGGTTTTATACATATGGAAAACGAAGCCTATGCGGGATCGCTGTCCGCTTCAGCTCTATTCATGTATCGCCGTGATTCACATTCTGTCGGCGGCGTTTTTGCTGATCGCCCCCTCTGGATTGGCACTGCTGCTTGTGATTGTGATATTCGCAACGTGTGAATGGCTCCGCATCGGGCTGTGCCGCTCGCTGACAAAGCTTTTTGAACAAATCGATCGGCTGACTCAGGCTGAACAGCACGCCAATCGAATGCTGATGGATGTCAGGAGCCGGAATCACGATACAATGAAGCATATCACAGCGCTCAGCTCGGCGCAGTCAGAGCCGGACACACAAACATACATAAAACATTGGGCGGGCCAGTACAGTCAATATGACCGGTTTTTGAAAGGAGAGAGTGCGTACATCGCAGGGGTGCTGTATGACTTTCTGGAAAAAGCAAACGCTTCGAATGTGAACGTTTCACTGCATTTGCATACACCGCTTTCTTCCCTCCCTTTCTCTCCCGCTGATCAGGTCAGCCTGGCCGGCAACATATTAGAAAATGCGCTCGACAGCGCTGCAGAGGCCCCTGAGAAAGCGGAGATCAAGCTGGAGACAACACTGCGAAGCGGGCTTTATGTGCTGATTTGTGAAAATACAACACCCGGCATGGAACCGAAAGTGCTCGATACACTGTATCAGTCATTCGGCCATACGACGAAAAGCGGCACTCATGAAGGAATCGGCACTTATGTGATCCAAAAGCTGGTGAACCAAGCTTTTGGCAAGCTTGATTTCACATATCGCCACCCTGTCTTCCGTTTAGAAATCAAAATTCCGTTCCAAAAATAAAAAACCTTGAAAAGCTTGGCTTTTCAAGGTTTTTTGTTCGTCATTAAGATGTTAATGATTGTGCAAAGCGATCCGCTTCATCTTGAAGCGTGCTTTCAATTTCTTTGTAGCGGCTTGAAATCGTTGATGCGCTTACGCCGTATTTTTTCGCCAGTTTGGCTTGGGAAACGGTTGCGCCGTTAAGTGAGATTGCATTCACATAATATTCAACTGCCGCCGCAAAAGCTTCCGGCTTTCTGATGACAGGTGATTTTTTCTCGCAGAACGATTTCCAAATGTCAATGACTGCCGGAATCAGCTCATTCGGATATTCATCTCCGCTCATGCCTTTTTCGATCGCCGCCGCTGTTTCTTTCTCCATGTCGTTTGCCCACTCAACGTTGCTTTCTTGAACAGGCTCCGCTTGCTGCGGCTGTTCATCTTTTTCAGCTAACAGCGCGAAAAGTACGTTGTTGAACTCCTGCTTCATGAAGTCCTCCGGCGTTTTGCCGTTTTTCACTGCAGCATCCGCATATGTCTTCACCTTGCTGATCAGCTCTTCCGTTCTCTTCACTGGGAAGATTGTGAACTGCATGAAGAATTCCGCTTTTTCCGCTTCATGAATCGGATAGCCGAGAATCAAGCTTCCCACTGGAGGGAGGTCTTGACTTGTGACGTCCATTTCCACGTCGAATTGTTTTTTCGTAATGACATCTTCAAAATGAATAACTGCTTCTTTCATATCCTTCAGCAGCAATAAAGCAGGCGTCATGCTCTTCCAAGATTCAACGATCTCACGTGTTTTCGGGCGGGTGATCGAATCGCCTTTTTTCTGAAGGTACTCTTCAAAGATCGTTTTGTCACCAGCGAGCGGGTGAAAGAAGATTCCCCAGATTCCTAAATTAAATACACTGATGTCCTTTGTCTGCCTGTCCATAGTAGAAAGAAAATCATGCTGGTTGATAAAACCTGAAATGCTTTCTCTATGTACTGTGAAGGCATACTCCACTAAGTCTTCCTGAATTTGTTTTGCTTCTTTTGCCGCTAATTCTGTCGGGAAGTCGACAACTTTATTTCCGCAGCATTTTTTATATTTCTTACCGCTGCCGCATGGGCAAGGGGCATTTCTTTTCACTTTTCCCACAATAAACCCTCCGAATTCTGTTGTAACTTTTCTATTTTAACAAAAATAACTTCTGAGGGCTTGGTTTCGGGCTAAAAAAGAATTTGGTAATGTGACAGCCTGGTTCATTATGTAAATTTACCCATGACTTTTTCATCAACTTTTGTGATTTAAGACTTATAACCTATTCCCACTTTAGGCCCTTCTTTTTTACAATCGTTAGGTGTTTATCTAAAATTTTTAAGGAAGTGTTTATGTTGGAACTAGCTGGTTTTATGCTGCGTGCCTGCGCTCTTGTGCTTGACGTGATCATTGCGGCCGCAGTGATTTTAGCATCCGGATTTATGTTTGGCGACGGGTCCGCTGGCGTCATCGCTGTCGCCATATTGATGCTGCTTGTGTATCCTTTGCTGATGCCGCTGACAAATTGGAAGGGTACGCTGGGCAAAAAAATCATCGGGCTGCAAATCGTGAGAGATGAAACACACGAGAAAATCTCCCTCCCTCAGGCCATTGTCCGTTACCTGATAGCGTGGGTGCATGTGTTTTCCCGCCTGATCTATTTAACAGCCGCATTTACGAAGAAAAAACAAACCGTTCATGATATGGCTGCGAAAACAATTGTGCTGAAAGCAGAATAACCTTGAAGAATAGGATTCTTCAAGGTTATGTTTCTCATTAGTTCGTATTTTGTCCGCCACCGTTCAGCCCTTCTTTAATCAGGCTGTTGACTTGGCTGCTGTACAGAAGGCCGATATGTCCGACACCGTTGATACGAACATTTTTTGCCCCTTCTAAATTAGACAGATAGTTCATAACAATCATGTCCGCCGAGCTGTAAATGGACGTATATAAAATCTTTTGATTTGGGTCCGTTCCCGGAAGCGCCTTGTTTGAAACGAGACGGTTCGCGCCGCCAAGCGTTACGACGTTTTCAATTTTATTACCGCCGTCCAGTTTTTTTATGTAATAAAGCGTGTTGGCGCCCCCCATGCTGTGAGCGACAATGTCCACTTTTTTCGCACCGGTTTCATCTAATACCTTTTGCACAAAACGTGATAATACTGGGCCGTTGTTTAGGTTATTGCCTGTCTTGTCCCAAAAATCCACAGCATACAGCTTGTCCCGTGACCAGCCTTGTGATGCCAAATACGTTTTAATACCGGCAAAGTTAAAAGAAGCTCCGCCAATTCCGTGAACCATCACCACCGGATTATGTTCAGCGGCTTTCGCTGACGGCTGCATCGCAAACATGGATGTAACTGACAGCGCAACAATTGTTACAAGTGCAATGATCTTACCTCTTAAAAGTTTCATATTTTCCTCCTTTTTTTGTAACAAATTCTTAAATTATAATACTTTGCCAAATTAATTAAGTAAAGGGTAAATTTGACTTATTTTTAAAGAAATTTTAAGGTTGAGAGAACATTTCAGCTGTTTATGATCCCGAAAACGCACAAAAAGAAGGCTTTTCCGCCTTCTTTTCTTTAATATTCATTAAAATAGTCTTGGATTTTTTTAGGATCATCTGTTTTGGTGAGCGCGAGCATTAACAATATCCGGGCTTTTTGCGGATTTAAGGAGTTTGAAGCCAAAAGGCCGTTTTTCACATAGTCGCCGTTCGGTGTGACGACACCATTTCCCGTACGGGTTGAGCGAACCACTGTGACGCCTTTTTTGACCGCACTGACTGCACCTTTTTCGGCTGCGTCAGATAACGATCCGTTGCCTGATCCTGCGAAGACTATGCCTTTTGCTCCGGCTTTCACAGCCGCATCAAACAGATAGCTTCCGTCATTTTGGTAGCCGTACAGAATGTCTACTTGCGGCAGTTTATCAAGACCGGAAATCGAGAACTCCGTATCCTTTGTATGCTTGCGTGTCATTTCATTATGAAAATAAATGTCATCGGCAATCGTTCCGATGTATCCCATTTCTTCTGATTTAAAGGTGTCTGTTGCGGTTGTATTGGTTTTTGTAACGTACCGTGCTGAAGCAATGCGGTCATTGAGAACGACGAGCGTCCCTTTCCCTTTTGCATCAGGTGCGCCTGCCACTTTAACTGCGTTATACAAGTTGGACGGGCCGTCAGCACTGATGGCTGTGGACGGCCTCATCGAACCGGCAACAACAACCGGTTTATCGCTTTTTACAATGAGGTTCAGAAAATAAGCCGTTTCTTCTAATGTATCTGTTCCGTGGGTCACGACAATACCGTCAACATCTTCTGAAGAAAGCAGTTTGTTGACTCGTTTTCCGAGCTTCAGCAATGTTTTGTTATCAATGTTTGTGCTTCCGACGTTAACCACTTGCTCGCCGCTGACATTCGCAATGTCCTTCATCTCTGGCACCGCTTTGATCAGAGACTCAACGCCGACGACACCTGCTTTGTATTCAGTTGTAGAGGTTTTTGATTTATCGGCTCCGGCAATCGTACCTCCTGTCGCCAGTATTTTGATATTTGGAAGGTCATTTTTTTTGGAAGCAGAAGCTGAAGAAACTTTTTGTGTCTGCGTTTTTTCTTTTGGGGATTCTTTTGCTTCAGGAGATTGTGAGCATCCGGTAAAAGCAAGCAATAGTGCGGTAAAAAGGGTCAGTAAGAGGAATCGTTGTGTTTTCATGTTTTCTCTCCTTTTGTTTGGTAACGTCTTTACACCTTTTAATAATTGAATATTTCATTTATTCAGTCAAAATGTGCGTCAGGTTATCTCTCAGCTTTTTTATATGCTCATTTTATTTTCTTATTCGAGTTCCTTTATCTTGACATTCGATGGGTGAATCATGATAATAGACCAGTCACTATATTTTATGATCGCAATCAGTAAGGTGGGAATGTTATGAGCTATGGAGATTCTCGTGAGAAAATCCTTTCTGCAGCTACCCGGCTTTTTCAGCTGCAGGGGTATTACGGCACGGGACTGAACCAGATTATTAAAGAAAGCGGTGCACCTAAAGGCTCTCTTTACTACCACTTTCCCGGCGGTAAAGAACAGCTGGCAATTGAAGCCGTGAATGAAATGAAGGAATACATTCGCCAGAAAATCACAGACTGCATGGACGTGAGCACTGATCCCGCAGAAGGCATTCAAGCCTTTCTGAAGGAGCTCTCCTGTCAATTCTCATGCACAGAGGACATCGAAGGCCTGCCCGTCGGCTTGCTTGCGGCAGAGACATCATTAAAAAGCGAGCCTTTGCGAAAAGCCTGTGATGAAGCCTACAAAGCGTGGTCCCTTGTGTTTGAGGAAAAATTGCAGCTGTCGGGTTACAGCGAGAGCCATGCCAAGGAATCAAGCATCATCATTAACGCGATGATTGAAGGCGGCATTCTTTTATCATTAACGGCAAAAGACAGCACACCGCTTCTTCATATCTCCAGCCGCATTCCCGCTCTGTTGAAGAAATAAAAAAAGAGACATACTACTACAAGCTGAGTGAATACATTCAGATGAACGAGAGGAGAAATAGATTTGGAAACAGCAGCTAAAGCATCTCAGCAATATAAAGTGATGCCAATTATGATATCTTTGCTGACGGCCGGTTTTATCGGCATGTTCAGTGAAACAGCGCTGAATATCGCGTTAACCGATCTTATGAAGGAATTGAACATTACAGCGGCAACCGTTCAATGGTTAACAACAGGCTATTTGCTTGTGCTCGGTATTCTTGTTCCTGTTTCAGGTCTGCTATTGCAATGGTTTACAACTAGACAGCTTTTTACTGTGTCACTGATTTTTTCAATCATAGGCACCTTGATTGCGGCGCTTGCGCCTAGCTTCTCATTTTTATTAGCGGCGAGAATCGTTCAGGCACTTGGAACAGGACTCTTATTACCGCTCATGTTTAATACGATTTTGGTGATTTTCCCGCCCCATAAACGGGGAGCGGCCATGGGAACAATCGGACTTGTCATTATGTTTGCGCCGGCAATCGGCCCTACATTTTCCGGGTTGGTTCTTGAGCACCTTAACTGGCACTGGATTTTCTGGATCTCTCTTCCGTTCCTTGTGCTTGCGCTCATTTTCGGTATCCTGTACATGCAAAATGTGTCTGACATCACAAAACCGAAAATTGATGTCCTGTCTATTATTCTGTCGACGATCGGCTTCGGCGGCATTGTGTTTGGATTCAGCAACGCGGGTGAAGGCTCTGGCGGATGGTCCAGCCCGACTGTGATCGTTTCACTTATTGTCGGTGTTATCGCCCTTATTCTATTTTCAATCCGTCAGCTGACGATGAAGCAGCCGATGATGAACCTGCGTGCATTCAGATACCCGATGTTTATTTTGGGCGTCATTATGGTCTTTATTTGCATGATGGTCATCCTGTCATCCATGCTGCTTCTGCCGATGTATCTGCAAGGCGGCTTAGTCTTAACAGCATTTGCCTCAGGACTTATTCTCTTGCCGGGCGGTATTTTAAACGGATTTATGTCACCTGTCACAGGCCGTCTGTTTGATAAATACGGACCGAAGTGGCTTGTTATTCCGGGATTTTTGATTGTGACTATTGTTCTGTGGCTCTTCTCAAATCTCACGACAGCTTCAACAGCAGTGCTGATTATCGTGCTGCATACCTGTTTGATGATTGGGATCTCCATGATTATGATGCCTGCTCAGACAAACGGTTTAAACCAGCTTCCGCGTGAGTTTTATCCGGACGGCACTGCCATTATGAACACACTTCAGCAAATGGCGGGCGCGATCGGGACAGCTGTTGCGGTCAGCATCATGGCTGCCGGTCAGCATGACTACATGAGCAGCGTAAAAAATCCAGCCGATCCGGCAGTCATTCCGCAGGCATTGACAGCTGGCGTTCAGCATGCATTTGTCTTTGCGATGATTGTTGCGATTATCGGTTTAATTGCCGCTTTCTTTTTGAAGCGAGTAAAGGTTGATCATCAATAAGAAAACCCCCTGATCTTGAGGTCAGGGGGTTTTTTATACCTATATCGGACAACACACTCAAGCAAGACGCGAGCGGCGCCTAAGGAGGTGAACATCTATTTTTAAGTGATCGCTTTTAACGCGCGGATAAAATCGCAGCCATTTCATCAATCGCATAATGCAGTTCGCTCTTCGTATTATAAAAGTGAGGAGCGAGACGGATGACATTGTCCCGCGGAGCGCAAATCACGTTTTTCTTCTTTAGTAACGCCGCCGTTTCAGATGCCCGTTCATCCCGAATGGAAATCATGCCCGGCTGCTGTACCGATGGCGCCCCCGCAAGCTCCAGCCCTTTTTCAGCTGCATATTGAAACGCATCGGCACTCACTGCTTTTATATGATCGCGGATACGGGACATTCCGATATGATTCAGCAGCGATAAAGCCGCAGCCGCTGCATACACGCTTATAAAAGCAGGGGTTCCTGTTTGAAAACGCCTCGCGCCTTCTGCATAAGACGACGCCCCAAACCCGTTTTCCCGCCCGAACCAAGCAGATGCTTTGGGCTTCAGCTCGTTCGCCAGCTCTTTTCTCACATAAAGAAACGCCATGCCCGGTATGCCGAGCATATACTTTCTGGTGCCTGCCGCCAGCATATCTATGCCCCATTCTTTCACATCAATAGGAATATGCCCGGCAGATTGATAAGCATCCACAAATAACATCGATCCCTTTCTCTTGGTGATGGCAGCGATGGCTTTTATATCCTGAATGCAGCCGTCACGGTAATGAACGTGCGGAACACAGGTCAGCACCGTCTCTTCCGTGATATATGTTTCATATTGTTCGAGCGGCTGCTCACCGTCTATTGAAGGGATCACAGATACATTATAATCAGATTGCGCCTGCCAAATATGAGACACAGCCGGAAAATCCATCTCCGTGTATACAACATGTTTCTTTTTAACAGCAGACAAGGATGATGCCACGGAAATCATCGCATCAGAAACTGACGGCACAATCGCAATCTCATCCGGCTCAGCCCCTACCAGTCTCGCAAACTCGTTTCTGGCACTCTCTGTCTTGTCAATCGCTTCATTCCAGTTCGTCCCCCTATGCAGCAAGCTGTCATGATAATCTTGTATCGCCTTTGACACCGGCTCTGCCAACGCGCTCTGTGAGCAGCTGGCAAGCATGATGCGGCTCTGCACGGTTGGGAACAGATGTCGGTACTGCTGCGGCAAATGTTCCATTCTGATTCACTCCTTTTTATTATTTTGATGAAAAATCCAGAAATAAACAATTGAATAATAGAAAAGGAGATGGTAACCATGAGAAAAAAAGTGCTTTTCACAGGTTTTGATCCTTTTGATCAGGAAACTGTCAATCCATCGTGGGAAGCGGTGAAACAGCTGAATGGCTTTGAAACGGATCAGGTGATCATCGCTTCGGAACAAATTCCAACTGTGTTCAGAACCGCTCTCGACACTTTGCGGCAAGCGATTCATAAACATCAGCCGGACATCGTGATCTGCGTCGGGCAAGCCGGAGGCCGGATGCAGGTGACACCGGAACGGGTCGCGATCAATCTTGCAGACGCGCGTATCCCGGATAATGAAGGAAACCAGCCGATTGATGAAGAGATTTCTCCCGGCGGGCCTGCCGCTTACTGGACAGGGCTTCCGATTAAACGCATCACATCTCAAATGAAGGAAAACGGCATTCCGGCGGCTGTTTCCTTTACGGCCGGCACATTTGTATGCAACTATCTGTTCTACGGGTTAATGGATCACATCCACCGTACGTCTCCGCACATTCACGGCGGGTTTATCCACATTCCATACATTCCGGAACAAACAATCGACAAAACAGCGCCGAGCCTCAGCCTCGACATGATCGTCAAAGCATTGAGGATCGCCGCTGTTACGGCCGCACAATATGATCAGGATACGAAGTCACCCGGCGGCGCGCTGCACTAAGCGGCGGCCGCTTCACTGGTCAGTCTCTTTTTGTATACAAACGCTGATAGTGTGACACTCACTTCGAACAGGACAAGCAGCGGAATCATCACGAGAAAATCAGAAATAAAATCTGGCGGGGTAATCAATATGGACACCACGATCAGCAGAAAATAGGACAGCTTTCTCGCTTTGGCCAGCCGGTATGGATTTAAGATGCCTAACCTTGTCAAAAACATCACCACAAGGGGCATTTCAAACAGAAAACCGAACGGCAGGCTCAAATTCACCATAAACCTGAAATAGCGGTCAGCGGTAAACATCGTTTCAAAATGGCCGGCAGACAAATGTGTCAAAAAGCCGAGAACGATCGGAAACAACACAAAATATCCGAACGAGATGCCGGCCAGAAACAGGGCGAATAATCCCGGTATGTACATCAGTGTCACGTTGCGCTCCGTTTTTGTCAGCGCCGGCGCTACAAAACGCCAAAGCTGATAGGCGGCAACGGGGATGGAGGCGGCAATCGCACAAATGCCGGCAAGCATCATATATACCCAGAGAATTTCACTCGGTCCGAGAACAGCTAATTTTCCGTCAAAATCTCTGATCAGCCAATCATAAATGTCCTCCACAAACAAAAAAGCCGTAATTAAAAACAGAAGAAAAGCCGCAAGTGTGAAGATGATCCGACGGCGAAGCTCTTCTAAATGTCCGATCAGATGAGTTTCTTTTTTATCCATTCAAAAAAGCCCTCCCTTTCATGAGAAAAAGAGGCAGACCATGCGTCTGCCTCATCAGCACTCAGCCTGCGTTTTTGTCCTGCTTCACCGCTGAGAGCTCAGCTGATTTTTCTTCTTTTTCATCACCAGACACAAGTGATTTTGTGGCGCTTTTGAATTCCAGCAGAGTCCGACCGGCGGCTCGCCCGATTTCCGGAAGCTTTGAAGGGCCAAAAATAATGAGGGCGATGACAAAGATCAGAATCAAGCCTGGTATTCCAATGTTTGAAAACATTATGTTTCACTCCTTAATGCGTGATTTTTGCCCGTTTTTTGATCATTTGTTTTTCATGGGCTTTGTTGTGCTCAAAGAAACGATCCTCTTCGACTTCATTGGATTGTTTCACTCCGCCTTGAACCATTGTCGAGGATACCTTTCTCAATCCGGTTTGGTCTTTTTGATAAACGAATGAAGCCCGTGTGGAAATGGCTGCTCCCGGCTCTGTCACAAATGGCATTACCCGATAATCAGCTTTCCACTGGTGAGGCGTTACTGTACAGCGGACATATCCGCGGTAATCGTTAAAGAACTTGATATGTGGATTTTCCTTTAAAATTTGATCGGTATCCGCCCGCTTATCCGCTCCGTTTCCTCCGGATGTGATGGAGGTGCCGACAAATTCAGCCCCGAAAATTTTTGAGCTTGTTTTATTAAAATCGACATGCAGATTCGATGCCCAGCTTGCGTGTACATCTCCTGTCAGCACGACAACATTATTTAAATTTTTGCTGTTAATGTAATTGACGACCCGTTCGCGCTGAGCCGGATAACCGTCCCATGAATCCATGCTGTAGATCGGGCTTGAGCTTGTCCCGAAATTCCACTTCGCAAAGAAGATTTGCTGTGCCAGCACATTCCAATATGCAGTCGAGCTGCTCAAATTGTTAAAAAGCCACTGCTCCTGTTCTTTTCCTAACAAGGTCCGATTCGGATTGAGCGATTCATCAGAAGGCGGCTTATTGCCGTCGTTATTGGCTTGGTCATCTCTGTACTGGCGTGTATCCAGCACATTAAATGATGCCAGATTTCCATACGTAAAGTGGCGGTACAGCTGCATATCCGGGCCATTCGGCAGAGAGGAGATGCGGAGCGGCATATGCTCATAATAAGCCTGATACGCCGCCGCACGGCGCAATACAAACGCGTCAACCGACTGCCCTTTTTCCGGGATTTTATTGGCATAGTTATTTTCAACTTCATGGTCATCCCACGTGACAACCCAAGGAAACGCCGCATGTGCCGCTTTTAAATTAGCGTCTGAACGGTATTGGGCATGGCGGTTTCGATAGTCCTGCAGCGTAATGATTTCTGCGCTGTTGTGCGTGCGGACATTGCCCGTTTTCGATACATATTCATTCGGCCCGTACTCATATATGTAATCACCGAGATGGAAGACAAGATCAAGCTTTTCCTTCGCCATATGCTTGTAGGCTGTATAATAGCCATGCTCATATTGCTGGCAGGAAGCGAAGGCAAAGGTCATTTTCGGCACATTGGCACCTGGGGCGGGCAGTGTTTTTGTTTTTCCGACAGGACTTAGCTCATGTCCGGTTTTGAATCGGTAATAGTACACTTTGTTCGGCTCAAGCCCGTCCGCTTCCACGTGGACAGAATGGGCGAGGCTCGGTTTGGCCATTTCTGTGCCCTTTCTTACGATCTTGCGGAAGTGCTCATCCTTTGCCACTTCCCATTTGACAGGCACAGCCTGGTTCGGCATCCCCCCGCCGTTCAGCGGATCTGGCGCCAAACGCGTCCAGAGCACGACGCTGTCAGAAAGCGGATCTCCTGAAGCGACGCCGAGCGTAAACGGATAACTAGAGAACTTAGGCGCAGCATTTACTTCAAATGCTCCTACCGACTGAGCAATGGTTAATCCAAGAGAAAGCCCCGCAATTTTTCCAGCCCCCTGAATAAATTTGCGGCGGTCAAACGTATTATTCTGAAAGCTTTCGTCTTTCAATTTCTGTACCCATTCGTCAAAACGACTGTCATTTGCCATTCCAGATCCCCTCTCTTCTCATTGATCGCTTTCATTATAGGAAACCATTGTTAATTAGCTGTGAAGAAGTGTGAAGGGATTGTAAGCACTGAACATGGGAAACAGGACTTCATTCACAGCCCTTTCGCCGAAACATGCCGACAGCTGGCAAAACGGCGTGTTTTCTGCATATCCTGTCGTTTGCAAGCCGCCCTTTTTACCCATTTTTCTTCACATGATCTTAAAAAAACAAAAACACCGAGCGATTTTGCAAAATCACTCAGTGTTCGGAAAAGCTGTCTGTTATTTAGAAAACAATCTGCTGAAAAAGCCCTTCTTTTCCGGTTTTGCAGCTTCAGGCTCTTGTTCTATTAAAATTCCTTTTTCCTTCACTTCTTGCAGCCAAAATGGAAATTCAGTAAGCAACGCATCATAAAGCTCATCATCAGAGATGCGTTCAATGTCTTCGATATGCAGGAAGTTTGCGTTATCAACAACACGCCCTTCTAGCGTATCCAGTTTATTAAGAAAATCGAAGTTGCCGTTTCCGATGCCGACAAACTGCCAAAACACCGGTTTATCAGAGGCAGCTTCAATAATAGGTTTGATGGATTTTTTACACCCTCCATCATTAATAAAAACGATAAAAGCGGGATATGAACTCGGTTCTTCCACAACATATTTATGTAACACATCTTTTATGACCGGCGGCTCATCATTTCTCCCGAATTTATGCAAGAGTTCATTATTCAAAATTTCGCGATCAACATAGCCTGAAAAATCGATTTCATTGACTGGCTTTAACCGGGAGAATTCATTATCATAAACCCATACATCAAGCAGGCCGTTATCATCAAACTGATCAGCCACAGCCAAAATCCGCTCCACCACTTTTTGAACCGTTCCGTTTTTATACAGCGTTCTCATTGAACCGGTAATATCCAGCACCAGCCCGACACGAGCCGTCACCTTGGTTAACTGCTTTTTCTCCAGTACGATTTTTACGCTCTTCTTTTGCAGGTCAATTGTCGCCATTTTGTCATCTCCTGTAGTTCTTTTATCCGATTATCTCACAGAAATATTTACCATTGGTATAACTTTTTAAAGAAAAAACACCGTTCAGATGTGAACGGCGTCTCTCCTTAAAATGTGTTATATACATTTTCACATGTTTCGCCCGTCGGCTGATAAAAACAATGTGATTTGAATCTGGCCACAAACGGCTGGTTATACCAGGTCGGCGGGCAGTTTCCTCCCGGCTTGAAATACCACAAGCTGAATTTTGCCGGCCAGAACCTCTCCCCGTTTATCGTCCGGCGTGCCAAGGCCCGCTCGCTTTCCCGCGGTCTTTGATAAAAGTATCCATGGGTCACCGCTTCAAACGCATGCGGCTGAAAAATCATCTGCCTGATGGTGCGGAGGCCTTTAAAATCAGAGCAATTGGCCCTCAGCCGATTAATCCCAACATTTCCGACAAGCAGCATCCCCTGCTTTCCTTCACCTTCCGCTTCCGCTCTGAGCAGCCGTGCCATCAAGTTGACATCAGCGCTTGTTGCTCTCACAACCGCCATCACGTCACCTCCCCTTTTTCTCCTTTCATCATATTGCAATACCCAAAGAGTGATGACGGAGGGACAGGAGAAGTTTTAAAATTTATTCTCCCGGTGCTGTCACAAACCATAAAGATCGGTAATTGCAGAAGAAAAATGGACATCTGGCCGTCAAGGAAATCTCCGGTAAAATCCCGGATTCCACGGGTATGGCAGCTGCCGCTTCATCCCCTGATTCATAACAGTTCTTCAGCCTTTTTCCACCTGTAGCCGAAAACGCTTTGTAAAGAACACAAAGTAATGTTTAACTTTCCGTATTTGAGGAATCATACATAACAAATCAGATAAAAGAAGGAGGAACCTTATCATGACACATGTGAAAGCGCTCGCGATTAAAGGTATTATGACGATTATTGTTTTGTATTTGGTGCTGGGTCTTGGCTTTGGTTTCACGTTTGGTGATACGCTGCTGATGACGGTTGTGTTAGGGGTCATTTCTTATTTGCTTGGAGACCTTTATGTATTGCCCCGATGGAACAATATGATCGCCACTTTGGCTGATTTCGGTTTGGCATTTCTCGCGATTTGGCTGATGGGCATGCCGCTTTCTATGGGGATGACTGGCGGAGAAATTGCGCTGGCGGCTCTATTTGGAGCAATCGCCATGGCCATCGGTGAATATTGCTTCCATTTCTATATGATGAGCAAAGAAATTGGCAAAAAGCATTATCTTGAAACAAGAACAGATTCATAATCAAAAGGCCGGTGCTGACAGCATCGGCCTTCTATCATAAAGCATCTTCCCGGTCTATGTTTCGGACAGACCAAATCGCTATCAAGATGCCGATCGCACCTAAAGAAAGCGGAATGTAGATAATCGTTGCCAGCGATAACTCGGGGCTTTGCTGGCTGATCAGTATCGTCAATATAACCGATGAAATGATAGCAGCCGGAACAGAGCGTTTCCTCATCCCAAAATATAAAGGAATAAAACTCAAGCACGCAGCCGAAGCGGCATATATCGCCATACTGCCGACCTCTTGCCCGATAGTCTGGACTGATAACATCGCAGGTGTAAGTTGATAATATTGATTGATTTGCGCAAAGATGAATGAAAGCGCAATTTCAGACACCATAATGGTGATAAACGTCAGTCCGCCTGTAATCAGCAGCTTGGCAGCAATCAGTTTTTTCCGGCTGATGGGATATGTAAACATGACGGTAATCGTTTTATTTTTGTACTCGCTAATAATCAATTTGGCAATCAGCACACTGGCGAAAACAACAAATACAGATCTTACAAACGTTCCAAGCAAAAATAGCGTGGATGCCGCATCAGTCATCACCTCCGGCTGCGGGAGTTTTTTTTCTTCTGATGCGATCAAGCATATAAATCCGAGAATACATAGATTTGCAATAACGGCGCCTCTGTAATACCAGCCTAATTTCATTTTTTTTAATTCAAGTTTCATTAAATTCAACATGTTGTTTCAACTCCGTATTTAAGCATCTTGCCAGTCTGCTTTCCTGACTGCCATGTATGAAAAAAACAAACCGACAGCAGCTAGAGATAATGGAATATATACAATGGAAGAAATGGACAGGCCCGGGCTTGTTGAACTCATCAGCATGACGATCACGACAGATGAAATGATGGTTGCCGAGACAGAGTGCTTACGCATCCCAAAAAAGATGGGAACTAAACTGGTGCCAGCGGCGCCAAAAGCGAAAACCGCCATTTTTACCGAATGCTGAGAAATGACATCGGCGCTCAATTCTCCCGGAATGACATGGCAGATCGAATTCAGCATATAGAAAGCGGCTGCTACGAACGCATTTGAGACTAAAATAGTGATAAACGTCAGCCCGCCTGAGATGCTAAGCTTAGCAGCAAGCAGTTTTTTCCGGCTGATCGGGTACGTAAACATCACTTGAATCGTTTTGTTTTTATATTCCGATATGACTAATTTGGCGATCAGTACAGCGCCAAAAACGATAAACACCGCTCTGACAAAAGTGCCAATGACGAGAAATGCATCATCCATGCTTTGGAACGATTCAGTGCCCTCCGCTTTTTCTATGTAACTGACCAACCACATAAAGCCAAGGATAATCAGGTTAGCAATGATAACTCCTCTCACATACCATCCCAACTTCATTTTCCTTAATTCGATTCTGATCAAATTCAGCAACGGTCTCGCCTCCTCTACGCACTGATGTGATTGCCGTTGATCAAGCTGATGAAGTAGTCCTCCAGTGAAGTATACTTTTTATTCATTGATTCAATGTCTACATCATTTAAAATAAGCGCTTTTGATATGGCACCCTGTGATCGTTGAGCATCATAAATCCGAATGGTTTTATCATTTAAGATTTTAAAGTTGGCAATGTGAAGTTCTTTCTCAAGCACAAAGCAGGCTTTTGTCTGATTCGATGTAACGAGTTCGATGTATTCTGTGTTTTGTCCCCTTACATCTTCCATCGACACCTCTTCCAGCAGCCTGCCGTCACGAATGACGCCGATTGTGTCCGCAATTTGTTCGATTTCACTCAGCATATGGCTGGAGATCAGCAGTGTCATTCCATACTCTTTGCTTAATACTTGAAATAAGTTTCTGATCTTTTTAATGCCGACAGGATCAAGGCCGTTTACCGGCTCATCCAATATAAGCAGATCAGGTTTGGTGAGGATGGCGCGCGCTATGCCGAGGCGCTGCTTCATTCCAAGCGAAAATGTTTTGACGGGTTTCTTGTCGATCTGTTTTAAATTCACCATATCGAGCACTTCTTGAATGGCTTTTTTATTGTGGTATCCCATGTATGCACAATGCAGCTCTAAATTTTCGATAGCCGTCAGATTTTCATAGAAAATTGGATATTCAATCATGCTGCCGATCTTGCCAAGCACCTCATATGACGTATGAGTGAGATTGTTTCCGAGGATATTGATTTCACCGCTTGTCGGTTTTACAAGACTTGTCAGCATTTTCATGATGGTTGTTTTCCCTGCTCCGTTCGGGCCGAGAAAGCCGTAAATTTCGCCTTTTTTGATATGCATGCTGACATCTGATACGACTTCTTTGCCTTGAAACGTTTTGGTCAGTCCGTTTGTTTGTACGATGTAAGTCAACGTTGTTGCTCCTTTCCTCTTTTTCCTGTTTTCTATTGTAGCGGCGGGCCCTGTCATTTTTATTTCTTCATTCTTAAGAAATTCTTACGATTGTTAATAGGTCATTCGTTTTAATGTAATCGTAAACGCTGTCCGTTCATACGGCTTGCTTTGAAGAGAGATGGAGCCCCCCATTTTTTCCACAAGCCTTTTCGTGATCGTCAAACCGAGACCGCTCCCTTGGAATGCTTTGTTTCTTGATTCTTCAAGTGTGTACAGCCTCTCAAATACCCGCTGCTGGTCTGTTTCACTGATTCCTTTTCCGCGGTCCCATACGGAGATGGCAATGCTTGTCTCATCATAAGAAAGTGATAATCCGATAAACTTGCCAACCGCGCCATATTGAATCGCGTTGGATAATAAATTTTGCAGGATACGGTCCAGCGCCTCTTCATTTGCATGCGCGTATACCGGTGTATCCGGAATATCAATCTCCGCGTTAAAACCTTTTGCCTGAACGGCATCATAGTAATGCAGGATATTTCGTTTGCATACTTCGTTGATATGTATTTTTGTGATCGGGATTTGTTTGTCTTCAGATTCCAATTTGGCTAAATCAAAAAAAGAGTGGATCATTTGGATGAGTTCATTTGTTTTTTGGTGCAGTTTCTCAAGCAGTCTTTCCCGCTCGCTGTCCGGCATATCCCGGTCACTTTGGATGGCTTCGATATAACCGAGAATGACTGTCAGAGGTGTTTTGAGATCGTGTGACATATTGGTCAGCATCCGTCTCATGGATTGCTCTGTTTTTGCAAACCGGGCGTTGATATGCTGATGGTCCTCAGCGAGCAGATTGATGTTGACGAGCAGATTCCTAAGCGCACGGTCATCTGTATGAAGTAAAACCTGATCGGCCGATTCGTTGTCAAGCATGGCGCTAAGCTTTTCTGCCGTATACGTCAAATTCCTGTCCCGGTTCTTTTTCATCATATATTGAATGACATTCAGACACGCTAAAGCGATGATAGCGGCAATCGTTAATACTGCCATTCTAAAACTCTCCCCATTTATAGCCGATGCCCCATAATGTTTTGATATATTGAGGAGACGATGGATCATCTTCAATCTTTTCTCTCAGCCGTCTCATATGTACATTAATGATGTTTTGGTCGCCGAAGTACTCCTCATTCCATACGGAACGATAGATTTGTTCTTTCGTAAACACCTTTTTAGGATTTGCTGCAAATAGTATCAGCAGCTGCCATTCGGTTGACGTCAGCTGAAGCGGTTCGCCGTTTTTCAGAACGGATACATTGTCTATATCGATCGTAAGCTGGTGAACACGAATCACCTGATGTTCAGCCGGTTCACTCGACGAATATTGCGTCGCCCTCCGTATCGCTGCTTTGACTCTGGCTGTCAGTTCAATCATCGAAAACGGTTTGGCGATATAATCATCCGCCCCGAATCCCAGCCCCAGTGCTTTATCAACATCTCCGTCTTTTGCTGAAATCATTAAAACAGGAATCTTGCTTTTTTCCCGAATGATTTTTAAAACATCCATTCCATTCAGCTCCGGAAGCATAATATCAAGCAGAATAAGGTCGTACGCCTGCTCTTGAAACCTCCGAATGCCCTCTTCACCGTCGAAAGCATGCACGATTTCAAAGCCTTCTTTTGTTAAATAATGGTCCACCATTTCACTGATGGAATGGTCATCCTCCACAAGCAATATGCGCTGCATCCTCTCACCTAACCTTTTTCATAGTCAAAAAAACACACATGTCATTACGCTTATTGTAATTGAAAAACATGTGTGTTTTACAAAATTTATTCTTTTTTTCCTGTTTTCAGCTTTTACCTGCAGCCGCTCAGCTCAGCTTTTCTCCTTTACTTGTTCATATGTTTTTGGATAAAATCCAAAAGCGTATTTCCTTGAGCCGTCAGAATGACGCCCTTCCCGCTGCATGCCGGGCAAGGTTTGCCTTCTATTTCTCCGGCTCTTTCACAATGCGGACAAGCAACCTCCAGATCATCAGTTGCGATCACCATTTGAATTCCTCCTTTCCCATTGATTAAACATGGACCACCAGCCTTCTTCCATTGGCCGTCACCTCCTTTAAGAAACACAAAAACCCCCGTCCTATCAAAGGACGAGGGTCTCGCGGTACCACCTTTATTAACAGCTAAAAAGCCATTCGCTCATCAGTACAGAAAACGTCAGTTTCGATACTCCTCTCTTGGTAACGGGGAGAGCATCCCGGCATTGTCTACTATCTATTCAGCAAAGCAATTCAGAAGCCCATTCGGCATCAGGGGAGGATCGGTTCACACCTGCCACCGACTCTCTGAACCCCGCTCACTGATGCTTACTTGCTCTTCCTCACAATTGTTAATCCGTTCTTTCGTTTGTAAAATTTATAATACTCCGTCAATTTACAGAAGTCAATTCTTAATCCAATTTAGATTCGCCAAGTGCTTCCAGAGCCATATTTACGTGCTCCTCCTGCTGTGTCTGAAGAGCGAACTTGGCAATTTCCAGCGGATACGCCGCCTGCATCTCTGAGATGTGAGCCTGCATTTTTGACCATACACGGCCGCCTGCTTGATCATAGCATTCAAGCAAACGGGCTGTTTCTTTTTCTCCGAAAATCATGTGGTAAAAGACAAAATCCTTGGCTGGATCGGCGACTTTCGCTTCTGTCCAATCCAGAAGGCCTGTGACGTGTTCATTTTGATCAATAAGGATATGCGGCGGATGGAGATCGCCGTGTATCAGCGCGGAGAAACCGGGCCAGTATGCATCATCATTGATCCACGTTTGCCATCTTTCCCAAAGCTGCTTAGATACGCCAAACTTATTCTTCACATCAGCCATAGATTCAGCTGTCATTTTCCTGAAATCTTCTGGCATCACCACTTCTATTCCGGATTTGCCGGCAGATGTTTGATTCATGCCATGCAATTCTGCCAGTATTTCGGCAAGTGTATGAACAAAATCGTCTGACGGCGGCTGATGATTCATATTCCATACATATTGTTTCTGTTCCAAATCAATTCCAGCAGCAGGCGTTCCGCTAAGCTTCGGGTAAGCGATCAATTCCGGCGTATGAATTTTCCAATCCGGCACATCAGCTGTGAGATTCGCGCGGAGAAAGGCAAGCGTTCTGCCTTCTGAAGCTGCTCTTTCAACAACATCGCTTCGCCGCGGTTTTCGCAGTACCCATGGCATACCTGTATCATCCTCGGCAAATACAACTTGAAAATCCATTCCCGTTTCATTCAATTGAGCGTTATCAGAGTGAACCGTCAAACCTTGATTGCGTGCAAACGCGACAATCTCAGTGATTAGCTGCCTTTCGTTCGGGTTTGTCATCTCTTTTCCCCTTTCTCATATTCCGCCTGTCGTTAGAGAGAAGGGATGTTTTTAAGGAACAAAAAAAGAGGGCAGCATCGCCACCCTCTTTTCATTACAATATTAGGGTACATACATAGGCAGATTCATCCCGATTCCCCGCATCCAGGCGAGTGTCGTTCACTATTGAATTCGTATTAATCGGAATCTATTGAATGCCATGTCGGAACCCCTCCGTTCATTGTAGTTGATCTCCATGTTACATCATATTCCAGTTTTGATCTACTATAAAAAATGAATCAAGTCACAGGCGCGGGGTTAAACAAACACAAATCATTATGAAGGCCCCAATGGTCCGCCCATGTTTGTTTCCTGCCGCTCGCTACATCTAAGACCATCCGAAAAATCTCCCAGCCGACTTCTTCGATACTGGCCTCTCCGGTAGCAATTCGCCCGGCATTGATATCGATTAAATCCGCCCAATGCTCTGTTAATGAATGGCGTGTAGATACTTTCAGCACCGGCGCAGCAGCCAATCCATACGGTGTTCCTCTGCCTGTCGTAAAGACCTGCAGATTCATGCCTGCCGCCAGCTGAAGGGTTCCGCACACAAAGTCGCTTGCCGGCGTCGCTGCAAACAGCAAACCCTTTTTCTCCGCCTTCTCCCCAGGCCCGAGCACACCGGAAATGGGGCTTGTGCCTGACTTTGCTACCGATCCTAACGCTTTTTCCACCACATTGGATAAACCGCCTTTTTTATTGCCAGGTGACGGATTGGCGCTTCTGTCTGCTTCCCCCCGCCTCAGATAGCTGTCATACCACTTCATCTCATCGATCAGCGAACGTCCGACCTCTTCGCTGACAGCTCGCGGCGTTAATAAGTGAATCGCATCCCGCACCTCAGTCACTTCAGAAAACAAGACCGTTGCGCCTGCCCGAACCAATAAATCAGCCGCATATCCCACTGCCGGATTCGCCGTCACGCCGGAAAAGGCATCACTGCCGCCGCATTGCAAGCCAATTACCAGGTCAGAAACAGGGCAGGTTACACGGACTCTGCTGTTGAGTCTGATTAACCGCTCCTCCGCCATTTCCATGATCGATTGAATCATATTCGCAAAGCCTTGATGATCTTGAAGTGAAATGATGTGATCTTTTTTCTCAGGTGCAATCCGTGCCGGGAGGAGCTTTTCACATCCTAATCCGACCACCATCACTTCCCCGCCGAAGTTCGGATGCTTTGCCAGATTTTGAATCGTGCGGATGGGAATCACGGCGTCTGGGGCATTGATGGCCACGCCGCATCCATATTGATGATGAAGCGGCACGACATCATCGACATTTGGATATTTCGGAAGAAGTTCTTCTTTTATCCGTTTTACCGCATAATCCAGCACGCCGACGACACATTGAACACTTGTGGTGATACCGAGAATATTTTTTGTTCCCGCACTGCCGTCAGCATTTCGATATCCTTCAAACGTATAGCCTTCAAGAGGCGGCAGCGGTTCAGGCACTTTGTTTGCGATAGGAAGGTCATGGAGTTCCGGAGGGGCGGGCATTCTCACCAAAGCTTCCCGCACCCAGCTTCCGCGTTTGATCGGCTGATCTGCAAATCCGATCACTTCTCCATAACGCACGATGGCATCTCCCTGATTCAAATCGGTTAGGGCCACTTTATGGCCTTGAGGAACATCTTCTTCAAGCATCAGCCCGCATGGAAAAACAGTGCCCTTTTTCAGTCCGCCGTCATTTACAATAATCGCCGTGTTATCTTTTACATTCACTTTAATGTAAAGAGGCGCTTGATTCTGTCTGAGGTTCATCACCATAGGAATATCACTCCTCAACATTGTAAACGCTTTCCGATTTTGATTTAAAAAAAGCCGCAAATCCCGATTTCAAACTGCGGCTGTCATAACAATTATTTTTCATCTATTCCATTCAAAATTTTGTCACGGACAAATTTCAAATGCTCATACATGTGGTAATGAGCCTGGTAAGGATCTCTTTTGGCAAGGGCGTCGTAGATTTTTTTGTGGTATTCAACCGTAACATCCCTTTCCCTGTACGGAATCTGGCTGTCGATTTTCGCATGTGTGATCAGCAAAGATTGAATCATTCCTTCAACAACGGGATTATTAGCGCTTAATGCAATAATTCGGTGAAATTCTTTATCTGCTTCTCCATAATTGTTGTCAGTGCTGCTGGCGATGTCGTCGATTGTTTTTTGTAAACGCTTAAGCTCATCTTGATTTATCTTTTCCGCGGCAATCGTCACCAGCCCGAGTTCTAACGCCATCCGCGCTTCAATAATGGCCGGAAGATTATCAGTCGCCAAAGCAAGCATGACGGAAAAAGGCTGCATCCCGATTTTGTCATTGAAATACGTGCCGCCGCGGGTTTTTCTCGTGATAACGCCCAGCGTCTCTAGTGAGCTAAGCGCTTCGCGAAGCACCGGTCTGCTGACATGTAAGATATCCATTAGCTCCATTTCTGTCGGCAATTTGTCTCCGGCCTTTAATTGTCCGCTTGACAGTAAATGGACAATCCGTTCAATGACCTGCTTGGCTAATGTTTTCCGATTGACTGTATCCACCTTCAGATCTTCTAAACCTTCGTACACGAACAACTCTCCCTTCAGTTGTTCAATTGTAAGACAAAATATTCGTTATGACAATATTTAGAATAAAACTTATCGCACCAGACACGGGCGCTTGCGGTCAAACTCCCAATTGCTGATCAGAAACTGCATAGGGATTGCATCGTTCCGTGCGCCTAAATTCATTTTTCGATAGAGATCATGCGCTTTTTCCACTTGTTCCATATCAATTTCGATGCCAAGCCCAGGCTTATCAGGCACCTTCACACAGCCATCAGCAATTTCTAAAGGCTGTTTGGTTAAACGCTGTCCGTCCTGCCAGATCCAATGGGTATCAATCGCCGTGATGCGTCCCGGAGCTGCGGCCGCGACATGGGTAAACATGGCAAGGGAGATGTCAAAATGATTATTGGAGTGCGAGCCCCACGTCAGCCCCCAATCATGGCACATCTGTGCAACCCGCACCGAACCCTGCATCGTCCAGAAATGGGGATCAGCCAGCGGAATATCGACCGCGTGCAGCTGAATCGCGTGCCCCATTTCCCGCCAGTCAGTCGCAATCATATTTGTCGCGGTCGGCAGGCCTGTCGCGCGGCGGAACTCAGCCATCACTTCACGTGCGGAATAACCGTTTTCCGCCCCGCACGGATCTTCGGCATAAGCAAGTACATCATGCTTTCCTCTGCATAATGTAACAGCTTCTTCTAGCGGCCAAGCTCCGTTCGGATCAAGGGTAATTCTCGCCTCAGGAAAACGTTTTGATAACGCGGTGACGGCTTCCATTTCTTCCTCGCCCCGCAATACGCCGCCTTTCAGCTTGAAATCTTGGAAGCCGTAGCGCTCTTGTGCCGCTTCTGCAAGACGTACAACGGCCTCAGGCGTCAGCGCTTCCTCATGGCGGAGACGGAACCACTCGCAATCTGACTGCTGATTGCTTTGATACGGCAATGTCGTCCGCTTTCGGTCACCAATGTAAAATAGATAACCGAGCATCTTGACCTCATCCCGCTGCTGTCCTTCTCCAAGCAAAGCCGCAACCGGTTCATTGAGAAATTTGCCGAGCACATCTAACAAAGCGGCTTCCAAGGCTGTGACCACATGCACCGCAGTGCGCAAATCAAATGTCTGGATACCGCGGCCTCCCCTGTCCTGGTCCCCAAACTGCTTTCTGACTGTTTGCAAAATCGACTGGTACGCGCCGATCGATTTTCCCACAACAAGCGGCTCTGCAAGCTCCAGTGTGCGGCGGATCGCTTCCCCGCCCGGCACCTCGCCGACACCCTGATTCCCGCTGCTGTCCGTTAAGACGACAAGATTTCGGGTAAAAAACGGGCTGTGGGCGCCGCTTAAATTCAGCAGCATACTGTCATGCCCCGCGACTGGAATGACTCTCATTTCAGTAATTGATGGAATATTCGATCTTTTTTCTTTTTGAACCTGTTCCTGTATTGGTGAACTCATCTGTCATCCTCCTTTGATAAAGCGCTTTCATAAGTATTAGACAGGCAGTGATTGATCGGGGTCTTGCTCTTGTTTCTTTAATACGACCCGTTTGATCGGCCCGACCAGCAGCAAATAGCTGAGGACTGCTGCAATCGCATTAGCGCCGACAAAAACGAGCGCGCCATTAAAAGATCCTGTGGCATTCACGATGTAGCCGATCATAATCGGAGTCGTAATCGAGGCGATGTTTCCGAATGTGTTGAACAAACCGCCGCTTAATCCCGCACACTCTTTTGGCGACGTGTCCGACACGACAGCCCAGCCCAAGGCGCCAAAGCCTTTTCCGAAGAACGCGAGTGACATGATTACAACGACGAGCCACGCTGAATCTGTATAGTTGCAGATAATCATGCTGCAAGACAGCAGCATGCCGACAATGATCGGTCCTTTTCTCGCGAAGGTGAGAGAACGGCCTTTTTTCAGTAAAAAATCAGACACGATGCCTCCAAGCACGCCGCCCGCAAATCCGCACAGCGCCGGGAGGGAAGCCACAAATCCCGCTTCAAGAATGGACATTCCGCGGGCCTGAACCAAATATACCGGAAACCATGTGAGAAAGAAATAGGTGAGAGTCGTAATGCAATATTGCGCGATGTACACGCCAATCAGCATGCGGTTGGTTAATAACTGTTTGATATACGGCCATTTTGATTCTTTTTCCTGCTTGCTTTGACTGTCATCCATTGAAATCAGCCCGCCGCCTTCTTCAATGTACGCAAGCTCGGCTTTGTTGACCTTCGGATGTTTTTTCGGTTCATATACCGTTTTTAACCAGATAAAAGCCAGTAGGATTCCCGCGGCCCCCATCACTACGAAGACGGAATGCCAGCCAAAAGAGTGGGTGAGCCAGCCCATTAAAGGAGAAAAAATGACGATTGCGAAGTATTGAGCTGAGTTAAAAAAGGCTGAAGCTGTACCGCGTTCGGAGCTCGGGAACCAGGAAGCAACCACTCTGCCGTTTCCGGGAAATGAAGGCGCCTCAGAAAGCCCGACTAAAAAGCGCAGCGCAAACAGCAGGATAATCGCTGTGCCAGCGGTAAAAAATCCAATCGCCCCTTGCAGCAGCGTAAAAAATGACCAGAAAAAGATGCTTAACGCAATAACCGTTTTTGATCCAAATCGATCCAGCAGCCAGCCTCCGGGAAGCTGTCCGATGACATAGGCCCAGCCGAATGCAGAAAAAACATACCCCATGGCAACCGAATCCAGTCCAAGGTCATGCTGGACGGAATCACCTGTAATCGAAAGCGTCGCACGATCTGCGTAGTTAATAGACGTCACAAGAAACAGCATAAATACGATGAACCAGCGTACAGATGTTTTTTTGCCCGCCGGCGAAACATTCGCATGGTCTTTTTTCATAATATCTTCTCCTTTGTCAAAGTAGAGAATCATATGCTGGCTGGTGATAAGGCTTGGAAAGAGACAAGCGCCTCTTTCCAGCACCTTTACTGCTTCACAAATACGGTTTTGATCGCCGTGAAGAAGTCCTTCGCGGCCTCACCCTGTTCGCGGGAGTGGGAGCTTGATTGCTTCATGCCGCCAAATGGCGCCTGAAGCTCAACCCCTGCGCTTTCCGCGTTGACCCTGACAAGCCCGGCTTCAATCTCATCAACGAATGAAAGCATACGGCCGATGTTTTGCGTAAAAATAGATGCACTTAATCCGAACTTCACATCATTGGAGGTGTCTAAAGCCTCCTCCATCGTGTCCACCTTTGACAGAGCGATGACCGGTCCGAAAATTTCCTCCTGGGCAATCGTCATGTCAGATGTCACGTTGTCAAAAATGGCAGGCTGCACATAATATCCGTTTTGATACTTTCCATCCTCCAGCTTTTCTCCTCCGATCAAAAGAGAAGCGCCTTCCTGCTTGCCTTTTTCAATATACGATAGACAGTTATCAAGCTGATTTTTGCTTGCGATCGGTCCCATCCAAACGTTTTCTTTCAAGCTGTCTCCGATCGTGATCTCCTTTGTGCGCTGCAGCAGTTTTTCTTTAAAGCGGTCGTAAATTCCGCTTTGGACAATGACACGGCTCGTTGCGGTGCACTTCTGGCCCGTTGAACGGAAAGCGCCTGTCACCACGGCTTCCGCTGCCGCTTCAAGATCAGCATCATCCGCTACGATCACCGGGTTTTTCCCGCCCATTTCAAGCTGATATTTGGCGCCTCTCGCTAAAGCGGCTTGCCCGATGATTTTCCCAACCTGATTCGAACCCGTGAACGTAATGGCATTGACCCCGTCATGTTCGGCAATACCTTGGCCGACAACTGACCCTTGGCCAGTCACCAAATTGATGACTCCCGCCGGAAATCCCGCTTCTTCAAAACAAGCGATGATCTTCGCACATGTAACGGCAGTTTCTGTTGCGGGTTTGATGACAACAGTATTGCCGTACACCAGTGCCGGCGCCATTTTCCAAATCGGGATCGCTATCGGGAAGTTCCACGGCGAAATCACGCCGACGACACCAAGCGGGACACGAGTTGTAAACATCAGTGCGTCTTTGTCAGTAGACGGAATAACATCGCCTGTTTTGCGCATGCCCTCGCCGGCGTAATAGCGAAGAATCGCAATGCCGCGAGCGGTTTCTCCTTTTGCTTCCGGCAGGGTTTTTCCCATTTCACGCGTCGCACATGCGGCGATGTCCTCTAAGCGCTGCTCCATGATATCAGCTGTTTTGTACAGCAGTTGGCCCCGTTCTGCACCCGTCAGCTTTCTCCATCCCGTTTTTGCCTCATTAGCGGCGGCGACGGCCCGGTCCACATCATCAGCCGTTGATCTCTGCACATAGCCGACGATGTCGTTCACATCCGCAGGATTTTCCGATTTGATCATATCGCCTGATTGAGCTTTGACCCACTCTCCATTAATAAAATTGAGATATGTGTTTTTTTCCGTGATTACAGACATGCCCATTGCCCCTTTCATGCTTTTTATGTTTGTCAAACCGTCGCGGCCTTCTTCGGGAAACGATCCGCCGCTTGCCTCAAAATGGCTTCCAATTTCTGATAGTGTTCTTTTTCAACCGGTCCGACAGGCGGTCTGGCTGTATTTCTCACATTCATCCCCATAATCTCCATGCCGGCTTTGATCAAGGACACCGCATACCCTTTCCGCTGCTTCCGGATATCGTTGATCGGCAGAATGACATGCTGATAGAGTTCCTTCACCGCATCGTTGTTTCCGTTTTTCAAAGCTTCATAGAACATCCGGGAAATATGCGGAATATAATTCGAAATGGCTGAAGAATAAGAGTGAAAACCGATTGGCAGGTAGGACGGCATCGTCACTTCAGCCATCGGCATTCCGTTAAGCCATCCCAAGCGGTCACCAATTGTATAGGCGAGGTTGATATTCAAATCCATGTTCCCCACCCCGTCTTTCACACCAACAAGCTGTTCCAGCTCCGTCAGCCGCTTGATCTGTTCAAGAGAAAATACGGCATTGTCGCGCTGATACAGAATGGCATTCAAGTCTGTGCTTTCAATAATCGTTTTGGCGTACTGATACAGCCCCTCCTGTTCGCCATGCACCAAATACGGAGGAAGGATCAAATAGCCGTCAGCGCCTTTTTTCTCCGATATACGCGCCCAATCAAGCGCGGTGCTGAGATTGCCGCCCACTCCCGTATAGACCGGGACCTTTCCTCCCGCAGCCGAAACCGCGACTTCGACCATGTTTTCGTATTCTTTCTGGCTAAGGGACTGAAATTCCCCTGACCCGCAGGCGATAAAAATCGCTTCCAAGCCTTCTTCGAGCAAAAACTCGATATTTTGAAACAGAGCTTCTTCCTCCAGCTTTCCTTGTGTATTAAAAGGCGCAACCGGAAAACCTAAAATCCCTTCAGGTGCTTTTCTTATACGGCTCATGTACAAAACCTCCTGTCATTTGTGTAAACAGCTCATTTGAAAGCGCTTTAAAATCATGTGGTTGCATATCCTCTCCTTTCAACATATCCTTTTGTTTAATTGTAAGACAAATAAACAATAAGTCAATAACTTTATTTTCAGACTTTTCATAAAAACGCTGAAAGCCCCCGTTTTTCCGCATAAAAAAACAGCCGCTGCTAGCCGGCTGTTTTTTCACATACTTCTTTCTTTCATCGTTTCGTTCAAAAGCTTCGCTTCCAAAAAAAATACGTGTATAAATTTTTTCATATTCACTCTGGCAGGTGCGAGGGGTTTTGCCTCTTTGGATTGAATTTCTTTCATTTTTTGGCTGACGACCGGAAAATCAAAGAATTTTGATGCGTAGGTTTCGAATTTAGGATTCGAAAAATCAGTTGTGCCCAATGAGGCAAAATGGTCCAGCGAATGAATAATGGCTCTGCGGATTCGCTGTTCCGAGGCTTTCACTTCGCGGTTGATTTCCGTTTGTGATGCCGCAGCTCCAAGCTTTCGTTCCGCTACTTGTGTGAAGATTTGTTTTAAAGAAGGGATATTTTTTTCGTAAGGCTCAGATTGTTCATGCTCAGTTAAATACTGAAGGACCGCCATCATATCATGAGCGCCGCCTTCCCCCATCATACCGAGCTCGGATAGCAAAAATGTTCCCGCTTCTTTTAAGCTGTTGTCATTTTTATACTGAGACCGTGCTTTCCGTTCGGTTCGGTTGACCAGCCGGCTTAAAGAGTTTTGGATATCTCCGATCGAGTTTTCAAGCTCGATTCGTTCCTTCACCTTTTGCAGAACAGTCACAATTTCAATACGGTTAATTGGTTTATGAATAAAATATTCAATGCCGAGAGAATACGCTTCTCCGACCATTTCTTTAGCTTCCACTTGTGAGATCATTACGATTTTCCCGGAATAAGAGTCCTTGATCCGGCGTATGGTCTCAATTCCGTCCCGCCCGGGCATTAATAAATCGATTAACAAAATATCAATCTGCTTAAATTGCAATATATGCCCTTCCACTTGGCTTCCGTCTTCCGCTTCACCCGCAGCCTCTCCAAGGTCCTCATCCTCTATGATCTGCCTTAAAATCGACCGCACCGCGCGGTCATCATCAGCGATAAAAAAACGCATATTATCCGTTCATCCTTTCTGAATCAAATGTCTGGCAGGCAGCCTGATGGTAAAGACCACTCCTTGCTGCTGGTTGTGAAACTTGATGTCTCCCTCAAGCTCTGTCACGATTTCCTTGACGTAGGAAAGCCCAATTCCGGTTGAGGGCGTGCCAAACTTGTCATATGTTGAGGTAAAGCCCGGATCAAACACAATATCTCCTATTTTCTCCGAAATGCCGGGACCATTGTCTTCCACCTGAAATTCTATCATACTCTCATCTGGCTTACGGAGCCTCAGACTGACCGTTCCCTCATCCCCCATCGCCTCCACCGCGTTTGCCGTCAAATTATTAATGATAGAAAGAACAATAAATACATGATAATCGTCATGCTCGCCCTCTATTGAACAATGAAAATTGATCTGTTTGCCCAATGATTCAGCGTACTTTTCATTCATTCGAGTGACAAGCCGGAAAAGGTCCGAGGCATTCATATAATCTTTAAAACTTTCATTGGAAATCAGTTTCGAAAGCCCGGCATATATCCTCTGGTTGTCCTTTTTCACTTCATGAATTTCCCCTGCCAGCCTTAGAATCCTGCCTCCGAGCTGATCGTCCTTGCCCTTCACTTCCCGGTAGAGCTGATAGGATTCGTTTGTCACGTGCTCTGTTGTTTTCAGCGTCTTTTTTAAATGCACTGTTTCTTCATATAAATTCGACACAATCATCAGCATGTGCTCATTTTGCCGCCTTGTCTGCTTTTCTCTGGACTGCGTTTCATACAGCTTGAGCACGTTAAAAAAGCTGATGACAATAAATGTATGAGAAATCGCAACAACCGCGATATCCGTTATTTTCTCAGGCGTCACCACCGTATGAAAAAGAAGAAACTGAACGGCCAGCTCGACGCTATCGGAAGCAATTTCAATCATAAATCCATAAAAACCGAGCATTACCGGCCGATCACGATAGCGGTTCGCCCGCAACACATAAAACAGACATGCAAACGTCATGTAAAAGAAAAAACCGGACGCTTGATCATACAGGATTGGAATCAGCCCTGCGTGTCTTCCGTCCCATAATTCCAATAAAACACGAAATACGAAAACCGATGTTCCAGTCAAAAACCCCGGCAATACAGCGGACACATGCCGCAGCAGCACTAAGAAAAAGAAAAAAGCCGGCGCGCCGAAGCTGATTCGGAACTCTTCATTGAGGGGATAAAATTTCAGTTCGCCTGCAAGCGGCACAGTAACGAGCATGAGCGCCATTATATATGCGTCTTTCTCAAAAAAACGTTCCAGTTTGATTATGATCACATCCTCATTTTTATTTTGAGGAAAGGACAAAAAACCTGCAAATTTCTTTCGACCCAGTATGTAAGCTTTTTATAAAACCAACGGCTTATTTTCGAAAAATTTTTGTCGTATTTTGTATGATTCTGTAGTCTCCATTATACAGTTATGATACCTTTCCGCATTCATGAAAGCGTTTAACGCCTCACCTGTCTTCGATTCTACTCCGCCTCAGTCCCAAATAGCAAAAACAGATAGGAGGAATTTGATGAAAGAACTGATAAAAGAACGCCCGGAAGAGAAGAATCTGGCGTCACAGCTGTATGAATGGGTAGAACATTACCGCCCCTTTGCCGCCAATGGACAAAGCGCAAATTATATCCCCGCGTTAGGAAAAGTCAATGACTCACAGCTCGGCATTTGTATATTGGAGCCTAATGGAGCAATGATACATGCCGGCGATTGGAACGTCCCTTTTACCCTGCAAAGCATTTCAAAAGTCATCAGCTTTATCGCTGCGTGCATGAGCCGCGGCATTCCTTATGTGCTTGACCGCGTCGATGTCGAGCCGACAGGTGACGCCTTTAATTCAATTATCCGTCTTGAAATGCACAAGCCCGGAAAACCGTTTAACCCTATGATTAACGCGGGCGCCATTACAATCGCCTCGCTTCTTCCGGGAGAAACAGCCCGCGATAGGCTGGAGTATCTGTACTCTGTCATTGAAACCTTAATAGGGAAACGTCCCAGAATACATGAGGAAGTTTTCCGGTCTGAATGGGAAACCGCCCACCGCAACAGAGCATTGGCCTACTACTTAAAAGAGACAAACTTTTTAGAAGCCGATGTGGAAGAAACGCTGGAGGTTTACCTGAAGCAATGTGCCATGGAAGGCACGACAGAAGACATTGCATTGATCGGCCTGATCCTTGCTCATGACGGTTATCACCCGATTCACCGCCAGCAGGTGATTCCAAAGGATGTGGCAAAGCTCGCCAAGGCTTTAATGCTGACATGCGGCATGTATAACGCCTCCGGAAAATATGCGGCGTTTGTCGGGGTACCGGCCAAAAGCGGTGTCTCCGGCGGCATCATGGCGCTGGTTCCCCCAAGCGCCAGAAGAGAGCAGCCTTTCCAAAACGGATGCGGCATCGGCATTTACGGGCCTGCCATTGATGAATACGGCAACAGCCTGACTGGCGGCATGCTGCTGAAGCACATCGCACAGGAGTGGGAACTCAGCATTTTTTAAAATAAAAAACGAGGTGATTGTATGCAGCAATTCCTGGAACATATCGTCGGTTTCGCTAATGATTTTTTGTGGTCAAAGCTATTAATTGTATTGCTTCTTTCTTTGGGAATCTATTTTACGTTCAGGCTTAAATTTTTGCAGGTTCGCATGCTGAAGGAAATGGTCAGGGTGTTAAAGGAAGGCGCTGCATCCCGCTCGAAAAACAGCATCTCTCCGTTTCAAGCGTTTTGTATCAGCATGGCAGCCCGTGTCGGCACCGGAAACATTACGGGTATTGCCATTGCGATTGCGCTGGGCGGGCCCGGTGCGATTTTCTGGATGTGGATTATTGCCATTATCGGGTCAGCGTCAAGCTTTGTCGAAAGTACACTGGCTCAAATTTATAAGGTGAAAGATGCAAACGGCTTCCGCGGCGGTCCTGCTTATTATATGGAAAAAGGGCTGAACAAAAGATGGATGGGCGCCTTGTTCGCCGTTTTAATCACGCTGTCGTTCGGTATCGTCTTTAACTCGGTTCAATCAAATACGGTCAGTCTCGCGTTTGAAAACGCGTTCGGCACAAACCGCCTGACACTTGGACTCATTTTAATTGCTGTGTTTGGAACGATTATCTTTGGCGGAGTCAAACGCATCGCAAAACTGGCTGAATATATTGTTGTTGTTTTGGCTGTCCTGTATATTGGAGTCGCTTTTTTCGTGATTCTCACAAACATCACCCAGCTGCCTGCCGTTTTTGCGCTTATTGTCAAAAACGCGTTTGGATTTGACCAGGCGGCCGGCGGCGCTTTGGGAGCAGCTTTAATGCAGGGTGTCAGACGGGGGATTTTTTCAAACGAAGCGGGAATGGGAAGCGCACCGAATGCCGCTGCCACCGCGACGACAAGCCATCCTGTAAAACAAGGGCTGATCCAGGCATTTGGTGTGCTTACTGATACGCTGGTCATTTGTACAAGCACGGCCTTTATCATCCTGTTTTCAGACGCCTATCATACACCGGGACTGAGCGGAATCGCATTAACTCAAGCCTCTCTCAGCTCCCATATCGGACCATGGGCATCAGGCTTTCTCGCCATCCTGATCCTCTTATTCGGATTCTGTGCCTTGATCGGCAACTATTATTACGGCGAAACCAATATCGGCTTTTTGAACAAAAGCAAAAAACTGATCTTCGTTTACCGCATCGGCGTGCTTGCAATGATCGTGTTTGGCTGTGTAGCCAAGGTGCAGCTAGTATGGGATTTGGCCGATTTGTTTATGGGCTTGATGGTCGTCGTCAACTTAATCGCCATTTTCTTATTGTCGAAGGTGGTTTTTGCGGCTCTCAAGGACTATACCCGGCAGAAAAAAGCGGGCAAAGATCCCGTTTTTTATAAAAATGTCATAAAAGATCATGAGCGGATTGAATGCTGGGAGCTTTCAGAAACGCCTGCTGATCCTCATAACAAACAAATATCATAACGCAGAAGGTGTTCAGATCAATGGAATCTGAACACCTTTTATCTTTCGGTTGATTGACAAACATCAAGACGTCCTTTACCATTTTCATATCTTTTCAAAAAATCAGAAAGAAGGATCGGAACAGCCTATGAATCCAATTCAGCATCTATTAGATACATACCCGCTTATCGTGTTAGACGGCGCGATGGCAACCGAGCTTGAGCGCAAAGGCTGCGACTTGAATGACAGTCTCTGGTCGGCAAAAATTCTGATGGAGCAGCCAGACCTGATTAAACAAGTTCATACTGATTATTTTGCGGCAGGCGCCGACTGTGCGATCACCGCCAGCTATCAGTCTACGTTTGAAGGCTTTGCCGCACGCGGGCTCAGCGAAGCGGAAGCCCGCCGGCTTATCCAGATGTCCGTCAGGATCGCGGCCGAAGCCCGTGATGAATTTTGGGCACAGAAAGATAACCGCTTGAATCGGCCAAAACCGATCGTTGCGGCCTCTGTCGGCCCGTATGGCGCCTATCTTGCGGATGGCTCAGAGTATCGCGGAAACTACGGAATCTCTGAGGATGAGCTGGCTGAATTTCACCGCCCCCGTATGAAAGCCCTGATTGACGCCGGTGCGGATGTTTTGGCATGTGAAACGATTCCATGTCTTACTGAGGCAAAAGCAATTGTCCGTCTGCTGAAGGAATTTCCTGAAACATATGCGTGGTTCAGCTTCAGCGCGAAAGACGGTCTGCGTATCAGTGACGGAACCTCTGCCGCTGAATGCGCGTCATGGCTTGATCAGCACAGCCAAGCGGCGGCGGTCGGGATCAACTGCACCCCGCTTCAGCATATCCCTTCATTGATTGCTGAGCTAAAGAAGAACACCTCTAAACCGATTATCGTCTATCCGAATTCAGGCGAACAATATGATCCGGACACCAAAACGTGGAACGGCGCAGCATGCGGCGAGCCTTACGGACAAAGCGCCCGCATCTGGTATGAAAACGGAGCAAAGCTGATTGGCGGCTGCTGCCGGACAAAACCGGAGGATATTAAAGAAATCGCCGGCTGGGCCCGGACTTTAAAAACCACTTGACTTATCGGAATAGTTTGTATATTCTAACCTAAAAGCCGGCTTGCCGGAATCTCGTGTCACCCGCTGACATGAGATTTTTTATTAGGAAGCCATAAAATCGCCGCATAGAAAGTTGGAAAAAGATGAAATCCGCTCACAACAAGAATGAGACAAACTTTCAGAGAAGTATGAAAAGCAGACACCTCTTTATGCTTTCATTAGGAGGCGTCATCGGAACCGGTCTGTTCTTAAGCTCAGGCTATACCATTCAGCAAGCAGGCCCTGCCGGAACCATCCTTGCGTACTTAGTCGGCGCGGGAATTGTCTATTTGGTCATGCTGTGCCTTGGCGAATTGTCTGTAGCCATGCCAGTGACAGGCGCGTTTCATACCTATGCAGCAACATACGTAGGGCCGGGCACAGGTTTTACGGTCGCCTGGCTGTACTGGCTCACATGGGCCGTTGCATTGGGATCTGAATTCACAGCGGCAGGCCTGCTAATGCAACGCTGGTTCCCCGATACGTCTGTTTGGATGTGGAGCGCCGTTTTTGCTTTGTTGATTTTCTTGCTCAACGCGTTTTCAGTCAAGTTTTTCGCTGAATCAGAGTTTTGGTTTTCCAGCATTAAAGTATTAGCCATTGTATTATTTATTCTTTTAGGCGGCGCCGCTATGTTCGGCATCATCCCGATCAAAGACGGAGGCGCCGCTCCGATGCTGTCAAACTTCACAGCGGAAGGCGGGCTCTTTCCGAATGGATTTGTCCCCATTTTCATGACCATGCTGTCTGTCAACTTTGCCTTCTCAGGAACTGAGCTGATCGGAATTGCCGCGGGAGAAAGCGTTGATCCCGACAAGACCATACCAAAAGCGATTAAAACAACGGTCTGGCGCCTCTCACTCTTTTTTATCGGAACCATTTTTGTACTCTCAGGGCTGATTCCGATTCAAGAAGCGGGCGTTATCAAAAGCCCATTCGTTGCAGTCTTTGACAGAGTCGGTGTACCATACGCAGCTGACATCATGAACTTTGTCATTCTGACAGCCATCCTATCAGCCGCTAATTCCGGACTTTACGCTTCGTCCCGTATGCTTTGGTCACTGTCAAAAGAACAGACGCTTCACCCAACATTTGCAAAGCTGACATCAAAGGGAATCCCGCTAAACGCGCTGGTGTTCAGCATGATTGGCGGCATCCTGTCATTACTGTCCAGCGTATTTGCGCCAGACACGGTGTACGTTATACTCGTGTCGATTTCCGGCTTTGCCGTCGTTGTCGTTTGGATGGGCATCGCCGCTTCTCAATTCATGTTCAGAAAACGTTATCTGGAAGCGGGAAACAAGGTCACGGATTTAAAATACCGAACGCCTTGGTACCCATTTGTGCCGATTGCCGCATTTCTTTTATGCCTGGCATCCGTGATTGGCATTGCCTTTGACCCGAATCAAAGAATCGCGTTATATTGCGGTGTGCCGTTTATGGCCATCTGCTATGCAGTGTATTATGCAAAAGCCCGCAAAAGCCGTCCGGCCGCTGATATGACCCATTCAAAATAAAAGAACCTGCCCCAAGGCAGGTTCTTTTTCTATTCTCATACTTCCACTGTCCAACGAAACGGATCTTTCACTTTTCCAAGCTGAATATCGGTTATCGTTTGATACAGCTTTTTTGAGATTTCTCCAATTTCCCTGTCGTTCACAATCACCGTTCTTCCATGAATATTGAGTTCGCCGACAGGCGTAACAACTGCAGCCGTACCTGTGCCGAATACCTCTGTCAATTCCCCTCGTGCGGAGGCTGCATAAATATCATCGATCGATATCCTTTCTTCCCGGACCGGGATGCCCCAGCTTCGGATCAGCTCAATAGCAGAAGCTCGTGTAATCCCGCTCAAAATGCTTCCGCTTAATGCAGGAGTCACAACTTCTCCATTTATGACAAAAAAGATATTCATGCTCCCTACTTCTTCCGCGTATTTCTTTTCAATGGCATCCAGCCATAGCACCTGATCATAGCCTAATTCATTCGCCTTCTGCTGCGCCTGAAGACTCGCCGCGTAATTTCCTGACGTCTTGGCATTTCCGACTCCGCCATTAACTGCCCGCACAAACTCATCTTCCACATAGATGTTAATCGGCTGCAGCTGATCGCCATAGTAAGAGCCAACAGGCGAAAGCACAATCATAAATGTATAGTTTTTTGACGCCTTCACACCAAGACTCGGTTCAGTGGCAATAACAAACGGACGAATATACAGCGACGTTCCCTTTTCCCTCGGGACCCACTCTTTTTCCAGCTCGACCAATTGCGTCAGTGCCTCCAGCACCAGCTCTTCGTCTAAAGGAGGCATACTCATTCGCTGACATGATCTGTTCAGCCTTTTGATATTTTGCTCCGGCCTGAACAGCAGCACCCTGCCATCTTCAGTTCTGTATGCTTTCAAACCTTCAAAAACAGCCTGGCCGTAATGAAAAACAGAAGAAGACGGATCGAGCATAATCGGTGCATAAGGAGTAAGTCTTGGACGATGCCAGCCCTTTTCCTCCTCATAATCCATCACAAACATATAATCTGTAAAGTATTTGCCGAACCCTAAGGATGAAGGGTCTGGTTTTTCCTTCTTTGATGTGATTTTCTCTCGTTCAATAAGCTTGTTCACTGATAAGCACACCTTTCTAGATTAATTTATTTAAATTTTCTGTCAATTTTGAGCTGCAAATCGGTAATGCCTTTCTTTTTTTACAGGCGGTTTTCCGTTCTCATTTGATATAAGAGGGCTCAAACATAGATGTCAGAATATTCTTTATCGTCTTCGGCTATTATACACTACATTTCGTGTAAGATGAAGGTGAAACTAAAGAAAAAACAGCCAGAGATTTTTCCGGCTGTTTTCGTTAAACTGCTAAATACAAAATGACAGCATGACAAATCAGCAGAATATAAACCGCGATCCCTAACTGCCAGTTGACCTTCTGCGCCAATGCAAAAACAATCATCAAGGCCGGCAAAATAGCTGTTCCAGCCAGCTTATTGACCGTCAAATCCGGGCTGTTCGTTACATCATAATGAATCGGCATATCTGCCGGAAGAAAAGGATAAAACACCATAGAGAGTATGACAGCCGCAATGACAGACCCCCACACCGCTTTCTCATTCATCAATAGAAACATAGAACCAGTCCTCCTCATTACATCCTAAAACAATAAAGCGTTTTCTTTATCTTCCATTGCTTTACGATTGATATGACTGTTCTACGGTGAATTTCGTTCGGTCTCCTCGTGTAATAATTTGTGCATATTCTACTACTTCTTCATTTTTGTCATAGGTGAGGGATTCCGATAAAAATGCAGGCGCTCCAACATTGGTTAACAGGTGCCCGCTGATCGTTTCATCCGTTAAAATCGGTTCGATCGATTCCGTCCCCCTGCTGATTTCGATATTGTATTTTGTTCTTAATAATTCAAACAGAGATCCGGTGCACTCTTCCTGCGCCAATCCCGGTGCCGCTTTCCAAGGTATATATGAGGTATGGTATTGCAAAGGTTCACCCTCGGCGTATCTGACTCTGACAAGCTTGTTGACAGGCTCATTCTCTTTCATTTTCAGCAGCTCGGCTATGGAATGATCGGCAGGGATCACCACAAGCTCAAGCACTTTTGACTCAGAACGCAGCCCCCTCATTTGTTCTGCAAAACTCGTAATCTTATGCGGAATCGGCGTTTGGATTTTAGCTGCCGATACAAATGTTCCTTTTCCCTGGATTCTCTGAATATATCCTTCAAGCTCAAGCTGCTGCAAAGCCAGCCTTACAGTTGTTCTGCTGACATCATATTGCTCGCAAAACTCGCTCTCTGTCGGCAGCTGATCATTCGCCTGATATTTGCCCGACTTGATTAATTCAATGATTTTAAATTTGATAACAGAATATAAAGCTGCCATTTCATCCTCCCCATTCTGTATGTAAACCGATCTTTTTGAATGAAACCATAATACCATCTGTATTTCTATTTTGAAAGATTTGTACTTCCTTTTGTAACAAATTTTCAGAAAATAACGTTGACAATTTTATGGGGATGGTGCTAAATTCGTAATGACAAATATCATAAATTGATCATAACAAATATGATGCTTGTCTATTTCATTGAGGAGGTGTCAGATGAAGATTATCGTTGCTGATCATTATGAAGATCTCTGTAAGTTAAGCGCTAACATGATTAAGGAATATGTACAGGCAAAGAAAGATACCGTTCTTGGCCTGGCTACCGGCAGCACGCCGATCGGCTTGTACAAACAGCTCATTTCAGACTATCAGGAAGGCGAAATTGATTTTTCAAAGGTTATAACATTTAATTTGGATGAATACGCAGGCCTGTCTCCATCTCATCCACAAAGTTATAACAAATTTATGCACGAGCATCTTTTTCAGCATATCAATGTTCAGCCTGACCATATTCATATCCCGCAAGGAGACAATCCCCAGCTTGAGGCTGAGTGCAAAGTGTATGAGGAACTTATCCGCCAGGCGGGAGGCATCGATGTGCAAATCCTTGGCATCGGCTCGAATGGCCATATTGGCTTTAATGAACCCGGCTCTGATTTTGAGGACCGGACACGAATCGTCAGGCTGTCCGAAAGCACGATACAGGCAAATGCCAGATTTTTCGGCGGCGACCCTGTACTTGTGCCGAGGCTTGCCGTTTCAATGGGCATCAAAACGATCATGGAATTCAGTAAACACATTGTGTTATTAGCAAATGGCGAGGAAAAAGCGGACGCGATCCAAAAAATGGCTGAAGGCCCTGTAACGCCGGACGTACCGGCCTCAATTCTTCAAAAACACAATCATGTAACCGTTATCGCCGATCAAAAAGCAGCTCAAAAACTGAAAAACTTATCATACTTATAAAACAAATAGAAGGAGACTGTTATGTTTAAAAAGGCGTTTCAAATTCTGCAGCAGCTCGGCCGCGCTTTGATGACTCCGGTTGCCGTCCTGCCGGCAGCCGGTCTGCTGCTCCGTTTCGGTGACAAGGATTTACTGAACATCCCTATTATAAAGGATGCGGGCGGCGTTGTATTTGATAACCTGCCGCTGATTTTTGCCGTAGGTGTCGCGATTGGTTTAGCTGGCGGCGAAGGAGTGGCCGGACTTGCCGCTGTCATCGGATACTTGATTTTAACCGTCACCCTGGATAACATGGGAAAATTACTCGGCCTTCAGCCTCCTTATGAAGGGGCCGAGCATCTGATTGATATGGGGGTATTCGGCGGCATTATCATCGGGCTGCTTGCCGCATATTTGTACAAGCGTTTTTCATCAATAGAGCTGCATCCCGTCCTTGGATTTTTCTCAGGAAAACGATTTGTCCCGATTATTACTTCGGTCAGCTCATTGGTCATCGGCGTTATTTTCTCATTTGTTTGGCCGCTAATTCAAAACGGAATAAACGCCGCCAGCAGCTTAATTGCCGATTCAACGGTCGGCCTGTTCTTTTATGCGACAATCTATCGCTTACTGATTCCTTTTGGACTGCATCATATTTTTTATACACCTTTCTATTTTATGATGGGCGAATACACAGATCCATCAACAGGCAATACCGTAACCGGCGATCTGACAAGGTTTTTCGCCGGAGACCCGACTGCGGGACGTTTTATGATGGGCGATTTCCCTTACATGATTTTCTGTCTGCCGGCAATCGCGCTTGCCATCATCCATACCGCGCGGCCTGAAAAAAAGAAAATGATTTCCGGCGTCATGATTTCAGCAGCGCTTACGTCTATGCTCACTGGAATTACAGAGCCAGTTGAATTTGCTTTCTTGTTCGTCGCGCCTGTACTTTATTTAATAAACTCTATTCTTGCCGGCGTTATCTTTGTCGTGTGTGATCTGTTCCATGTCCGTCACGGCTACACCTTCTCCGGCGGCGGAATTGACTATGTGCTGAATTACGGGCTTTCGACAAACGGCTGGGTCGTCATTCCTGTCGGGATCGTCTTCGCCTTTATTTATTACTATTTGTTCCGTTATGCGATTTTGAAATGGAATCTGAAAACACCCGGCCGTGAAGCAGATGAAGGTGATCAAAGTGAAGCCAAATCCCCTGTTTCAAAAGACCAGCTCGCCTTCCACGTATTGCAGGCGCTGGGCGGCCAGCAAAATATCGCCAACCTCGACGCATGTATTACAAGGCTGCGTGTCACCGTTCATCAGCCAAACCAAGTAAACAAAGACGAACTAAAGCAGCTTGGGGCGGTAGGTGTGTTAGAAGTGAACAACAACTTCCAAGCGATTTTCGGCACAAAGTCAGATGCTTTAAAAGATGATATCAAAACGATTATAGCTGGAGGTGTCCCGGCTGCCGCCGCGGCGCTTGATGCTGAAGCCGAGACCCAGCAGGAGCCTCCTGCCGAAGAGTCTTTTATATATCCGATACAAGGAGAAAAACTCTCCCTATCCGACGTGCCTGACCAGGTATTTTCAGAAAAAATGATGGGTGAGGGTTTCGCGATTGATCCAACAGAAGGAAAAGTCGTTGCCCCCGCTGACGGCGAGATTGTATCGATATTTCCGACAAAGCACGCCATTGGCTTTACAAGCGCTGGCGGCACGGAAATGTTGATTCATGTCGGCATTGATACGGTGAAGCTGAACGGAGAAGGCTTTGAAGCTCATGTCACGAGCGGCCAAACCGTCAAACAAGGCGAACTGCTTCTAACCTTTGAACTGAATTACATTAAGCAGCATGCTGCTTCCGCCATAACGCCTATTATTTTCACAAATGTATCTGAGGAACAAATGAACCGTATGAACATGAAGTAAAAAAGTCCCCCTGACGCGGGGGACTTTTTATCCAACATAATGAAAGCGCTATCAAAATAAATTTTTAAAAAAGGGGTTTGCATTTGATTCACGAATGGTATGAATAAGCCTCATCATATCATTCTAAAGGGGGATTCATTTGAAAAAATTTATCGCGTTTCAAATTTTAATCGCATTGGCTATCGGCGCAGTAATCGGCCACTTTTTTCCTGATTTCGGAATGGCGCTCAGGCCTGTCGGTGACGGATTTATCCGCTTGATTAAAATGATTGTCGTGCCGATTGTATTTTCTACCATTGTCATCGGAGCTGCTGGAAGCGGAAGTATGAAAAAGATGGGCAGCCTCGGCGTAAAGACCATTATCTGGTTTGAAGTGATCACCACTTTGGTGCTGGGCCTGGGACTTTTATTGGCAAATGTCTTAAAACCGGGCGTCGGGCTGGATCTTTCTCACTTAGCGAAAAAAGATATTCATGAACTTTCGGGCTATACAGAGAAAGTCGTGGATATCAAACAAATGATCCTCGATATTATCCCGACAAACATTATTGATGTCATGGCCAGAAACGATTTACTCGCTGTCATTTTCTTTGCGATTTTATTCGGTGTTGCCGCCGCTGGCATCGGCAAAGCCTCTGAACCAGTGATGAATTTTTTTGAATCGGTCGCTCAGATTATGTTTAAACTGACGCAAATCGTCATGGTGACCGCTCCTATCGGCGTGCTTGCCCTAATGGCCGCCTCTGTAGGCCAATATGGCATCGAGCTCCTCCTCCCCATGTTTAAATTGGTCGGTACTGTTTTTCTTGGTCTGTTTCTGATCCTCTTTGTCCTCTTTCCGCTTGTTGGTCTCATCTTTCACATTAAGTATTTTGAAGTGCTGAAAATGATATGGGATCTGTTTCTGATTGCGTTTTCCACAACCAGCACCGAAACCGTTCTTCCTCAGCTTATGGATCGAATGGAGAAATACGGCTGTCCGAAACGGGTGGTATCATTTGTCGTTCCCTCCGGCTTATCGCTGAATTGTGACGGATCAAGCCTATACTTATCGGTTTCCTGTATATTTTTGGCACAGGCCTTCAATGTAGACATGACGCTGTCACAGCAGCTTCTCATGATGCTTGTGCTTGTTATGACCAGCAAAGGCATCGCCGCTGTTCCGTCGGGCTCCCTTGTCGTTCTTTTGGCGACTGCAAACGCTGTGGGGCTGCCTGCCGAAGGCGTCGCCATTATTGCAGGCGTGGACCGCATCATGGATATGGCCCGAACAGGTGTTAATGTACCGGGACACGCGGTCGCCTGCATCGTGGTTTCTAAATGGGAAAAGGCCTTCCGCCAAAAAGAATGGGCCGCCGCAAACGGACAAACGGAAAGCATGTAAAAAAAGAACACCTCTCTGCATGAGAGGTGTTCTTTCCATATTATTCAGCAGCAGCGTGCTCTTCTTTTTCAATCGCTGCAAGTCTGGCGCTAACTTCTTCCGCAGTCATATTGTGTTCTTGTACATATAAGTTTCTTGGGTTCGTGCGGCATTCGTGGCTGCAGCTGCGCATATATTTGTATTCATTTTCCGGTGTGCATATGATTTTCTTATTGCATGATGGATTTGCACAGTTGACATACCGTTCACACGGTTCACCTGTAAAGTAGTCTTTTCCGACAATGACATGCTCGACACGGTTGACCGGCACGCTGATTCTTTCATCGAATACGTAGCATTGGCCGTCCCAAAGCTTTCCTTGCACCTCAGGATCTTTTCCGTATGTGACGATTCCGCCGTCAAGCTGTGATACATCTTCAAAGCCTTGTTTCATCAGCCAGCCTGAGAATTTTTCACAGCGCACGCCGCCCGTGCAGTATGTCAAAATCTTTTTGCCTTCAAGCATCTCTTTATTTTCTTCGATCCACTCTGGCAATTCACGGAACGCCTCGATGTCAGGACGGACAGCTCCTCTAAAATGGCCGAGATCATATTCATAATCATTACGCGCATCAAGGACGACTGTATCAGGATCCTGCATCTTTTCAAAGAATTCTTTAGGCTTCAAATGCTTTCCTGTTGTTTCATTCGGATCCACATCATCCTCAAGGCGAAGCGTCACAAGCTCTTTTTTATGACGGACGAACATTTTCTTGAACGCATGATTTTCTTCTTCATCAATCTTGAACACCATATCCGCAAAACGAGGATCAGCTTTCATCGCTTGCATATATTGTTCAGTCTGCTCAAACGTACCTGATACCGTACCGTTAATTCCTTCAGCTGATACAAGAATACGGCCTAACAAACCAAGCTCCTTACAAAAAGCCAGATGCTGCTCTCTAAACACCTCCGGCTCTTCAATCGGAACATATTTATAGTAAAGTAATACTCTGTATTGTTTTTCCATGATATAAACACCCTGTTCAATGATATAGTTAGTTGTTATGCACACTCTTACTATATCATACAGGAAAACATCTCAAAGATGAACACATCCGCCCAGACTGATAAAAATATCCAAACTCTTACAAACCCAGGAGGCGAGCGGGTTCGGGGAAAAACAATAGTATTTTCCATTCATTTACTAATAAAATCACATGTATTTTTCAGATAACTATACTTATAATTCTTCCTCAAACGATAAATTAACAGGCTCATCTAAAAGCTCTCCCGGCATTTCAAGATTTGTTGAAGGAACGCTCTCATCTACCTCTTCAAAAACAACATGATCCATCCACACTTGGCCTGGTCCCGATAACTGAACGCCGAATGAAATGACAGCACTATTTTCAGGAACATCCAAAACAACAGCGTAATGATTCCAATTGGTTGTTCCTGTAATTGGCCTGTTGCTCATATTATCAAATTGAAGAACATCTTCAGCCGCACTGTCAACCCGCATCCAAAGCGATGCGAAATGCTTTACGCCTTTAGTTTTGATAAAACATGATAGACGCAATCTTTTCCCGAGATAACGGTCCGCCTTAAATTGCTGCATCATCGTCGCAAATTCCCCGATGTCCTGCACCATTGTTGATTTTAAATACCCCGACGCCTTGCCCTGATGCACATTTTCTCGATCAACCCCTATTTCAAATTGAAATGGATGACTACCGCTTAATACCCAGCCCTTCATTTTTTTCTCCATCCAAGATTCCTCCTTTTTTGCAGTAAAACGTTTCATAAATGTTCGATATGCTCCCGGCGGCATGTGATACATTTTTTTAAATGCCCGAGTAAACGCCTCTTGAGATTCAAACTGATAATGCAAGGCAATGTCGATAATGCGAACATCTGTATAAAGCAAAGCTGCTGCTGCATTCGCAAGACGTCTTAAACGAATATAAGAAGCAACCGACATGCCAACTTCTTTTCGAAAAATCCGATGAAAATGAAATTTAGAAAAGCCTGAAACACTTACAATATCCTCGTGTGATATTTGTTCATGTAAATGTGATTCAATCCAATCGATTGTTTTCTGGACAGCTTTTTCATAATACATTCACGTTTCAATCTCCTTTCTGTTTTAGACTAATGGATCACAGCTTTCTTGTTTTGATTATTTTTGCGATATGTAAAAATCCCCTGTTACCACAGGGGACATCTCTCACTTGATAATGACTGATGGCGTGATATGCTCCAGCCAAATGACACCGTCATATTGTTCCTTCAGTATCATTTGCTCCTCTTTGAAACCCCAATACAGCGCTGTACGCGGCGTATACATCCAAGAAGTTCCTTTGCTTTTTTTGGTATGGAGAAAATCAACAAAGACCGATGGATGGTTCGCAGCTTTCAGCAAGTCTTCAAGACTTCCAGCCGGCGGCGGGCTTGTTACCGAATTAACGGTCTTATTATCGGAGCTATCCAGACTGGCTCCAGAGTAAGCATAGATTCCAATGGTATAGGTCTGTTTTTTCAGCCGCTCAGGCAAATAATCACCCATGTTAGGTCCGTTTAGCTGTACCCAGTCCTTTATCATTTTGGTATTCTGTTTGCGAAGATGGTAATTGTGACCCCAGACGATGATTTTCTTTTTTGGATAAAGCGTTTCCGCAACCCACTGAAATTGTTCAGCCATCATGCGGTCTCTCATAAAGAATGAAAAATCCTCCATATTCTCCGGATAATCCAATAGCTTTTCTTTCATTTCTTCCAGCATGTATGTTTCCATTACGTCAATTCTCAGTTGAAGGGAATGCACAAAGATCTCATAAGCTTTCGGCTCTTTCGGAAGGTGCGCTTTTAGCGTTGAAGAATGTGTGTCAGCGAACTTAATAAGCTCCCGGTAGTTTGTCACAAGCGCTTCTTTCTTTTGCGTAAATTCTTCCACCGTTTTGCTGTTTGACACTAAGCTGAAAAAATCATGTTCTGATTGGGAAAGCAGCTCGGCTTTTTCAGGGTCCACCGCCTTTATCCATTGATTCGCAGCACCGTCGAATGAATTCTTCAGGCTTTGAATATCAAATCCAGTGAGAATAAGCGGATCACCTTTCTCTTTTTGCTCTTTCATATAATCAAACAGTTCAACCACATCTTCTGTGTGCCATACGGGGTAAATGGATTGTTTCATCATGCTCTTCGGGGTTAATTGATCCATGTGAAGGTAGGATGCATTTGCTTCGGGAAATCCAGACTCAAAGGCCAGTACATCATATCCCAGTTCTTCGTGGAGGTATTTGATCATGCGGACCTTTGTTGCATTCATCTCACCTGAGCCATGTGTGGTTTCTCCTAACTGGACGATTCGTTTTCCTTTCAGCACTTTCTTCAGAAATCGATGATCTTTGTTTGAAGCATCGGAAAAATCCAGCAGATGGGCATTCCGTTCAATCCAGCGATCCCAATGTTTTTCTTCAGAAGCAGCACGGGCGGGCGCCGCAAAAGAAGAAAACGCCAGACATACGATCAGCAGCGGCAAAGTCATTTTTACTAACTTATGTTTCAATTCTATCTCTCCTTTTCTGCTAGGTTCTCTAGTAGTTACGAGATAGTTATAGAAAAAGTTTCCTTTTCAGTTATAAAAAAAAAGCTTCTGCTGATAGAAGCCGTTTTTTAAGAGCCTTTCATTGCCTGATGAAAATAAAACCGATACGTATTTCTCAAAAACGTTTCAATCGGGAGCTGCACATCCGATTGGTATTTGCTGATGATGAATGGAAACCGCTCCAATCCTTTTTGGCGCAAATCGTTCACTTGCTCTGCATCAGTTGCCGCCTCTTGCAGAACTGTTTCCACAATCGGCCAGCACGCTTCCTGCACCTTGTGAAGAGCCGCTCCATCTCCGGTTTGCTGGTAATGTGTGATCCAGCTGACGATTTGTTTTTCCATCACTCTCACCTTTCTTCAAAAAAAGAGGCGCCGCTTCCATTTGCGAGCTCCTCTTCTTTACTCTCCATAACCTATCAGTTGCCCGACTTGGACTTCTTGGCCTTCTGTTACACCAGCAGACGGCCGGAACGCGTCTTTTTCAAAGATCAAAATGACGGTTGAACCAAATGAAAAGTACCCCAGCTCCTCGCCGATCTTCAATTGATCACCTGTGCTGGTCTGCACGATTGAGTTAATATTCATCGCGCCGACAGGAATCATCAGCACGTTTCGATTGCCGCTATTCAACTCATAAACAACTCGATAATTTTTCGACAGTACATCTTTTCCGTATTTTAATCCTAACTGATTCACCGGGTATGAACGGTTTCCGAGTTCAGCCAGCTTTTGATATGTGCAGCTGATCGGGGAATGAAAACGGTGGTAATGCCGCGGGCTTAAGTACAGCACGACGAAATATCCACCGTTGTATTGATGATCAGCGCTTTTACAGCCGGTCAATTCAGCAAATGAGTAGTCTTTGCCCTTTACCGTAAAGGTTTGATTCGGGTTGATCGTCCCTATCGTCTGAACGACACCGTCAACGGGGCTGACCACAGCATGCGCCTCTTTTGAAACAGGGCGCCGCTCCAAATTAATATTCCGAATAAACAATTCCGAAAGCGAACCGTAATCAGCGGCCGTTCCGTCTACATCATTCCAGTTAATTTGAAAGTGTTTAGAGAAGAGCGGAATGACCGGCTTACTGAATTTCGATTCGCAAAATCCTTTGATCAGGCAGGATGATAATCGATGGTTCGTCAGTTCTATCAATGATCGGTACAGAATCTTTACAGCTGTATTAAACATGAATAACCCCTATAACCCTTCCGATTGTAATAAAAATAAAGCACCACAAAAAGGCGCCGATCGCTGCATACGCAATATACGTTTTCAGCTCCATTTTGCCGATTCCCGAAAAATAACACGTCACATGCCGGACGCCTGGAATAAAATAACCTAATATAAGAGAATACGGTCCGTATTTCTTCATCCATTTTTCTACTTTCAGCATTCTCTTTTCTTTCAAACCGACCCATTTGCCATACTTATCGATAAACGGACGCCCGGCCTTTCTGCCGATCATGTAGCTGATCATCATCCCTAACAGGGCTCCGACAAAGCTGATAAAAATGGCAAGTTCATAATTCAGCACATCAATATGCGTAAAATAACCGACGATTGTCATCATGACTTCGTCGGGTATCGGCAATCCAATAATTCCAAGAACAAGCATCAAAAAAATAGCGAGATAACCATAATCCGCTATCAGCTGCTGCACTAATTCCATCTTTCGGACTCCAGATTTTCTGCTGCGTGTTTTTTAAAATGAGGAAATTTCACTTTGCTCACCATTAAATAAGACAGCGCGCATGTGCCGAGCGCCAGCAAAATCGGGTTATTCACAAAGCATAAAATGACGAGACACATTGCCGCAAATGGAATCGGCATTCCGATAAACGTCGGAAGCTTGCTTTGTTCAACATTAAATTTAGAGAGCCGAAGCATTCCGCAAATACTGTAAGCCAGCGCGCATAGTATCCCGATAAACGGCAGGGCATATAAAGCGACACTGTAGGCGAGCATGGATGGCGCCACGCCAAATGTAACCAGATCGGCAAATGAATCCAGTTCTTTCCCCATATCAGATACAGCATTCAGCTTCCGCGCAGCCATTCCATCGAAGAAATCGAGAAACATGCCGGTAAAAATGAAAATCACTGCTGAATGGATGTTGTGAAATATTAAGGAATGAACCGCCAAAAGCCCGCAAATAAAGTTTCCTATCGTAATCATACTGGGTATATAATTCACAGTGTAACCAAACCTCCAATTGAAAAAACCTTATATCAACACGACGTTGTATATCGAATCAGCGTTACAGGAAAAATCTCTCTATTAAGCATGATAACATAGACTGCCAGAAAAAAAGCAGCACTCAAATTCTATTATTATACAACATTTGTTACCTTTTGAACAATGAATGCCAGTCTTTTCAATTTATGTGCAAATTTCATTTTCGCCTAAAAATGACAAAACACGTTCATTGACATAATCCGGCTGCTCCAGAGGTAACAGGTGTCCCGCGTTCTTAACCATTTCCGTCTGAATCCCCGTAACCAATACAGAAGCTCTTTCTAAAGCCATTTGCTGATGGTACATCACCTCATGCTCACCGAACATCACCAGCATCGGAACTGTGATCGACTTTAACTCCGCGTCTGTGAACACGTACGGGAAGCCATTTTCTCTCGGTGTCAGGCTTCTTTTCTCATCCTGCCACTTGACTCCAGCCTTGATCTGCTTTTGCAGCATGGGATGAAGCTGATAGCGGTCAGCTGTCAGCCACTTGATGTAAGCATCAGCCCCGCTCGGCTCACTAAGGCCTGCGGCATATTTATAGACATCCGGATGAAATGATATAAACGCTTCAGCAGGACTCATGACAACCGCCCGTTCCACTCTTTCAGGCATATCAAGCAGAAAGTTCACTGTATGAAGCCCTCCAAGGGAAAATCCGGCCAGATGTGCTGTCTCCAGTCCAAGCGAATCAAAAACATCTTTCAGCCAGTGAGCGCAATCAGCTCTCGTATCCAGAGAGGCTGATGGTATACTTTTATTTTTGTCTCCTATTATATCGACTGCATATGTACGATATTGACCGCTCCACTCGGCGATATTCGGATACCACATGACAGAGCTGAAGAGCCCCCCGTGAAGCAGTACAAGCGAAGGTGCGTCCTTTGGCCCACTTGCCATGATATGTGTTTTTCCGAAACGAGTAGAAACATAGAAAGCTTCCGAATCAATCGGCCACAAAGAAAGGCTTTCATCATAAGCCTGGTAAAAGCATGTACCGCCTTCAGCCGCGGCAAGCTGCATCAAATCCTGTTTCATCTTTTTCTTTTTCCTCCGACTTTCATTTATATATAGAGAAAGGAGACTGCCCTTTCTTGTAAGAAAAAATACCCATTCTTATTATCTCATATAACAATTTTCCAGTATATAGTTTGATCATATACGAAGATCAATAAAAAAAAGACGCTCTTCCTAAACTTGAAGGAAAACCGTCTACTCTTTAAAGACTAATGGAATAACCTTATCTTTTTTGTCCTTTGTTAATGACACTTGATGTGTCACAGACGTTTCATTCTTCGTTAAGGCAATGGAGTATTCGCCCTTTTTCCCGGTATCCCATGTGATGTCTCCGTTTTTGTCTGTCAAACCGAGAATCTCACCGATCTCTGTATTCGGCTCCTGATCTGATGCCGGCGCTTTGACAATCGTCACTTGAACGCCTTCCATCGGTAACCCGGCATCGTCTTCCACATGAAGGGTCACAGGGATCGTTGTTTCTTTCTGAGCAGAATCTGAATGCGCCTGAGAGCTGCATCCGCATAAAAACAAAATAGAAATGAAAACGGCCAGTTTGCCGTATTTATTGATTTGCCCAATATTGAATATTGTTGAATACATCATTCGTCACCCTTGTTCCCAAGTTATATGACGATCCTCCGTTGGTATGGATTGCAATGGCCGTCTGCCCCGTATCACTATAATTGCGGTAAACAGGCGAGCCGCTTTGGCAGCCGTACGTATCAGTTGTATAGGTCAGCTTATACGTTTCCGCAGAGCGAATCGGCTTTGTATCAGACCACATGGTGCCGAAAGTCTTGTCACACGGATATCCTGTAACTGATGTAGAGAGGCCGACGGGGCTGCTGCTGTTTGTTGTTCTATAGCCATACCAGCCAACCGTGTTGCCAGGAGAACCATTTAGTTTAATTGCACCGTAATCATAATTGGTATCTTTGCTTTCCGTCCATCCTTTAACGGAGTAAAACATCGTGCCGGAATAAGTGCCGTATGGATACGATGAACCATTGCGGCCCGGCGCAGCAGTTATCGAAGAAGCCCACCCGTGATCCTGGCTGTACACACAATGTCCGGCCGTTACCACAGTATTCGGGTTCACTAAAAAGCCTGTGCACCCATAAGTGCTTGAGGTATTGGGATATTTGATTGAAAGCTGAACCGTTGCTCTGTAAGGAAATGACGTAGTGCCTGAAATTCTGACGCGTTCATCAGATCCAATTACACTTGAAGGCTTTAAGGATTTAATGTTTTTTTCTGATTCTATAAGCTCGTGTAATGTTTTGCTTGTTTTTCCGGTTCCTTCATAAGGATCAGAAACCAATTCCGCTTTCGATGTCTGGTTATTGCTGACTTCAGCTTCCTTTCCCGTATTGGAGACAGAGGTTTGCGGGTTCTCCGCCGCTTCTGCCGGCGTTCCGAAAGATACCGCCGCTGCCGTTGCCAAACACAAAATCGTAAACCCTGCAAAGCATTTTTTTCTGAATCTTGAGACTACTCTCATTTTAGTCATCCCCCTCCTTTTGTGTCAACCAGCCATTTCATTGGAAGACTTTTACATTATAATCAAGAATTTGATTCTTATGATACAATTTTTGGCGGTGATGAAAAAAAAACGGGCCATGTATCAAGACAAGGCCCGTCTGTTTCATGTTTATTGAATCGATAGTTGATCCAGCGCTTTCTTCGCGTTCTCTCGCGCTTTTCCAATAGTGTCAGCCGCAGAAAGCGCAACCGCCATACGGCGTCCGACCTTCGTTATCGGCTTTCCAAACACGCGCACTTGTGTCTTTGGCACTGCCAGCGCGTTTTCCAAACCTTCAACAGTGTAATCCGCTGACTCTTCCGGTGCTTTGAGGGGCCGGCTGGCGCCTGAAGATAGCTGTGTGATTTCTGTAATCGGAAAGCCGAGTATCGCCCGGACATGCAGCGCGAATTCCGACAAATTTTGCGTCACCAGCGTCACAAGACCTGTATCATGCGGTCGAGGAGACACCTCACTGAAATACACCTTGTCTTTCGCAAGGAAAAGCTCAACACCAAACAGACCGTACCCGCCAAGCTCATCCGTAATGGCTTTCGCAATATGCTTCGCCTCTTCAATTTGCTGCTCTGTCATATGATGAGGCTGCCATGATTCGATATAGTCTCCATCCTTTTGCTCATGGCCGATCGGCGCACAAAATACCGTACCGTTCACTGCACGCACAGTTAAGAGTGTAATCTCTGATTCAAACGGGATAAATTCCTCGACGATCACGCGTCCGTTCTTCACTCGTCCGCCTTCCATCGCCGTCTCCCAGCAGCTCTCCAAATCCGCTTCAGAGCGGCATACGCTTTGGCCTTTTCCTGAGGAACTCATCAACGGTTTGACGACACAAGGAAAGCCGATATGAGCTGCCGCCTGTACAAATTCTTCATATGTATTCGCAAATTCATAGCCTGCCGTCGCAAGCCCGAGCGTTTCTGCTGCAAGCCGCCTGATGCCTTCCCGATCCATCGTCAGCTTTGCTGCACGCGCATTTGGGACAACGTGAAATCCTTCCTCTTCAAGCTTCAGCAATTCATCCGTCGCGATTGCCTCAACCTCAGGCACAATCAAATCAGGTTTTTCTTTCTCAATAATGTGTCTGATCTGCTCACGATCCAGCATGTCAGTGACATAGCTTTTATGCGCCACCTGCATCGCCGGAGCATGCTCGTAGCTGTCTACCGCCACCGTCTCTACCCCGAGACGCTGGGCTTCAATCACAACCTCTTTCCCCAGTTCACCTGAGCCTAACAACAAAACCTTCTTTGATTGATACATCTTTGCCCCTCCTATCTGTTCAAAAACCATTATAACTGAAATATTCAAAAAATAAATTTCGCAATAAAAAAGCTAAAATAAGAAAACCCTTATTTTAGCCTATGATTCCAATACATTAATTGCCGCCACAACATCCGCTTCACAAAAAGAACCCATCAAACATAACGATTCTTCCGGCTTGCACGCATGAGCCGCAATGACTTTCTTCGCTTGCTCTTGATCCTTATGGATGCCTAAATCACTCAGTTTCACTGGGAAGCCAAGCTGCTGATAAAACGGAATCAGCTCTTCAATTTCCTGATTTCTCTTCTCAAGCGCAAGCTGAATCAGTATGCCGTACGCCACCTTTTGTCCATGCAGTACATGATGGGTTTCCGGGATAAAACTCAGACCGTTGTGAACCGCATGGGCACCCGCCATCCTGCCGAAGCGTCCGGCATAACCGCCTACAGTTCCTGCCAATGTAATAATGGTTTCTGCTACAGCTGTGAAAGAAGCCGAGGCTTCCTCTCTCTCAAGGCTTTCAACAGCCTTAAGGCTTTCCTGCAGCAAAAGATCACGAATATAGACAGACTGCCTAAGCCCTGCTTCGACCATTAATGAAACAGGCTCCTTCGTATTTCTGATAATGGCTTCCGCTTCATACCACTTCGCAAGCGTGTCGCCAATTCCGCTTTTGACATATTCGATAGGAGAAGAAAGCAGCAATAACGGATCAACGAGTGTCAAATAGCTGGAACGTTTATGATAATCGACTCGGATAAAGTTGCCTTCTTGATCATAGATCACGCTCAGCGGCGTGCTTGCCGCGCAAGTTCCAGGGATTGTCGGAACAGTTATGACTTCGATATCCATATGATCTGCAACAGCTTTTGCCGTGTCTAACACTGTTCCGCCGCCAATCCCGATAATGAGATCAGCAGATGCCGCTTGTTCCGCAATCTCCCTTATTGCTTCAGGCGAGCTGTACCCTTTATGCTGAATCACTCTCCACTCTGGCGGAATCGCAGCATACGTTTGAAACGCCTCATACGACTTGATGCCCGTTACAACAACAGGATGCTTCCATTCCTTCACAAATGCCGGCAGCTCTTTTACAATTCCTTGTTTGCATATGTATTGATTCGGACCGCTTCGGACAATATCTTCTGGCTGCATCTCTCATCTCACCTCCATTTTTTCATCAATCATCTCACTCTCCTTCAAATGGTGTCAATCCGCTTTCCCCGCAAACCACCCGCCAATGGCATAAGCGCTGAAAAATGGAGTAACCCCTGTAATCCTGCCTCATAAAGCGGTTCCTTTGCTATGCGGGAACTGGATGAGTACTGACGCCTATTGAATCCTCAAATGTCTCCCAATCCTCCCTGAGAAATGCCATTGGCTAATGGCGAAACATAAGTTTAGTAGCAGGTAATGAAAACCATCTGCTTTCTCCTTTTAGCGCTTATAATTACATGATGCCGATTATCACAATCATCTCTTCTATCTTGATTCTGCAGGAAAAAATGACACGGATTGCTCTTCTGGAGGGGCGCTTACACTAGGACTCTACTTTTCAGAGCTGAAAGCGAAATGGAAAGAGGAACGGGTTTTAAAGATGCCGTATTGGCATCCTTTTTTAAACTCGTCCTACGTTTGCCACCTATAAATGAACGCGATCTAAAGAAGGAGGAATCGAAATGGATGAAATGGTTTTAATCACACAGCAGTGGCTGAATGAGACGTACAGGGGCAAACATGGGTATAACCCAGTAGAAGAAAGCGGGAAAACTGGGTGGGATACGATCTACGGTCTGACTCGGGCGCTTCAAATTGAACTAGGTATCTCAGAGCCAGCTGATAACTTCGGGCCGACAACACAGCGCTTATTTAAGCCTCTTAAACGCCAAGCTCCAGATTCAAAACCAAGCAACATGAATTTTATTTTACAGGGGGCTTTATGGTGCAAAGGCTTTAATCCCGGCGGTTTTACAGGCGTCTTTTACGAAAAAACAGAAAATGCGGTGAAGGAGTTTCAGAAAGCTGCAGGACTGACAACTCAGGACGGAATTGTCACCACCTTGATTATGAAAGCCTTATTGGACATGAGCGCTTTTAAGCTAGTGTCTGGGGGCGATTCAAGGATCCGTCAGATTCAACAAAACTTAAACCGGGACTACAATGACTATATCGGTTTAATGCCTTGTGACGGACTGTATGCCCGCGATACCAACAAGGCCCTTATTTATGCTTTGCAAAAAGAAGAAGGTATGAGCACAAGTGTCGCCAATGGATTTTTCGGAAACGGCACAACAAGCTTATGCCCTACTTTAACTCCCGGTGATTCAAGAACAGGCTTTATTTTAATTGTTCAGTACGCCCTTTATTGCAACGGAAAATCATTCGACCCTGGTGAGTTTGACGGCAAATATGGCGTCGGTGTTGTTTCAGCCGTTAAAGCATTTCAAAAGTTCATGTGCCTGCCGCAAACAGGTTATGCAGATATGCCGACCATTAAAGCTTTATTATCAAGCTCAGGAGACACAACACGCGCCGCTTCAGCTTGTGATACCGCTACGATTATAACTGCAGAAAAAGCTCAAACACTGCGGAATAACGGTTATAAAACAGTTGGCAGATATTTGACCGGAAATGTGCGGACAAGCAATGGGCTCACATCAAAAGCCCTGACGTCTGAAGAACTTGCAGTTATTTTTGATGCCGGATTAAAGGTCTTTCCGATTTATCAAGACGGCGGCTATCAATCTTCTTATTTTGTAAAAGACCAAGGCACAAGAGATGCGTACAGTGCTGCTTCAGCGGCTCGAAGATTAGGTTTCCCGTCAGGCACGACCATTTATTTTGCTGTCGATTTTGATGCCTACGATTATGAAGTAACAGATAAGATTATTCCTTATTTCCAGGAAATCAAGTCAGCTTTTGCGAAAATGCAGACATTTTCTACTGCGCCTAAATACGAAATAGGCGTATACGGACCAAGAAATATTTGTATCCGAACCCAAGAAGCAGGACTCACAAAGTATAGTTTTGTGGCAAATATGTCAACTGGCTTCAGCGGCAATCTCGGCTATCCGATGCCAAATAACTGGGCCTTTGATCAATTTTATGAAGGAACAATCGGAAGCGGTTCTGGAAGCATCGGGATTGATAAAGACGGCTTTTCAGGAAAAGACTCTGGAGTAAGCCATGTAAATCCACCGTCTGATCCGGTATATGATGCAAGACTGCGTACACTGACAGACATTTTATCTACCATTCCAGCTTTAGAAAATCTATCAGGTCTCGCAAACGCGATGTTTGAATTTGATACGACAGAAACCATTTTCACATCACCAGAGTTGGATATTATTCTATCCACATCACTTCTGGCAACCATACCAAGTGAAGGCTCACCAAACACAATTACCATTACAAATGGTAAACCAGGTGCCTATATCACGGGTTTATTGGGCGATACCCAAACGTCTCTCACTGCGTCACAAATTGATTCTTATCAAAACCTTTTAAACAGTCTCAGCTTGTCAGTACGTAATGGATTTTTAGAAATTTATGTGAACCCGACAGCTCAATCATTAAATATTCAATTTAAAATCTATACGCCTGATATTCCAGTAGGTGACAGTGCTACAACTGGACTTACGACTACGATTACGTTTAAAATAAAACAGAAGCACTTTAGATTACCAGATACTGAGGAAGTATACTCACCAGATTGGGAATCTATTCTTTCTCATATAACATTTGGAGCAGCTGCTGTATTAGGAGTTGCTGTCTTGATAACAGCTATACCTGAAACCTTAGCAGTAGGAGGAGCCGTAGCTTTTATAAGTGCGTTTTTAGCTTTATTCCCTTCTGCAAATAAATAATATATCAGCACTACATGGGTCTATATCATTTCTCATGTAGTGCTTTACTTTTAAGGAGGATACTGGATGACACTAAATCAACAAACATTTAAAGAAACTGTAAAAACAGCCGAAACAATTACACAGTACAAGGAAAATGATAAAGAAATCTTGGCTTTTCTAAACAAACAGGATTCTATCATGCTGAATCAGCTAAAAGTATTATTTAGCGAGCCCCAGCTGACTCTTATACATAGTATAAAAACAGTAATCTACGGCACATTAGTAACTCTATTTTTATATTTTACAACGAATGAATTACCACGTGAATGGAGTTTATTTGCCAGACTATTTTTTGTTATTGTCGGTTTTATTTGGCTAGCCTCTTGTTTTAAAAACGCAAAAGCCATTCAAATCTCCCAAAACTTCAAACAAAAAGCCGAAAACACCCGCATTGTCGGTATGATCGACTTCGCATTAGAACAAAAATACAAAAAAAGCATCTCTGAATAATCCTCTCCAGAGATGCTTTTTCTCACTTACACCTTCTCCATCACAGCCGCACTGTCACGATTCATCGCCGCAGGCTCCCTCAGCATCACGTTCATCACGCTTGCAAGCACAAGCATTCCAATCGATAAATAAAAAGCCAGCGTATACTCACCTGTTACGGTATAAATGACGCCGGGCACATATGCTCCGAGGGCAGAGCCGATCTGATGGGCAAGTGACAGCCAGCCGATCATGAGGCCGATCGAGTAATTTTGAAAGTACTGGGTGGCAAGCATTTGCGTCGGCGCTACCGTTGCAAAGTCCACTAATCCAAACAGAACCGCAAAGCCTAAAAGCAGGTAGGGTTCGTGGCTGTAAATCAGAATCACAATCGACAGCGCGCGCACCGCATATAAAAAACAGAGGATTTTCCGGCTGCTCCACCGATCCGCTATGATTCCGGACAGTAAGATACCAGCGATATTAAAACCGGCCAGCAGACTGACAGCGGCGCTCGTAACAGTCGTAGAAAAACCGTGATCATGAGAAAAGGGAATCAAATGGGTATCCATCAGCCCGACGGTCGTAAAGCCGCAGATTAAAAACGGAAGGACCAACAGCCAAAACTGTCTCATACGAAACATCGCGGTTACTGAGCCTGCTTTGGTTTTTGATCCTGATTCTGACTCCTCCTCAGCAGCCCCGCCGATCGGCTCTTCATTTTTTTCTGAAGGATGATTTCGCAGCAATAAAAGGGCTGCCGGAAGGACAACGACCATTAACAGCAACCCCAATACCACAACCGTCAGCTTCCAGCTAAACCAATGGATCAGCATAAGCGAGCCGGGAACCAGCAGCATTTGTCCCGCTCCAAAGCCCGCTTCCATGATCCCAAAGGCAAGGCCGCGCTTTTTGCTGAACCAATTCACCACCAGCACACTTGTTGCTACATTCGACGCTCCGCCAACTCCGAGTGACACCCCCAACCCGTAAAGCAGAAAAAGCTGCCACGGTGAAGTGATAAAACATGTCGAGAAAATGCTGATCCCGGTCAGTAACGTGCTCCATGATAAAACCGCCCGTGCGCCCCATCTGTCCACAAGCCGCCCGATCACAGGCTGGGATATCCCGTAAACGATAAAGCTCAGCGTTGAAATCAGCGAGATGGTGCCCCTATCCAGCGAAAACTCCCGCTCCCAAGGCTCGACAAACGCACCAAACGACAGGCGCACACCTTGTACGGCCAATAAAATCAAAAAGGTGATAAAAACGATGATCCAAGCATAGTGGAGTCTTTTCATGACAGCTCTAAATCCCATCGTTCTTCTGTCAGATGCTGTCCCCATAATGGCGTTTCTTCTTTCACTTCACTCAGTCTGAATCCAAATTTCTCGTAAAGCGGACGGGCTTCAGCCATACTGCTCACTGTCCAAAGAAAAATCCGTTCAAACTTCATCTCTCTGCTATATGTAACGAGATGCTCAAGCAGTTGCGTGCCCAGCCCTCTGCCTCGAAACGCGGCATCAACCAAGAACCATCTCAGCTGCACCGTCTTTTTATCTTGTTTGACCAATCCCACACAGCCTGCAAATTTTCCGCCGCTTTCCGCGATCCATATCTTTTCAATTTCCGCGTCAAATGTCTCATGGAGATAAGCTGAAAATGTATCATCCCAGCCATGAGTCTCTGCATAAAATTGCCTTTGCTTTTCAATGAGAAGGTGAATATCATCCGAAAGATAATAATCTCTTACTGAAATGCCTGATGACCTGGATGAGAGCGACTGTGACAATATGGCTTCAATCTCCTCCATAGCCGTCGCAAGCTTGTGCTGCTCTTCCTCATCGATTTCCTTCAGCATCAGCTCAACCTGTTCATTTGCTTTCTTCTCAAGCTTTTTATAAATGGCTTCCCCCGTTTCCGTCACATATATATAATGATGGCGGGCATCGGCTTTGCTCTTCTCTTTATAAATCAAATCTTCTTTTTCAAACTGTTTCAGCATCCTGCTGACATATCCCCGGTCAAGCCCCAGCTTATCCTGAAGATCTTTCGCCGTACAATTTGGCGTATTGTAAATCTCAAATAAAATCCGTGTCTCCGTTAAGGAAAACGGGCTGTCATAAATGTGTTCGTTAAGGAAGCCAAGAACATTCGTGTAAAACCGATTGAACTTTCTGAATTTTAAGCCTGTTGCTGATTCATTGGTTTTCAAACTTCTCCCCACTTTCTGATATCGTTGATTAAAGCAATTATAATCATATATAGTTGCCATAGTCAACGATATATCAAAAAAGCGGGACGAGATTTCATTTTCCAGATGCCTTCCTCTTTCTCAGCACCATCAATGTAATATACGATAAAATCAGCGAAAACAAGCTATAGACAACGACCCATCCCAAAAAAGATTGATTGAAAACCGTAAACGTAAGCACGAGAGAAATGATCAAACTAACTAACGGCATCATATATACATTTTTACAAACATAAGTCCCGGCGACCGATAACACAATAATTGCTAACGGTAAAATGCCGAATGCGATATCTAATTTATCCACCTGCAACAGCCTCCCCCCCCAGATTTTTATGTTACTTGTAAAAAAACATAACTACCAAAAGGATAACATTTACTTTTTTACACAATTTAAAATTACCCGTTTACATTCACTCCAGACTATGATAATTTAAGAAAGCGCTATCATTATAAGTTAATAGCTTGGATGGAGATGAGGAGAGCCAGGAATTCCACCCCTTTTAATAAGGGGGTGTTTTCTGGCTCTTTTTGTTTTTCAGAAAGGAGGGCACGCCACACATCCAACACAAACAGCAAAGGGGATGATTTGATGTTTCATTTATTTAAACCGGCTCCGCACATTGAGAGACTGGATGATTCAAAGACGGATGCGGCTTATAAGCGGCTCAGGCTGCAAGTATTCTTAGGTATTTTTATCGGCTATGCAGGCTATTACCTGCTGCGGAAAAACTTTGCTTTTGCCATTCCTTATCTGCAGGAACAAGGGTTTTCAAAAACCGAGCTTGGATTGGTGCTGGCCGCCGTATCCATTGCGTACGGCTTTAGCAAATTTATTATGGGCATGGTGTCCGACCGCTGTAATCCGAGGTATTTTCTCGCGACAGGCTTATTTCTATCTGCAATTGTAAATATTCTTTTTGTTTCTATGCCCTGGGTAACTTCGAGCGTCACCATCATGTTTATTTTTATGTTTATCAATGGATGGTTCCAAGGAATGGGCTGGCCTCCATGCGGCAGAACGATGGCCCATTGGTTTTCTATTAGTGAACGCGGCACGAAGATGTCGATTTGGAATGTCGCTCACAACATTGGCGGCGGGATCCTGGCTCCGCTTGTCACTCTTGGAATTGCGATGTTTGTCACTTGGAAAAGCGTGTTTTTCTTCCCTGCCATTATTGCGATTCTGATTTCATTTTTAATTGTCCTTTTGGTGCGGGATACCCCTCAATCTTGCGGGCTTCCGCCAATTGAAGAGTACCGGAACGACTATCCAACAAACGCTTTCAAAGATCAAGAAAAAGAATTAACGACAAAAGAAATCCTTTTTCAATATGTACTTAATAATAAGTTTCTTTGGTACATCGCATTTGCAAACGTATTTGTTTACTTTGTGCGATACGGCGTAGTGGACTGGGCGCCTACTTACTTAACAGAAGCCAAAGGGTTCTCCCCTGAAGACTCCCGGTGGTCGTATTTCCTTTACGAATACGCCGGCATACCGGGAACGATCCTGTGCGGCTGGATCAGCGACCGCTTCTTTAAGAGCCGCCGCGCACCGGCAGGCGTTCTGTTTATGGCAGGTGTTTTCATTGCCGTATTGGTGTACTGGCTGAATCCGGCCGGCCATCCGCTGGTAGACAACATCGCTCTGATCAGCATTGGCTTCTTAATCTATGGACCTGTGATGCTCATCGGCCTGCAAGCCATTGATCTTGCTCCGAAAAAAGCAGCCGGAACTGCAGCTGGTTTGACCGGGTTTTTCGGATACATCGGCGGGTCTGCTTTCGCAAACGCGATTATGGGATTTGTCGTTGACCGATTTGATTGGAACGGCGGCTTCATCATGCTGATCTCATCTTGTATACTGGCCATCGTGTTCTTGGCTTTGACATGGAATACGGGAAAACGGGCGGAGCATGTTTAAGAAAAGATTATAAAAGATTAATATTTTTCCAACATGCCATTTACATCTGTTTTCTAACATAAAAGCTGTTACTGCTTGTTCATAAGGAGGAAGAAAAGATGAGAAAAAATAGATTACTAGCTTTGGTTCTGCTATCTTTTGGTTTGCTGTCGTTTATGGTTACACCAGTTTCAGCAGCCTCAAAAGGAAACCTGCTGTCTCCTGACCGTATCCTGACAGTCGCGCACAGAGGGGCTTCCGGATATGTGCCTGAGCACACGATCCTGTCTTACGAAACCGCTCAGAAAATGAAAGCCGATTATATTGAGTTGGATTTACAGATGACAAAAGACGGGCAACTCATTGTTATGCACGATGAAAAACTGGACCGCACCACAAACGGCACGGGCTGGGTGAAGGATCATACGCTCGCGGAGATTAAGAAACTTGATGCTGGCTCTTGGTTTAATGAAGCTTACCCGGCAAAAGCGAAGCCGCAGTACGCCGGCCTTAAAGTTCCTACATTAGAAGAGGTATTAAACCGTTTTGGCAAACATGCGAACTATTACATTGAAACAAAATCGCCTGACACCTATCCAGGCATGGAGGAAAAACTGATCGCTTCCTTACAGAAGCATAAACTGCTAAGCAAGCATTCAAAGCGCGGCCAAGTGATCATCCAATCGTTCAGCAAAGAAAGCCTGTTAAAAATTCATCAATTACAGCCTAACCTGCCGACTGTTCAATTGATGGAAGCAAAGCAAATAGCTTCAATGACAGATGCTGATTTGGAAGAAATCAAAACCTACGCTGTCGGCGCAGGTCCGGATTATAAAGCGTTGAATGCAGAAAATGTCCGCATGATCCGCAGCCACGGTCTGCTTTTGCATCCTTACACAGTCAATACAGAATCAGATATGCGCCGCCTGCTGGACTGGGGAGTGACAGGAGTGTTCACCAACTATCCTGACCTTTTCCACAAAGTAAAAAAGGGTTATTAAAAGAAAAAACCTTGCGCCCACAGCGCAAGGTTTTCTTTTATTCTTTTCCTGCAGCAGCTTCTGACTGTGCGCTTATCAGCTGGCTATTAATCTCCTTCGCATCTTTCAAATACTCTGTCTTGAATCCGCTCTTCAGCGCCCACACATAGAAACCGAGCGATACAAAGGCAATCAAGGTCATATCCCAGCCATACGTAATGACGTTCAGACCGCCGAATTTGTCACTGCCCAAATAGGAAATCATCATCATGACAAGCAGGTAAAACACCATCCATATGCCACCTTTAACGTTTTGGCCAAATCCTTTCCATTTCGCCTTGGCCTGGTAATAGAAATAAATCGGAAGTCCGATCAAAATAATAAACAGAACCTGCCCTGTTAACGGCCAGCGCGCCCAATACAGCACGAGCGACGCAAAGATAAATCCAAGCGGCGCAATCACGCTTAAGCCTTTTAATCGAAGAGGCCTGTACAAATCCTTCCCTGTCCGTCTCAATGTCATCACTGTAACCGGGCCTGTGATATAAGAAATTAACGTGGCTACAGAAATAATTTCCGCTAACACACCCCACCCTCTGAACAGGAACAAAAAGATAAACGAAACAATCAAGTTAAAAAACATCGCTTGGCGCGGAACTCCGTAAATCGGATGAAGCTTGCCAAACACGCCCGGCATGTATTTGTTCTTCTCCATTCCGTAAATCATGCGGGAAGTCGTCGCCGTATACGTAATACCTGTTCCGGAAGGTGACACAAAAGCATCCGCATATAATACGATGACAAGCCAGTTAATATTTAATGCAATCGCCAAATCAGCAAAAGGAGAATTAAAATTAAGATGGCTCCAGCCGTGAGCGATATCAGACGGATTCACCGCTCCGATGAAAGCAATCTGCAGCAGCACATAAATGACTGTCGCAACTAACAGAGAACCGACAACCGCAATCGGGATCGATTTCCCGGGATTTTTGGCTTCTCCCGCCATATTGATCGGGCTTTGAAATCCGTTAAACGCAAACACGATACCTGAAGTCGCAACCGCAGTCAGAACACTTGCCCAGCCATTCGGTGCAATGCTTTGGCCCGCTGTAAAGTTTTCTCCATGAAATCCGACAAAGAGCAAAGCGCCAATTGTCAGTCCTGGAATAATGATTTTAAAAATCGTAATTAATGAATTCGCTTTCGAAAACAAATTGACTGTCCAGTAGTTCAGCAGAAAATAAATCAGAAGCAAAACAGAAGCGAACACCAATCCTTCTCCTGTCAGCGTTCCGTTTTTCACCAAACCGCTTGTCCATTTCGCCCATTCCCATGGCCACGAACTCATATATTGAACAGAGGCCACAGCTTCAACAGGAATAACGGATACAATTGCAATCCAGTTGGCCCACCCTGCAATAAATCCGATAAACGAACCGTGTGAATATTGCGTATATTTCACCATTCCCCCTGCCTCAGGGAACATAGAACCTAATTCACTGTAAGAAAGAGCAATAAATAAAATAACGATCATGCCAATAACCCATGAAATAATGGCAGCAGGCCCCGCAATTTGGGCAGCGCGCCACGCCCCAAATAACCAGCCTGACCCGATCATCGACCCGAGCCCGACCATCATAAGGGCAAACGTTCCCATTCTTCGATGTAACTGATTCATATCGTAAACACCTTTCATGTATGATGACATTCTGTTGCTAAGTTATATTATTATTCTGATTACTTTACTTTGTCAATATTTATCGAATGATAGCTAAAATAATAAAAAATCAATGGATCTCGCCTTCCAATATAGGAATTTAGTCACTAGCTTCATCCAAAATAGAATTTACTGTAAAACAATTGATAAAATACACAGAGGTTTAGCCTTAAGCAGAACGGGAATGATACAGGAAACATTATTTTTAAAATAGAAAGGAGTTATTACCATGAAACAAAAGCTGTTACTTTCCGGTCTCGCTGTTTCAACTGTCGGCATCACTTCTTATCTATTAAAAGACCCGTCAAACCGCCAAAAGGCAAGAGAATTCATTCACAGCATGAAAATGAAGATAACAAAACAACCAGATATGGAAACGTTCCCAGTCGATAAAGCCGGTCACCCGCACCCGCATGACATTGAGGACAACAAAATGGTATCCGAAGGCTCCATGTATCCTGTTCAATACTACGATGAAAAAAAGAAGTAATCAAAAAGCTCTCTTCGAAAAAGAAGAGAGCTTTTATATTTATCTTTTCCGTCTAATGCTGCTCATCACAAAACCGCTTTCAGGCAATGACGGCATTCTGGCAAGACTGTAATGCAGCGATTGTTTTGGCACGTCATATTCAACCTGATTCACGAGAAAATCCAGGCTCGCTTTCATCACTTCAATGGTAATCCCTTCCCCCGGACAGCGATGGCCCTTCTCCGCGTTGCCCCCGCCTTGAGGGATGAAATCAAACGGATTGTCCTCCCGCTCTTTAAATCGCTCAGGCCGGAACTCATCAGGCTTGTCCCACATACGGGGATCATGATTGGTTCCATACACATCAAGCAGCACTGATGAACCTTTTTTAAACTCGCAGTCATTCCATATAAAATCCTTTTTGACAACCGCTCCTAAAAACGGCCCAAAGGGATAAAATCTGCGCACCTCCTGCACAAACATTTCTCTTTCCTGATTGCCTCCAGAACGAAGCCATTCCTTATACTTCGGGTGTTCATGCAGCGCCAACGCTGAAAACGAAATAAAGTAAGCTATCGCTATAATCGGACGCAGCACATTAATGAGCTCGATGGCTGCCATGCGGGCATCAAGCCGGCTCCCATTCTCTTGCGTATAAAAAGCCATTTCATGCAGCGCTGATCCATTTTCTGTTTTCAGCCTGCCGCCGCGCACCTCTTCAATCATTTTTTCAATCCACTCTTCTGTTCGGGGTCTTGCTCTTCTTCCCTTCCAATGCCGCGGTCCCACAGCACCGAACGCGTCTACCATGTCGATGAAATCGTCCGCTCTCTCTTTCACTTCCGTTTCCTTCAGCGGAACACCCGCCCAATAGCAAGCCACCCGGCATAAGATTTCTTTTGCTTCATCAAACAACACAACCTGATCCGCCATTTCCCATCTTGTAACAGCCGCTTCCCACTGCTCTGTCATCAGCTCAGCCAGCCGTTTTTGATGGGGCGGTGTCATTAATGACAGAAAAAGCAGCTTCCGATGAATATGAGCGTCGCCATCCATTGTCTGGATTGCATTGACGCCAAACAGCGATTTCTGCACTCGTTTCGGGAGAGCACCCTGCCGCTGAAATCGTTCTGTATCATAAAAAACCTTCGCAGCCTCCGCGCCGCTCATACAAATAAATGTTTTTCCAAGCAAGCGTGCTTGGAACAAATCCGAATGGTATTGCTCTTTTCTATTCTTTATAAACAAATATCCTTCCCGCATCAAAGCCACACTGTTATCGAGGCTCTTATCATGTGGAATCTGCTCATTCATCCCGCAACCCTGCCTTCCTTTTTTACTTCTGTTTTCACGTTGTCTCACGAAGATAAACCCCATTACAGTATTTGCTTCCAAGCATTTTTTCATTACTTTTAAAGGTAGAAAAGCAGAAATGGAGAAAAGATAGATGATCAAAACAAAGGGGAGTTCAAAATGAAGAAATGGATATATGCTTTTCTTGTGCTGGTCATTGCCGTGACAGGAGGTTTGTCCGTTCATGCAAAAGCGCCCTCCAATGAAACAAAAAAGCACCTGAATGTCAGCCGGATGAATGTGGATAAGGAGTTCAAGGATACTAACGGAACCTTCATCCTTCATGATCTAGAAAAGGATAAGACATTTGTCTACAACAAGGAACGGGCCAACAAAAGACAAACTCCGCAATCTACCTTTAAAGTGACCAATGCCTTAATCGGCTTGCAGGTAAAAGCCGTCCGGGATGAATACGATGTCAAACGCTGGGATGGCGTCAAACGGGAATTCGAATCATGGAACCGCGACCATACACTTGGCTCAGCCATGCGGGAATCTGCCATCTGGTATTACCAGGCATTAGCGAGGGACATCGGCGAGGAAAGAATGAAAACATGGCTTCATACCCTGTCATACGGAAACGAAGATATCAGCGGCGGAATCGACCAGTTTTGGCTGCAAAGCTCTCTGACAATCTCTCCGTTGGAACAAGAAGCCTTTATGGAGAAGCTTTACAAAGAGAAGCTCCCGTTTGACAAAACGGTCATGAAAACGGTCAAACGCATGATGATTCAAGAAGAAGGAGATCATTATACGCTTTACGGCAAAACCGGAACCCGCCTGACAGACATGGGATTAGGGTGGTTTGTCGGATTCATCAAAACAGAGCACGGCTCCTATACGTTTGTCACCAATGTTGATGACTCCGGTACAACAGCCAAAAACATCACAATTGATATTCTAAAAAAATATGGCCTGATCACTTCATAAATGAATGAGCCCTGCAAACGTACAGGGCTCTTAAATGTCATGCTCAAAGCAATAATGATTCACAAGCTCTTCAATCAAATCATGATCCGGGTAATCCCCGTTAAACTCAAATTCAATTTCTTCAATAAATTCTCCATGATGATACACATGGATCGCCCCATTTTGCCGGACGACACTAAACTCCGGCTGAAACGTATAACCGCTTCGTTCAATCGCACCCAATTTCATTCCCCGCCTTTCTCAAAGCAGTAATTCATACACCTCATTTAATTCCTTGGCCCGTTTTTGATCCTGTTCGTCTTGGGCATACTTAATTTCCTTTTCCAGCACCTGATTCAAATATGACATCTCATCGTCATCCAAATCCTTTACAAACTCCTCTTCATTGGCATACCGCTTCGCCAGCATCTTCTTGCAAATCCGCAGACAGACTTCGTTTTCAAGATGATTTGAAAGTGACTCGCGCAAATAACCGAGTGTAACATCCATAGTCTAACCACCTTTCCTTTGCGTTCTTTATCCTATAGGTTGCTGAAATGAGAAAAATCCATACGCAAAAAATGAAAAAAGAGACATCAATCAATGTCTCTTTTTCCTATATTATTCAGCTGCTTGATTTCTTTTTGTAAGATCCGCCTGCACGCGCTTCCCAATTCCAAAGGCATAATAACTGATGACCACAAGAGCTAAGAAAATAACCCCTACAATTAAAGATATCCGAGTATCATCATTAAACCACATGCCGACAAGAACCATCAGCAAGAAAGCAATCGTCAAATAATTTGTGAAAGGTGCAAACGGCATTTTGAACGGATGTTTATCTAACGCCGCGCCCTTCGCTTTTCTGAATCCGAGGTGGCTGATCAAAATGATAAACCAAGGAATCATCCCCGGCAGTACGCTTGCGCTGTATACATAAACGAAAATCTTCGGTGGCGCAACATAGTTCAGCACAACGCCGACAGCTAATCCGATCAGCACCGCGATTGTGCCATACAGCGGCACACCATTGCGAGAAATCTTCGCAAAGAATTTCGGTGCCTGTCCATTGACACCTAATGTATAAAGCATACGTCCCGCGCTGAAAATCCCGCTGTTGCAGCCTGACATCGCCGCCGTGATAACGACAAAGTTAATAATGCCGGCCGCTGCTGTAATTCCAACTTTAGAAAACGTAGACACAAACGGGCTTCCAAGTGAATTCAGCTCATCCCAAGGATATACCGTCACGATCACAAAAATAGCACCGATATAGAAAATCAAAATACGCCAGATAATGCTTTGAATCGCGTTGCGCAGCGTGTTTTGCGGGTCCTTTGCTTCTCCGGCAGTAATCCCGATCAGCTCAACCCCTTGATAAGCCGCAATAACCAGAGACAATGCAAAGAAAAATCCTGAGAAACCGCCCGCAAAGAAGCCTCCGTGAGACCACAGATTAGACAAACCGATAGCATCTCCGCCGTTGCCAAATCCAAAGAAGATAATTCCGATTCCGGCAATAATCATTAAGATAATCGTCACGATTTTAATCATCGCAAACCAAAACTCAAACTCGCCAAACGACTTAACAGAAATTAAGTTCGCCGCACCGAGAATCACCATTGCCACGATACCAGGTATCCAAGCAGGCAAATCCGGGAACCAATACTTCATATAAGAACCGACAGCGATAATTTCTGACATGCCGACGATAATCCACTGGAACCAGTTGCTCCACGCCGTCATATAACCAGCAAGGGGATGAATGTATTGATGGCCGAAGGTTGCAAAAGAACCGGTACTCGGCTCCACATACAGCATTTCACCCATTGCACGCATGATAAAAAAGATAAAAATTCCGCAAATCGCATAAGCCAGAAGGACAGACGGGCCAGTCCATGAAATCGTGCTGGCAGAACCCATAAATAAACCAACACCGATCGTGCCGCCCAAGGCAATCATCTGAATATGACGGGCGCTCAAACCTCTCTTCAATTCTTTATTTTCCACTCCGCTTCCTCCTCTTAAAAACGAATACATGTACAGCTCAACCGAAATAGGATCAAGGCCGACCAGCCTACAAAACGTTCTTCATTTCATATCAAGCTACAAACATCAGAAAATTCAATCATAAAATTGTTAGATAATCTCCAAAATTACTTATTTCATCATAATAAATTTCTCTGGAAAATACAATTGTTTTTTTCAGGTAAACACTTTCATTCAATGGGTTTGATCTATCACTTTCATTAAAATCTTTTATATGAATATAATGAAATCATGACAATATTGAAAACGATACATGATACAGCTGCTCTCAAGAGATGGGCATAAAAAAATAAGCTGTTCACGATGAACAGCTTACCTAATAATTCACGCCGGTTTGACGTTTTAATGTTTCAAGCCGGCTGTATGCCTTTCTCAGCACCTCTGCCGATGTACTCCTGCCTTTATCAGCCGAAACCTTTTTCGTGATATTCTGTGCCATGAGCTGGGTGCGGATATATTGACGATCCAGACGCATTCGATTCCCTCATGAATAATTCTCTCTTCTCTATTTATCGGCAAATCAATTGTATATATTAACCTCTTAAAACATTTATTTACATCTGAAACTTCATGTATGATGAAAAAAAGGAGGCTTTCTCATGGCTAAAAATGGATCATTCAATTCGCTCTCATGCTGTCAGTTCTATTTACTTGTACTTATTCTGTTTCCGCAGCCGGAATCACTGCCATTACAGGGATTCGGCTCTTTTTTATGCTAAGCTTCCATAGAATAGACTTAGCCCAAGATGCAATTGTTTTGATAAACTATAATCAGTACAATCAAGGGAAGTGCAGCGCGAATGGCATTAAAACAGTTAAAAAAGCTATTATTTGACCGCCCACTGAAGAACGGCGTCCTACTGAACAACCAATACAAAATCGAAGAATGCCACGGCATGGGCGGCTACGGCTTGGTTTATGTGTGCACCGATGTTCATACGCAAACACCGTACGTCTTAAAACAGCTCCGTCCGACAAAAGCAAAAAAACAAAAGGAAAGAGTCCGATTTCAGCAGGAAATTGGTCTGCTTAAAAGCATCAACCACCCGCAAATCCCGGCCTTCATAGAAGACTTCATCATAGACGGACAAGCCTGCTATGTCATGCAGCTGGTCGAGGGAGATAATATAGAGGAATTGTTATTTTTTCAAAAACAGCCGTTTACAGAGCTGATGGCATTACAGCTGATGTCTCAGCTGCTGGACATTGTAGAATACCTGCATGAACGTCTCATTTTTCACACTGACATCAGAACGCCAAACATTATGATGAATCACGGTAACGTATATCTTATCGATTTCGGCCTTGCCAAACAGTTATCTCATGAAGAAGATGAGGAATTAAAGCTCAGAAAACAGGATGACTTCTTCGACCTCGGAGAAACCCTGTTGTTCCTGCTGTACTCTCAATATAAAGGGAAAAAGAAGAAAAACGCCACTTGGCTGGAGGAATTAACGCTGACAAAAGAAGTAACCCTGCTGCTGAAAAAATTATTGGGCATTGATGAAGAGTATCAGCACACGGCTTCCATTCGCGAAGACCTGAAGCGTGCGATTCAATCAGTGACATAAAAAAACCCTTGTCCCAATGCGGAACAAGAACTTTTTTTTGCGATTAACTGCTGCTGTAGCTCCGGCGTTTGTAGCGGTGACTGCCGCCATAACGATCATCATGTCTTCTTCTGCCAGAGCTGCTGCTGTAGCTGCGGTAATGGCGGCGCCGGCTGCTGCTGTAGTGCCGGTGTCTGTGATGGCGATCACTCGAGCTGCTTGAGAGGGACTTGATCGTTTTGATGATTTTTTTAAACATATGCTGTTCACCCCTTTTCTGCTTCCTATTATATATAATTGTTCGGAAGAAAGAAAAACATAGCCGGATCACTTTTTTGAAAACAAAAACGCAGTCCCATTTTCATTTGTCTGCAGCTCATAGCTAATATGAAGCAAACGGCATATATCCTCAATAATCTTCAACCCAAGCCCGTTACTATCTTGATCTCTATCAAATCCAATGCCATCATCGCGAATCGAAACAGCTCCGTTTTCTATCGTGACTTCCAGCTTTTCAGCTTTCGAATGCTTTAGCGTATTTTGAAAAATGTTATCGAATAACCTTTGGATCCATAAACTGTTGCTCACCCATATCAAACTTTGATCTGACGGCTTAAATTGCAATTCAATGCCATTGATACTGTATAAATAATCCCACTTTTTCACTGTGGTTTCTAATAGAACAGAAATATCGACTTCGTCATTTACAATATAAGAACTCTCTAACGTTTCGGCTGAGTAATGATTGAATTCATTCGTTAATTCCGCAATATATTCAATTTGCTGGTACAAAGATTCAAATGCGGTTTGATCCTGGCACTGGCTCTCCAAATAAAATAACTGCAGCCTGAGGGCTGTTAAAGGTGTATTAATATCATGCCTTAGTTTTTGCAGCAGCTCCTTTTTTATTTCCTCTCGCTGTCTTAGTTCCAGTTCCCGGTACGTTGTCCGTTCAATTAACAAGTTGACCGACTTGATCAATTCGCCAATTTCATCAGCGCGTTTCACTTCTATTTTATCGGGCACCTTTTGATCACTCGCCAGATGCCGAATGGTTTGATTCAATAGATTGATTTTACGCAGCAGAGAATGGATCGATTTTGAAAATAAAAAAGCTAACAATAAAAGTGATAATAAAAATACAGCCAGCATTGCCGGATACGCAAAAGATCTGTGAAAGGGCATGCCATGATTGATCGGTTTAAACATGCTGTCATAAATCACCGACATCAAAATGCTAACCGCTAGCAACAGTACCGGAACACTAATGACGGCCGTACATAATAACAACTGATATTTTGTCTTTAGCTTCATTTCTTCACAACGGTATTCAGCCGATACCCTTCTCCATAGATATTTTCAATGATCTCACCCGCTAAATCATTAATTTTCGCTCTGATTTTTTTAATGTGCACATTCACGATATTCGGATTTCTGTCTTCAAGCTGCCATAGATAATCAAAGAAATGTTCCTTTGTTAAGATATTGTTTCTGTTTTCATACAGATAGAAGAATATTTTCCGTTCAATCGCGGTAAACAGCACTTCATGGTGCAAACTCCCATTGAATACCTTTTTGGTGTCTGCATCAATATACAAATGTTTGATTTGCGTAAAGGTGCCATAATGATGCTCAAGCATATTTTTCATTCTCAGCAGCAGTTCTCTCGGATCAAAAGGCTTTACCATGTAATCCTCGCCGATTTTCAACCCTTGAAGCTTGCTGTCCATGTCATTGCGGGCGGACAGAAAAATAATAGGAAGGTTTAACCCCAAATCTTTTATTTTCTTAGACATTTGATACCCGTCCTCACCCGGCAGCATCACATCCATAATGACCAAATCCGCCTTCTGAATCACCGAAAGCACATCCGCTCCATCTGTTTTCCACATCACATGATATCCCTCACGCTGCAAAATCTTCTGCAGCAGATCACCAATCATGACATCGTCTTCCACGATTAAAATATGATAACTCTTCATTAGCGAACCTTTCTTATAAACTCCATGGAAAATTTATATATTTGATCGGGCTGATATAAATAAATACTGTGTGTTCCCCTTAGTTCCTTTATATCGGCTGTATTAAATTGAGCCGCAAACGCTTCATAATCTTTTCGGTTTTGTATGGCATACTTTGAATTTCTATTTTGGTCAGAGACCGCATCTAAAATGAGGACGGGGGTTTCTTTTGGCGCCGGCAAATTCATAGATTTGCTGCCATTTTGATAAGACTGTAAAAGCTCATGCTCCATATCAGCATTAAAAAATTGCTTAAAATTAATGGCTTTATAGATTTCTTTTTCTTCATCAGTTAAAAACGACTGCCGAATCACCTCAGGATTGTATACTGCGGAAGGCATAAATCGATGAAAACCAATCGAAGTTAACAGATGAAATCCTCTCATTTTCAGTCTGTCAATCCCGCTCAATTTATACGTGACATACTGCTGAGGCAATCCAATATCCATCGCAATAATCGCCTTGATCTCCTTAGGATATTTCTGCGCCCAATATATCGCTTCAATCCCAGATATGGAATGAGGCATTAAAATATAAGGAGGCTTATTCCCGCTTTGCAGAAGCGCTTTCCTCGTCTGTTCTAGTATTGTATCAATATCCCTGTCATCATCATACACGTCGCTGTAGCCATAGCCCCCACGATCCACTACAGCAATCTTGTTTTCTTTTGAAAACTTACTGTACAACCCTTTCATCTCATAAGCAGGCGCAGCAATCCCCGAACCGGACATAAACACAAACGTATCCTTCCCGCTTCCCTCTTGATACACATTCATCTTTTTACCGTCAACATCGACTAATGTGCCTTTTTCTTTAAGGAGTGCTGCTTCCTTATTTAGCTGGTAATGGTGGTAGATAAAAACCGAGACGGCTGCAAGCAAAATCAAAGCGCCTATGCTGCCAAAAAAGATTTTTACGACTTTCCATAATGTTTTCATATGATGCTCCTTTCACGTGATACTGAAAGGATACGGTATGAAAATAAATAACTGATTAACTTTGGAACAGTTTTATTTTCATATTTGACTTTGCCCTTACGGAAAGGTGTACATTTGGAGCATGGAGGTGATCGCTTGCTGTCGATCGGTGAATTTTCAAAGATATGCAAAGTATCAACAAAAACATTGCGATACTACGATGAAATCGGACTCATCCACCCCGAGGACATTAATCCTGAAAATGGATATCGATATTATTCTATCAGGCAGCTCAAAGAAATGCTCTTGATTAACCGTTTAAAGTCGTATCATTTTTCTTTAGAAGAAATCAAAGCCATCCTCGATTTGGAAGAGGTTCAGGCTGAAGAAAAGCTTGGTTCTGCCCTTCAGCGAAAAAGAAAAGAAGTACAGGAAAAGATCAATGCTTATGAATATACCCTTACCCAATTGAACCTCGATATTCTGCGTGCAGAGAAAGGCAAACCAATGATGTCATGGCTTGACGATATAGAAGTAGTGCTTGCTGAAACCCAGCCAATGAACATCCTGTATTTACGCAAAATGATGAGCAGTCATGACTATGCCCTAGGATACGAAAAATATTTTAGCAGGCTATATGAAAGAATTGCGGTTGATAAACTTACCTTGCTCGGCACGCCCATGACCATTTATCACAGCCCTGAATACAACCCTGCTGGCAATGATACAGAGTTTGCGATTCCAATAGAGGAGACTGCTAGAGGAACAAGAGATTTGCGCGGAGGCCTATGCGCAAAGTCTGTATTAAAGGGCCCCTATTCAGAATTGACATCCGTATACGCTAAGCTGAGGGAATGGGTCGAAGATGAAGGCTATGAATTGGCACAATCCCCCTATGAAGTGTATGTAACCGATCACCTTCATGCCGCCGTTCCAGAGGATATTGTGACCGAAGTGTATTTTCCAATAAAGAAAAAAGAGAGAGGTGCCTATCATGCAAAACAATGACTGGCCAACTGCAGACCCGGCAGTCATGGGGATGGACGCTGAAAAACTGTCTAAGCTTGACCCTAAGATAAAGTCCGAATACAGCAATATAAACGGTATTGTGGTTGTAAAAAATGGATACATCGCCTTTGAGCGCTATTATCATAGCTATGGACCGAATGATACGCATCATGTAGCATCAGTAACCAAAAGTATCATGTCAGCTCTTATTGGGATTGCGATACATGCAGGATACATAAAAAGTGTCGACCAAAACGTGCTGGACTTTTTCCCAGAATACGTTCCGGATCCTTATAATAAACAAACACAAGACATCACCATACGCCACATTCTCACGATGACAGGTCCCTATCCATTTGAAGACTGGCATGAACCGCTCGATAAGATGTGCATGCAGCCAGATTGGATTACCTATACGCTCGGTATGCTGGGTCAAGGAGGAACGATCGGCACATTTAAATACTCCACCGCAGGCGCGCATCTGCTGTCAGCCATCATCACCCGCAGCACAGGAAAAAGTGCCCGCAAATTCGCCAACGACCACCTGTTTAAACCCATCGTCATGAATGAAATACCGTATGATGAAATGAAATCATTTGGCTTTGATGATTTGTTCGGAAAAAACGTGAAAGGCTGGGTGAATGATCCCAACGGCAACTCAACCGGAGGATGGGGGCTTACCTGACTCCGCGGGATATGGCACGGTTTGGTTATCTTTATTTGAATCATGGTACTTGGAACAATCAACAAATCATTCCTGAATCATGGATTGACGAATCAACTGCGATGAACGCTAATAACTACGGCTATCTTTGGTGGCTGCGTGAAGAGGAAGGTGTTTTCTCATACTCAGCACTTGGGGATGGCGGCAATGTGATTTGCTGTGTTCCGGAGAAAGACCTGGTTGTAGCCATTGCATCGGAGTTCATCATGAATGCTCGTGACAGGTGGCAATTGATTAAGGAGTATTTAGTTTCTCAATGAAATTATGAAAATTGACAAACGAGAATTCCTTATTGGCAGCCTGCTCTAAGGAACACGATATTGAGAAGGCTGCCATTCTTTCTTATGTCAATTAAACTTTCACAAAACAGAATTCAGCGATATTTTATCCATGTAGTAACATAAAATCACCACAAAGCCTTTTTCTCTTCTTCCTGCTCGATAAACAAATGATTTTCAGGACGGCCCAAAACAGAAAAAAGCGCCAAAAGCAACTTCCATCCTCGAAGCGGACTTCCGCATCTAAACTTCAACACTTCTCCTTCCGCTAAAGTAAACCTCAAAGTTGGGCTTGTACACCAAGCAATCTTCACTTGAATAACATGCTCACCAGGCGGCAAATCAATTCGCAGCCTCCCTCCATCTTTGATATTTCCCATCTCAGCCCCATCAATTAGCACTGAATACTCTCTCATTTTGTTGATGTACTGCGATGTCCTGCTCATTTCAATGTACGTCTTTTGATTCACGATGACACATCCTCAAAGTAATGATCTTACAGGCGAGAAGCGCTAGAACCCTTCCGCCATACCGTTATTTCCCTTCCTAGTATATTATAACTTGCTGTGCTTCAGCTCTCCGTCGGCAAAAATCCCTTTCAGCTTCAGTGTGCCTTCTAGTTGAGCGCCTATAAAAAAACACCCGCTTGTATTTACGAGCGGATGTTAGATCTTTCGAAATGAACCCATTGAATTTTAAGAAGTATATTATTGATTGATATCCTTTAGCGCCTGTTTCGGTTGTGAATGAAAAATCATCAATGATGCAATAATGGCAATCATAACCCCTAATGCACCAATCCAGGTAATCGAGGCCAATGATACGTTTTCTACAAAAACTCCCCCTATTCCTGCGCCGACTGCCATGGCGAATTGCATCATTGACTGATTCATGCTAAGCAAAACACCTGACATCCCCGGTTCTATTGTAGCCAGGTGGAATTGCTGTGTCGGACCGGTAGACCATGCGGCAAACGACCATAATATCAGAATCACCAACACTCCGATATGAGAATGGGTGACAAGTGACAGCAGAATCAGTGTGACGATATGCAATGTCATCCCGCCAACGAGTGTAAAGGGCACTCCCCATTTATCGGTGCTATATCCCCCAAACTTTGATCCAACCAAACTGGCAATTCCAAATATAAGCAAAACACCGCTAAGCAGCTTGCCGCTTATTCCTGAAATGTTCAAGAGATAAGGTGACAAATAGGTATAAGCAACAGAATATCCCCCGAGCCAGAAGAAAGTGATTGATAATCCCATCGCCACTTTCCGTTTTTTGAAAAGAGCAAGCTGTTGAAGCAAAGGTACAGGTTTATCCCCTTCAGTATGCGGAAGAGTAAAGAATATAACGGCCATTGCGATCAATCCCAACAAAGCAATTGCACCAAATACAGACTTCCAGCCTAATGCTACTGCTATCATTCTTCCAAGCGGAACACCAATGATTAAAGAAGCGGTAAATCCCATAACGACCGTAGCGATTGCACTGCCCTGCTTTCCTTCCGGCGCAATCTTAGCGGCAATCGTTAATGCCGTTACAACAACCACACCCGCTCCCATCGCCATAATGATCCGTGCTGCAATAAACCAACCATAACCAGGCAGAACAAAGGCCAAGATATTGCCGAACACAAACAAACCGAGAGCATACATCATCAATCTGCGTCTATCCATACTTGCTGTCAACGCCATGAGTACGGGTGTTAAAAGAGCATATACAAGTGAAAAGATCGTAATGAGCTGGCCCGCGGCAGCCAAGGTGATCCCGAGTGTATGAGCAATGCGATCCAAAATACCCGAAATGATATACTCTGAAGTTCCGACTAAAAAGCTGACAATGGCTAACATATAAATTTTCAAGGTGTTAGACATAAACGTTCACTCCTTAATTTTTGTTATAACAACATATCACGAATTATCGATATGTTAATTTAAAAAATAAACACATCGTAATATGTCGATATGTATGGTGTAAAAATAAACATCTTTTGATGTTTATTTTTTATATCTCTGTTTTAAGAAAGTCCGCAAGTTTCCCAATGGCTTCTTCATCTCTTTTGTAATAAGTGTACTTTCCAATACGCTCCGCCTTAATCAGGCCGGCTCTTAAAAGGATGGTGAGATATTGGGAAGCCGTTGATTGCGTCATTTTCAATTTGTCTGTTATTTGACTGACACATACCCCGATTGTGTTCATATCAATCCCTTCATGGGGTGAAAAATGACGATCAGGTTCCTTCAGCCATTGCAAAATTTGCAGCCTTGATTCATTTGATAAGGCTTTGAATACTTCAATGGGTTCCATATCGTTTATTATATCGTTATATTCCGATATGTCAATTCGTTTTTTCGTTTTTGATGACTGACTTCTTTTTAGACATTAAAAATCTGAAGACTTATTTCAGGCCAGTTGGAGGTATTACAGAACTTAACTTTCGCATATCTACTGTTAGATTGACCATTAGAAAGCGCTGCTTTATATTTTGCTCTCATTCTGCTTTTTTATCTCTCCAAATATTATAGATTTTTCTCTAGATCATTACATAATTTAAATACCATCACGCGTTCACCTGTCCGAGAGCTTAAATCAGTATGAAAACTTATCACTTTTTCTCCGGTTATCGTTAGGATAATATCCTTTAGACCATCTATCCCTGATTCAACTAACTCCGAACGAGTTTGTTTGATAGATAACATACCCTCTTTTGATCCACAAACTGCATATTCAGCTGGTGTTAAAATTCCTTTTAAATTAACGATAATCATATCCCGCAGTATATCAGTTTTAACAGATACAGACCCGCGCCCAAGATAATCCTTCTCCCATTGCGTAATGGACTTACTGATCTCTGATTCAATAGAACCTTTCGTTTTTTTCATATATAACACATCTCCTGGCAAAATTGGCATATTCTATTCGTTATTTCGTCTCATTAATATTCTCTTACAACAAATCCTTCATATACACCTTCAATATCCAAATCAGTTGTGCCGTTTCTTGTGACCGCTACAATTTTGGATAACATATTTTCTTCCATCATAGAGTGTACATGCAAAAATCGAACGCTCCCTAAATGGGTTTCCTCAACTTCTTCATAAGATTTTAAATGATAAAAATGAATTGCTTTTCTTATTACTTTTTTCATACATTCCATATTTTCTCGATCAAACGAGCTCATTTCCTCTATTGTTTTCGTGACAAAATCAGTTATACTAACGCCCATTACATTCTCCTTAAAACTGCTTTCTCCCCATATATGGGTGTAGAAGCTGACCACTTCGCTCCATCATGACAAGCAATGATCAGATAAGGCTTGACCTGTTTTAGTAGAAGGAACCTCCACAATAGAGGATTCCCCATCCTTATGATCAACGATTAAACCTCTTACTTTAACATATGACGGCACCAGTGGATGTTGACGAATGATATCAACACTTTTTTCAACAGCGCCACTGCTATCTACATTTAGCCACTCATCGACCGTATCGCCTAAAAATTCAGGCTTGCAATTTTGAAAGAGATAATCCAATGTTTGTATTTTATCTTTCATTGTTTCAAGTTGAGTTAGCATATGATCTGTTGAAGTCCGCTTATCTTTTGTTCCTACTACAAAGACCTCCTCAACATCTTCCTGGTAAATCGCAAAAATAACAGACCTCATGATTTCTCCATAAGGATGTGAGATAGCGGCACCATAGCTTTGGATAGTCAGCATATTTTCTGCTGGAGTGTTCGTCACTTCTTGTAAAATAGGCTCCAAACCGTTTTCAATGTCCGTCAAAAATAATACTTTTTTATTTACATTCATATAACACACCTCTTCCTTATGTTTATCATTTTTATATTGAGTAACAAATCCATTTGTTTAATTTCATGGTTACCAGCTTTCCCAACATCCATCTGGATCAATACTAGCCAGTCGAACCCATCCATTTTGAACTTTTTGCAGAAATACTGGGTCATTATTTAATAACCGTTCTACATATTGTCTAGGCGCTTGGATGACAATCAACAAACGAAGAGGAGAATGATAAGCCTCATGATCTGATTGCATGACGGATTGCCAAGGCAGTCCGGCTAACAAGTCGCTTGCATTCCCCTGCATCACTCCGAGACCTGCAGTAACGGTTTGAGTTGCTTTATTTCCGCTGCCATAATAATGGGGTGCTACTGTTGATGCGTAATATTGTAAATTAATCCATTGGGCCACAGTTCCAGGTCCTGCAATAATATTTGCTAGGATTTCGCCGCTTTCATCCTGCGTCCAATCATAATTATGAAGAAAGGATCTTCCTTCCAAATCACAATCCTGTGTGAGTTCACGTTGGCCGATAATAAAAGCGGCATTACGAGCCAGTCCCCATTCCGGACGTATCTCACTCCAATCCTCCGCAAATCGGTCTGCCTCAGCCTTCGGATTTTTAAGTTTTGATTGGACATTCGGTAATTGGGCCAGTCGTTCTGCGTTTACACGATGTCTCACTTTCGGCATAGCAGCTTCAATTTGCTCAAATGCTTCTTGTGCAGCTTCGGAAAGCTCTGGTACATAAAGCCAATGTAATTCATCCACCGTTGTATTATGTTCAGCTGCTGCAAAAACCGTATCCTCAGGGATTTTCATTCCTTCAGTTAAGAGAGCTTCTCTTACCTCTGAAAGATTACATAAAGCAGCTAAAACTCTTGCATTGAATCCGCCGGCCGCTCCACCGCAGGCACCACAATCAAGAGCCGCGGCATAAGGATTATTGGTGCTTTGACTGCCATGTCCGCAAATCACGACTAAGGGTGCAAAATTCTCTGTTAATCCCATCATTTTTAGTGCTTGCCGAGCATAGTTCACTTTTTCTTCATCAGTAAAACCCAAAGGTATTTCTGCCTCTGTAGCATCATAATGAAGCGAGAGTTTTGTATCAGGTTTGCGCAGCCAAGCCTCACGGAGATTACGAATGAAACGACCCGCCTTTCTTGGCACAAAGCTACGGGCTGCCATTTGTAGAGTAAGCCAAGGTCCACTTAGCTCAGGCAGTAGTAAGCTCGAAAGCACATTCTGCTTCATCGTTTTAAACGTATGGCTTAAAGAATGAACCGCTTGCGTTCGTTGGTTGTATTTTTCGAGTACATCTTCATCTGCGAACTCTTTAACTTTATGTTGTGGTTTTTGTATGATCGGCAAGGAGGCATGACTGTGTTGACTTCCAAGTTCACAAGTTGCAATCGGCACCCCGAAGAAACCAGCAACACCAATCGTTTCAAACGGGCCTGCTTTTTCTAGTTGACGACGAAAAGGCTCTGACCGTACATCGATACAGAATGCTAATTGAGCTAATGCAGTCTTTTTACCGGTTTCACTTTGTTTCGAGATGATCTTCTGGCTTAATCGATCAGTGTAAGTTTGTTCCCAAGCTTCTAACCAAAGTTTCCTGCGAAGTTTCTCATCAAAGCTGGAGGCAAATGATAAATATTCATTTTGTTCATCGGCCGGCATCTGTGACCATTCCTCTAATGTAAGGCCCCCCCAATGTATCCAAGCTGCTATAAGGGGAGTAATTGAAATTTTATTCTCAAATCGTTCATTATTAATAGGTAAATATGGCTTTATAAGAGCCCATTCCATGGATATTCGAACTGCTAAATATTCTGTTAGAAGTGCATGTTCATGGCTCGATTGTTGGGAGCGCCAAAGCATCATCCCTGCCCATCCGGGTAAGGAAAGTAAATGGCCTTCAAGATAACGCTGTATTTCTGATTCGGGGATTTCTAGTGCGAATAACGCTTCTTGTAAAGCCAAATGTGCCTCTTGCGGCCAACCTTTTAATCTTTCACGCTGCTTCTTACTAAGTGCTGGATCATACTGAATGAGATGCTGCCAGGCACGATAGAAACCTTCCTCACGGTTGGGCATTGTCCAGCCTGCCTGAGAGTCATCAAGATATAATTTACTCCACTTAATGACATGATGGTCTAGTATGTTGACTATCTTTTCACCATCCTGATTCTCTATATACGAACTGATTGGCTGCATAAAAACATTCTCGATATGATCCAGTCCACTGCATTCATTCACCAATTTCTCCAGCTTATGTGATGATAAAAGGTCGGAAGGCAGTGGTTCTAATTGTAATCCAGCATGACAAAATCGCTCTGCCACGTCCCGCGGGATGTTAAAGGAATGTGAATCAAGCCAATGCTGCAGCCCCATTTCCACAAAATCTTCATCAATCTCACCTTTATTCTTTGCTGAACGGATCATAGATGCACTAGGGTATATATCAACATCACGAGTATGTTTCAACCAACTTGCAACCTGATCAAAAGGTTGGTTTTCAAGTCCCATCCACGGGTTACGTGCAGCGAACGTTGAAATAGGCCAAAGCGGTGCAATGACTCGGCTGGCCGATTCAATTAAAACGTTAATATCTCTTTCTTGAACATCAATATCTGTCTCTTTCTTTTTTACATTTTCTTTCGTTAATACGGATGTAATGCCCAACACTTATTACCTCCTTATGATAAATATTGTTTAAGGTAGTCTGGATGACTCTCTACTGTCTTGGGTTTTGCTTCACCTAATCGTACTAACCATAGATAGAGTACTGCGAAAAAAACGGAAGAACGATGACGAGCAACCCAAGTACCTAAAGCACTGCCAAATAGCAAGAGACATGCGACAATCATGACAGCTGACATTGGAGGTTGAACACTTTGAAAAATGGTTGTATGCAGCCACTTATAGAAAAGGTTATGAATGATAAAATATACGAGGGCTGCTCCTCCTAAAACAGTGAAGCCGGCAATTCGGCCAATTCGGCCCTCTCCAAAAGCGACAAGCTGAGTCCAAGAAACGGACAATGACCACCCTAAGATCAGCGCACTAATGAATTGATATCCCTCTCCAGGAGCAGCTAGCCAAAAAGCAACGCCTATAACTAAGGATAAAATCCGACCAGCCATGACCCATAAATAGGATGTTCTTTCATTAGTACGAGCCGATACTTCATGACGCCCTACTGCCGAACCAGCCTGTAAAAACAACGTAGCTTTGAATAAACCATGTAAAATAAGATGAATAATGGCTGCGATATAAGCCCCTAGTGCACACTGAATGAGCATAAACCCCATTTGTGCAATCGTGGAGCCTACTAGCTGGCGTTTATAGTCAACCTGGACCAAACTAATACCCGTTCCTATCAATACAGAAATGCTAGCAAGCAGAAGTAAAATAACTGAAGCGATACCACCGTTAAATAGAGGTGAAAATCGAGTGAGTATAATACCGCCTGCATTTACTAAACCTGCGTGCATAATCGCAGAAACAGGAGTTGGAGCAACAATAGACTCAATTAACCATCTTTGAAATGGCCATTGAGCCGCAGGAATGATCACTGCTAATACAATCAATAGATTAATCCCTGTTCTCTCCCATGCCCCCAGTTGAGCTAAGCTATCATTTGTTAAAACCAATGATAGCTGCCATTGACCTGTGACTTGAAAAAGCCAAACTATCGCGAGAAACAAAGAAAGCCAGCTTAACAAAAATAATCGGCCAGTAACCTTGGCTGCTTCACCAGCGACTTGCCAAGCACTGTTTAACCTGATAAGCAGGGTTAAACCGACAAGAGTTGCTCCCCAAGAAATAACCATCAGGCGGAGATCACCACTTAACCACGCAATTGAAGCAGCACCTGTAGTGAAAGTAAAAAGTGTAAAATATTTTCGATAAGAGCGATCACCCATTAAGTAACGTACAGAAAAACGCTGAATGATTAAACCAATTGTAAGAACAAAGAAAGTCATTAACCAAGCTAAGGAATCGAAGTGCCAAGGGCCAACATTCCCATTCACACTCCTATTGGCAAGAATCACTAAGGAAACCAACGGCGGTAAAGCCAAGATACCAATATGAATGCGAACAAAACCCAAGGATACGCGAGGATGTAAAAACAATAGTCCACTTATCCCAGAAGCAATAAGCGTAATAAAAAATAATGTTAATAATGATGACAAACTCAGCGAAACTAACATTCTAAATTCTCCCTTTTTTAAAACTCATTATTGGTCAAAAGACCTTTCAATCAGATCATATTTGTCTATTATTTATTTCAATTTTTATTTATCTCTATTTTTTTCCAACAAAAAAGCCGACAACTTCAAAATTTCAATGATTATGTTAGATCATTGAATCCTGAAAATTGTCGGCTTCACTTCAACTAACTTCTGGGAAGTTTTTTGAAGAGCTACCTTATTATTGGTCATTTTACTTTATACAATATTTTAAGTTCATTCTAAAGGAATGAAATCACTGCTACACTTTAATATAGTGCTTAATTATTTAATAAAATCGACTTATGTTTCTCTTCCATTTAAATTAGGATACTTTTTCATCCTGTCAAGATGAGTTGAAAGGATGCTAAAGACCTAATAATGTAACAAACGAAAATAAACATCTGGGCCGATTATTAAGTTAAGTATAAGATATGCTAATTTTTAAACATTGTCAAGATGTTGGAATACAGAGGTAGATGTCACTTTCCTTAAAAATACCTTCTTTAATATTTTCATATTCTTAAGGCAATCCTAAATATCTGTAAAATTAAACAAACTCCTTTGGCTAAAACTGTAGCTTTAAAATAAAGGTTGATCAAAAATAACACATGAACCTTCAGTTTACGGCAAATTTAAAGAATCCATAGAAAAAAAGATAGATCAAAATGGATTCTACAGCTTTGAATACAGATGGAATCTTTATAAAAGAGTTTATCATTTTAGGTTACGATTTTTTGAACATTAGCACCCGAATGTTGAATAAATCTAAAGGTTTTTTGACTTGTTTTCCTTTCTTTTGAAGCGATAAAGAAGTATGTTTTCACATTTTTCATAAATTTTCATGGTAGTTTGAGTAATATTTAGTTTAGGGAATGTTAAATATATAAAAGTTGAAACTGCTAGGCTTATTAATACTCCTGCTAAAACATCAAAAGGATAATGAACCCCAACCCATATACGGGAGACTCCCACAAGAACAGCTAACAATACCCATAAAATTGACCAGCCTCTCTTAAAGAGCCAGAATGAAATACAATATGAGAAGAATAAAATTGTATGGTCACTTGGAAAAGAATTGTCTTTTTCTTTATGTATCAGTTTATTAACCTCTCCCAATTCAACAAAAGGTTGATAATTCGAGTGAAATACCCCTGAAACCTTCCCTATCGTAAAGGCACAAATGAAAGCGATAGATGCACAAAGAATCATAATTCTATTATCCGTATCTCTTGTAAACCAAATAAAAAGAACACTTATTGCAAGTAAAAAAACCATATACTCAGCAATAAAACTAAATACAGGATTCAAAAAGGGATGTTCTTTTCCTAAGTCATTAACTAGTCTAAACAGTGATATATTAACTTCTGAAATATCCAAACCCAACACCATCCAATCTCTTTTTAGAACATAATAAAAGAAAATTAGATGACCTGCCATCGAATCAAATTACATTATTTGAGATTAAAGTTACATTTTTGTAAGATTGGTGCCACATCATTTATGTAAAAAGGGGGTCCAAAATCAATTGGAATCCCCTTATCATTTTTAGTTACCTGCCTCTTTAGTTAAAATAGAAAAATACCCTTAGACAAAAATTATCTAAGGGAAAAAGCATCGCAACATTTTTATAAACGTCGTAACTTTATTTTAAAGCCGCAAAAACAACCAAAGGGGTTAAACATTTTACTCCACAGTAACACTCTTCGCAAGGTTACGCGGTTTATCAACATCACAGCCGCGATGCAACGCAGCATAGTAAGCGATCAGCTGCAATGGAACAACAGATACCAACGGAGCAAGCGCTGGGTTTACTTCCGGCAGTACGAATCTGTCATCCGCATCGTCTAGGCCTTTCAGTGAGATGATGCATGTGTTGGCTCCGCGAGCGGCAACTTCTTTGACGTTTCCGCGGATGCTTAGATTTACGTGCTCTTGTGTTGCCAGTGCGAATACTGGTGTTCCTTGTTCGATCAAGGCGATGGTGCCGTGCTTCAGTTCGCCGCCGGCAAAGCCTTCTGCCTGGATGTAAGAAATCTCTTTCAGCTTCAGTGCGCCTTCGACACATACGAAGTAGTCGAGGCCGCGTCCGATGAAGAAAGCGTTTCTGGATACAGTCAGGTATTCACGAGCGATCATTTCCATTTCGTCTTTCTGGTCGCAAAGGGCTTCCATTGCGTTTGCTGCGATACCGAGTTCTTTGACAAGATCAAACCCGATATCGATGCCGTTTTTGTCAGCAGCTACAGATGCGAGAACCGCAAGAACTGCGATTTGTGCTGTGTATGCTTTTGTTGACGCAACAGCGATTTCAGGGCCTGCATGAAGCAGCAATGTATAGTCAGCCTCACGGGAAAGCGTTGATCCAGGTACGTTTGTGATCGTCAGCGCTTTGTGTCCGAGTGCTTTGACTTGAACGAGAACCGCTCGGCTGTCTGCTGTTTCTCCGCTTTGAGAAAGGAAAATGAAGAGCGGTTTCTTAGACAGAAGCGGCATGTTGTAAGAGAATTCACTCGCTACATGCACTTCAACCGGCACGTTTGCCCACATTTCAATGTATTGTTTACCGACAAGTCCTGCATGGTAGCTTGTTCCGCAGCCAATGATATAGATGCGGTCCGCTTCCGCTACAGCGGCAGCGATATCGCCAGGCACAGACAGCTTGCCGTTTTCATCTTGATACGTTTGGATGATTTTGCGCATCACAACTGGCTGCTCATCCGTTTCTTTCAACATGTAGTGAGGGTACGTGCCTTTTTCGATATCACTGGCATCCAGCTCAGCGATATAAGAAGCACGTGTAATCACGTCGCCATCAAGGTTTTTGATGACAACTTGATCATCAGTCACGATGACCATTTCTTTATCCATTAGCTCTACATATTCGTTTGTAACTTGAAGCATTGCCATCGCGTCAGACGCCACGACGTTGAATGTATCTCCAAGACCTACTAATAGAGGGCTTTTGTTTTTCGCTACAAAAATCGTTTCTCTGTTGTCGTTATCGAATAAAGCAATTGCATAAGAGCCTTTTAACAGTGTAAGTGTTTTGCGGAACGCTTCTTCTGTCTCAAGTCCTCCATTGACGAATTGCTCGATTACTTGAACGACTACTTCTGTATCGGTGTCACTTTTGAGCTCTACATCTTGCAAATACTCTTGCTTCAGCTGAACATAGTTCTCGATCACGCCGTTATGAACAAGTGTAAAGCGGCCCAGTGCGCTTTGATGCGGGTGAGCGTTCAGATAGCTTGGTTCGCCGTGTGTAGCCCAGCGAGTATGACCAATTCCGGCTTTCGCTTCTACATTGGCATCCACAACTTCACGAAGATCTGCAATGCGTCCTTTTTCTTTGAACACATGGATTCCCTGTTCGTTGGCAACAGCAATACCAGCAGAGTCATAGCCGCGGTACTCAAGCTTCTCCAATCCTTTTAACAAAATTTCCTTCGCATCAAGCTGACCGATATAACCTACGATTCCACACATAATTTCTTCCTCCTAAGATTGTAAAAGGAGACGAAGAAAGTCATTTTTCAAGGGGACTTTCAATCGTCCCCTCCTACATGTTTTATGGAAGATCATGTGATTTCCCTTTGTTCAAGGAGTCGCCTCCTTGGTTTGAAGAAATCCTTACGGCTGTGATCTGCATACTCAGCCGGGAGGCATCCGCCGAAAAATCGATAACCTCCATCCTCGTCAACTAAGCCTTTTTTCGGGCGCTTAGTTCGGGCGCTATAATTATAAGTGAAACAAAATCCCGTCTTTCCTGCCTCTAGAAAACAAGAACAAGACAAGCTTGATTTTACAGCATGTGCCAAGAATGGTCAATTGTTTTTAAACAACTTTGCCGCCTGTCTCACAATTATTATATGTGAGTCGCACTTGTCTTGTTCGCTCTCTGTTTATAGATTTCGTTACTCTAATCCCATTTCCGACCGGACGACTTCAACAATGCGATTAACATATTCATCGCACAGTTCTTTCGTCTTCGCTTCAGCCATCACACGAACGAGCGGTTCAGTGCCAGATGGGCGCACTAAAATCCGGCCGTCGCCGTTCATTTCTTTTTCAACCTCAGAAATAACGGCTTTTACTTTTTCGTTTTCTTCGACTTTATATTTATCAGTTACTCTCACATTGACTAAAAGCTGCGGAAACTTCTGCATTTCAGCCGCAAGCTCTGACAGCGGCTTGCCTGTCGCTTTTAATGTATTCATCAGCATAATGGCGGACAATAATCCGTCACCTGTTGTGTTGTAATCAAGGAAAATTAAGTGGCCGGACTGTTCTCCGCCGACATTGTAGCCGTCTTTTTTCATCGCCTCTACCACGTAGCGGTCGCCGACAGCCGTCTGCACGCTCTTTATCCCTTCTTTTTCAAGCGCTTTATAGAAACCGAGGTTGCTCATGACTGTGGAAACAACCGTATCATCCTTTAAGCGGCCCTCTGATTTGAGGTATTTTGAGCATATGTACATAATTTGGTCGCCGTCAACGATATTTCCTTTTTCGTCGACTGCGATCAGGCGGTCGCCGTCACCATCGAACGCAAGACCGATATCAGCATTTTTCTCTTTTACAAACGCACTAAGCGCTTCAGGATGAGTAGATCCGACTCCGTCATTGATGTTTAATCCGTTCGGAGAAGTTCCCATTGTCGACACGTCTGCGTCTAAATCGGCAAACAAGTGTGTCGCAAGCGATGACGTCGCTCCGTGTGCGCAATCAAGCGCAACATGAATGCCTGTAAAATCTTCGTCGGCAGTCTGTTTTAAGAATTGCAGGTACTTTTGGCCGCCTTCAAAATAGTCGTTTACAAGTCCCAGGTCAGCTCCAACCGGTCTTGGCAGCTTATCCTCCGGTTCATCCATCAGACGCTCAATTTCAGCCTCCTGTTCATCAGAAAGCTTAAATCCGTCTCCTCCAAAGAACTTGATTCCGTTATCCTGCACTGGGTTATGAGAAGCAGAAATCATGACGCCCGCCTCTGCATCCATCGCTTTTGTTAAATAGGAAACACCAGGTGTAGAAATGACTCCCAGACGCATGACTTCTGCGCCAATTGATAAAAGTCCGGCGACAAGGGCTCCCTCCAGCATATGGCCGGAGATGCGTGTATCGCGGCCTATCAGCACTTTTGGACGTTGTTTGTCTTTTGTCAGCACATACCCGCCGAAACGTCCGACTTTAAAGGCCAGCTCAGGCGTAAGCTCGCTGTTGGCAACACCTCTTACACCATCTGTTCCAAAATACTTGCCCATTTTATAATCGCTCCTTTTTTATTCTGATGAAGATTGTGAACCTGTATTTGATTCATCTTCATCCTGATCCTGATTTTGATCTTGGTTTTCGTCTTGATTTTGATCATCATTGTTTTTATCACTGTTCGTTGTATCTTCTCGCTGATTATTCTCTTTGTCATTCGTCTTGTCATCAGTGTCATCCTGGTTCCCTGACGTCGTATTGCTGTTATCTTTTGTTGTCGTATTCGTTTTTTTAGACGTAAGCTTGATTTTTGCGTTTTTCTGCCCCAAGGACCAGGTTACATTTTGAGGCCCGTTTACTTCAAGCTTCACACTATGCTCTCCGTCATCTAAATCAGATACGTTCACATACAATTCTATGTCTGATTTCTGCAGTTTTTTTATGTTGCCGGGAGAGCCTTTGGCCGTAACATCTATCGTTTGTGATTCCGGATCCAGAAATTCAATGTTCTGTGAGCTGCTCAGCCCTACAGTCTTAATAGGGACATTCTCAAACGTCTGATCCGCTTCACTATCTACTTCTATATGCAACGTCACCTTTGACGGCGAGATTTTTTTGACGCCGTCAGGAAGCGGAATATCTGCCTCGATATCAGAATCCTTTTTGATTTTGCTTAAATCTAAGCTGACACCGTCTATAAATTCAAGAGAATCCAAGACATCCTGCGAGCCGTAAACCGTCACCTCACTGGGACTTGATTCGATATTCGCTATGCTGACACCGTCAGGAAGGCTTCCTGTCCGCTCAATTTTAAAGGGCACTTTTTTACTCGGACTTGTCACCGGAACGGTAATTTTGATGACCGAGGGCTCCACATCGACAGGAAGCGCGTTTCCGTCTTTATCATAGACAGTCACTTTCGCTTCCTTTTCAATCGTTTCATCTGCATTTTCCAGGTTTACCGAAGCTTTCACAAGAGAAATATTATCAATCACGTCTTTAGAACCTGTAATCTGTACATTTTTAGGACTGACAATCGGCTGCTCCGGAGAATAGCCTTTTTTCATTTTGCTTTTGTTGTAATACTCCACTTCAACAGGAAAGCTTTCTGTCGTGCGTTCTTGAATGGTGACGGTCGTCACGGACGGATTAATGGATATCGTCAGCCCATCCGACACGTTTTTGGCCTTAAGCTCGACCTTATGTGTGCCGGTTTTCAGCTTCTCCATATCCGCGTATATCTCAAAATTCTTTGTCTGTCTCGCCTTCTTCACGGCGCTTGTCGGACCTTTTATCGTGACATTCACCGTTTGCGGAACGCCCGTCACGACATAATTTTCATCATCGTAATATGCTTTAACCGGTATATCAGTCAGTGTTGCCTCATCAGTTGTAGATGTCGGAAAAAATGATTCACCTGGTTTTTTCGGAGTTGGTGCTTGGTTGCTGTTAACCGCTACATAAAGCAAGAGCGCGAAAAGCAGCGCAATGACTTTCACAGCCCAGCGGTTGTTTAAGAATTTATCCATTTTTCTTGCCCCTCCAATACCAACGGTTAGAAGAAGTCTCTCTGGTGTTCTTCTTAAACTCTGCTTCAAGCATTTCTTTCAGCGCTTCTTCCGTCAGCTCTCTGTGAAGGTCGCCATTCCTCGCCACACTGACGCCGCCGGTCTCTTCAGACACGATAATCGTCAAACTGTCTGTAACTTCACTGATTCCGACAGCCGCTCTGTGCCGCGTGCCCAGTTCTTTTGAAATGAACGGGCTTTCAGAAAGCGGCAAATAACAGGCGGCAGCGGCAATTTCATTATTTTTCATAATGACCGCTCCGTCATGAAGCGGTGTATTCGGGATAAAAATATTGATCAAGAGCTCAGAGCTGACCTTTGCATTCAAAGGAATGCCCGTTTCAATATAATCCCCCATACCCGTATCCCGCTCAATGGTTAAAAGGGCGCCGATCCGGCGTTTCGCCATATAATTGATCGCTTTCGTTATAGCATCAATTGTTTTCTGCTGCGCTTCCTCAACCGGCGTGCCGCTCCTCGAGAAGAAACGGCCCCGTCCAAGCTGTTCAAGCGCTCTTCTCAGCTCAGGCTGAAAGATAATAATAATTGCTAAAAATCCCCATGTTATCGCTTGGTCCATCAGCCACTGAAGCGTGCCGAGGCCCAAATATTGACTGGCCATACGGACTAGCACGATCACAACGATTCCTTTTAAGAGCTGAACCGCCTTCGTGCCGCGTATCACCATAATCAGTTTATATATCACATACCAAACAAGGAGAATATCAACGGCATTGCCGAGGTACTGCAAAAAAGGGATATCCTCAAAAGCCATTTCCTCGTCCTCCAAGAATTCAGTCATTTCGTATTTTGAAGTTTAATGTGTTACGCATATGTACTTTACATAGCGAGCCCATTATACCACATTTCGTTTTGGCAAGTGAAATATGCCAGCCGTTTGAGAACCTAAAAAAGAGTAAAGCGCACCACACGCTTTACTCTTCTCCGTTCGGGTCTAATGCATTGAATACACTTTTCCCCGCAGACTTCATTTTATACCATGTCCAGTCGAATAATTGATTAATCTCCTCAATTTGACCGGTGACTTGTCCAGCAGAGGCCATATACTTTTCTCCGTTTACAACGGTGACATCCCCGTCTATTTTCCCTTTAATAATCAGCTTGCCGTTTTTGACGGTGACATCACCTTTGACCGTCTCACCTTCAGGCACGATCACAGTATTGTTTTGCACGACCAGATTCGGCTGCTTCGACACGCTGAAGTTGTGGTCATTGTGCCAGCTGTTTAACAATCCTCCGCCCATCAAAATGATGAATACCGCAGCAGCCGCGATAACCGGATGTGATCTGAACCATCTTTTCACAGAAGCTCTTTTCTTCTCCTTAGGCAATTTTGCCATGACGTTAGCGGTAAAATCGGCGGGGGCTTCGACATGCGATGTGCTCCGGACGAGCGCAATGGATTTTTCCATCTCATAAAAATGCTTTCTGCATTCCTCGCATGCCTCCAGATGTTCTTTTAATACTTGTTCATCTTTCGGAAGGATATCTCCATCAAGATGCATATGCATAAGCTGCACAATTTGTTCAGGACAGCTCATTTCATCACCCCACTTAAAGATCCCTTAATTGTTTTCTAAGAGCCTCTCTGCCTCTGTGAATCCGCGTTTTTACAGTCCCCACAGGAATGTTCAGAATCTCGCCGATTTCAATTAATGAGAGTTCATCAATATACTTTAATACAATGACAGTTCTGTATTTGTCAGGAAGCTTTAATATTTTCTGCTGAATTGTGTGTGAAAGCTCCAGCGATACGACTGCATCTTCAGGCAAAACTCCATCTGCGGCGATTTGGGAATACATCGTCAAGCCTTCTGTACCCGCCACTTCTGCATCGAGGTAATAATCCGGCTTCTTTTTGCGAATGCGGTCAATGGTCAAGTTGGTCGCAATTCGATAAAGCCAAGTTGAAAATTTCCGGTTGATATCAAAACTGTCGATATTGACGTACGCTCTGATGAAAGCCTCTTGTGCGATATCCTCCGCCTCATGCACATTGCCAAGCATACGGTAGCAAAGCTGATAAATTTTATCCTTGTAAATATCTACGATGTCCGCAAATGCATTTTGATCGCCTTTTTTGACTTGCTTAATTCTCTTTTTAATCATCATTTCCATATTTATCTAACCTCTGCCTTCACCGGTCTGTATGTATACGAGCTTCGTTTCTAAAGGTTTCAATTTTTTTATAAAATAAGTTTAACAAATTTTTGGCAGGGTGTAGATGGCAATTTGTGAATAAACTACCTTAACATATTTTTAAAATTATTATACAGACTGAACAGTTAGAAGTTGGAATGATTTTTCAAAAAGAAAAAAGACACCTTTTGATCAAAGGTGTCTGTGACTGGGCTAGCTGGATTCGAACCAACGCATGACGGAGTCAAAGTCCGTTGCCTT
>NZ_JAJHVY010000046.1:0-1264 GCF_020861455.1 Bacillus sp. AF23
AGAAGAGCTGAAATGAGCGGCTGGAACATAAAACAGTGTGTGATTTGGGAACTAAAGGATGCGATCAGTCAGATTCTTAGAATTTCGAAAGATAAGCTTGACGCAGATGAAACCTTGTCAGATTTAGGTTTCGACTCAGTGAGTCTTGGTGAATATGCAGATGTATTAACCAGCAATTATAAGTTGAATATTACGCCAGATATCTTTTTTAGTTATCCGACGATAGAGAGGTTAAGCCAGTATTTCCTTGAACGTTATTCTGATGAAATGCAGGCATTTTATCAGAAAGATGCGAATAGATTTATGCCTGTTGCTAGACATAAAGAAGAAAAGGAAAAAGCAATTCATGTGAGGGAAATGATGTCACTAGAGAGCTTTGACTGTGAAAAAGAAACAGGTAGAAGCCTCCGGAGTCTAGAAGAGTCCCTGCTTTGGGAATTAAAGAACGTGATAAGTCGAATACTTAGAATTCCAGGAGAAAAGCTTTGTACAGACGAAAACTTAGCTGACTTCGGTTTTGATTCAGTCAGTCTTGGCGAATTTGCAGAAGTGTTAAGCGAACGTTATGAGCTGCCGATTACACCAGATATCTTCTTTAGTTACCCAACCATTGATAGCTTAAATAAATATTTACTTGATCGCTACCCTGATCAACTGAGTAGATTTTATCAGGATAGCGTGCAGGAAGTTTCTATGGCATTAGAAGAGGGTGCTTCAGCAGCAGAACAGGATTTGGAGAATAAGGGGAAAAAGATCAGACGGAAGCGTGCTGGCAGAAAGAATACGAAAATAAAAGAAAATGAGCAGTCCATTGCCATCATCGGAATGAGCGGAAGGTTCCCAGATGCAAGGAATATAGAGGAATTTTGGTCCATTTTACTCGAAGGCAGGGAAGTAATCCGTAAGCTCCCGCAAGAGCGAGTTCGATTGTGGCAAGGTTATGAAAACACTGAGGCTGGCAAATCAGTGAACAGAAAACTTGGAGTGGTACCGGGGATTGCTGAATTTGACCCTCTTTTCTTTGAACTATCGCCTCGTGAAGCAGCAAACATAGATCCTAGACAAAGGCTGCTGCTTCAGGAAACATGGAAGGCATTGGAGGATGCCGGCTATGGTTCCAAGTCATTTGAAGACGAAAAAATAGGAATGTTTGTTGGAATCGAGGACGGGGATTACAAACTGTTAGTTGACGAAGAGGCCGGGATTACCTCAAACCATAATGCCATTCTGGCGGCGCGACTTTCTTATTTCTTAAACCTTGATG
>NZ_JAJHVY010000047.1:0-722 GCF_020861455.1 Bacillus sp. AF23
CATTGCCATTACATCTACATAATGACCGTCGATTTTCCCCTGTTCTTTAAATATACCGACTTCGCGATACCCCATTGAAGTATATAACCCTTGCCCCAATTGGTTAAAAGGAAATGTAAATAACACAATCTTATGTATCTGTGATTGAATTGCTTCTTTTTCAATCTCTGATACAAGCACCTTACCTATACCTTTTCCTCGATGATTACGATCAATATATATAGATAAATCAGCAACACCTTGGTATGCGCAACGGTGGGAATATGGATTTAGAGAAACCCACCCTACTACACAATGGTCTATTTCAGCAACAAGGACCTTATATTTCTCAGTGCGATTAGAAAACCAATTTGCCATATAATCACTATCTTTTTCTTCTACTTCTAATGTAGCAATCCGATCAGCTATGCCTTGGTTATAAATATCTAATATTCTATTTACATCCGAGTCTTTTGCAGTTCTTATAAGAAGCATCCCTTATCCCCTTTCTTTTTTACATTTTAATCAATTTTTTTTGATTAATCAAGTATATAAACAATACCTGCCACTGAAAAATATCATAACAACAAGAAATGTTTCATGAACACCTATCCTAGTATTTTAAAAAGATAACATACTTTAGGTAAGTGGGCAGTTCGTGGGCGGCAGACAATTTAAAAACAAGCACAAAAAATACCAAAGGTCTACAACCCTTGGTATCATTGATGCGGCCGAGAGGACTT
>NZ_JAJHVY010000026.1:0-686 GCF_020861455.1 Bacillus sp. AF23
GAATCAAGGGCGACAGCTTCTACTTGAAAACCAAATCGTGCGATTTGGTGATCTAATCGGTCAAGATAAGGCACAGAATCATGGACATTTCCAGGTGTGACATAGGCATCGGTGATAATGTTATATTTCATATCCGTTGTGCGGTGATCTAAATAGAAAAAACCTTCTGGTTTGTTTTCGCGATACAGATATCCACTTTCGGGATCAGTCGTACTGTGGCGGATCTCTTTTTCAGCTTTCACCTCCTCTTTGACTATTAGTGGCTTTTTTCCGTGTTCCTCCCGATCTTCTTGGATGGCTTCATTTAAATCTTTGATATAGTTTTGTGTATCCTGTTCAATCGTTTTTCTTGTGTATTTATGCTTGTTGGCATTGGCTTTAAGGTGAGTGGAATCGGTGAATAGGACACGTCCGCCCACCATATCATGATTGATGGCCTGAAGAACGATCTCATCAAAAATGTCTTGAAAGATGGTTGTATCTTTAAAACGTGTGCGTCTGTTCCAGCTGATGGTGGAGTGGTGCGGAACTGGATCGTTTATGTTCAATCCGAGAAACCATCTGTACGCCATATTGTAGTAAATTTCTTTTTCGAGCTGTCTTTCTGAACGGATACCATAGAGGTATCCGATAAACATCATTTTGAATAAAATCAGCGGATCAAGTGAGGGGCGGCCTTTGTTTTC
>NZ_JAJHVY010000048.1:0-669 GCF_020861455.1 Bacillus sp. AF23
GAATTGGAAAGGAAGTTGATAGCCAAACGTCAGTCGAACTTGTAGAAGGATTGCGCAGCACAATAACCGTGCAGGATATCTGTATTCATTTAGGTATCTCTCGAGCGTCTTATTATCGTTGGAAGAAGAATCAGACGAAAGATCATCCTAAGCGCTATTTTGAAAAACAAATCGGCACGTTGTGCCGAGAGCACAAGTATCGATATGGATATCGGAAAATCACAGCCATACTAAAAAAGACAATGCGTATCAACCATAAAACGGTTCAGCGTATTATGCAGAAAAATCAATGGCAGTGCCGGGTTAAGGTGAAAAAGCGCAAGAAGAATGGACAGCCATATGCCGTGGTCGATAATATATTGGATCGGAACTTTCAGTCTGATCGCCCTCTTGAAAAACTAGTAACGGACATCACATATTTGCCTTATGGACAGAAACAATTGTATCTTTCCAGTATATTAGATTTATACAATGGAGAAGTGGTTGCTTTTACGATTGGCGATAAGCAGGACACAGACTTTGTCTTAAACACACTTGATCAACTGCCAACACTGCCTCAGAACTGCGTGTTACATAGTGACCAAGGATCTGTGTATACATCTTACGAGTATCAAAAAGCTGTTAACACAAAAGGCATTACCATGAGCATGTCCCGCAAAGGGACGCCCG
>NZ_JAJHVY010000049.1:0-555 GCF_020861455.1 Bacillus sp. AF23
CGGAAAATAGAGGACCGAAAATAAGAAAGATCCGTTCCGAAAAATTGGAGACGAAACAGAAGAAACAGGTTGAAAAAGAACCAATTGCCATCATTGGAATGAGCGGAAGGTTTCCAGATGCAAGGAATGTAGAGGAACTATGGTCCCTCCTGCATGAGGGAAAAGATGTCATTCGCAAACCTCATGAACGTGCAGAATGGCTAGAAACTCATAAGGACGACGGCAGAGCAACAAACAGAAGTTTCGGAGTGGTACCGGGAGTTGATGAATTTGACCCTTTCTTCTTTGAATTATCACCACGTGAAGCAGAGATGATGGATCCCAGACAGAGGCTGCTGCTTCAGGAAACATGGAAGGCATTAGAAGATGCCGGCTATGGTTCCAAGTCATTTGAAGACAGAAAAATAGGGATGTTTATAGGAATTGAGGAAGGCGACTACAGGCTGTTAGTAGGAAGCGAGGCGGGCGTCACTTCAAATCATAATGCCATTCTGGCGGCACGACTTTCTTATTTCTTAAACCTTGATGGCCCAAACATGGCCATCAATACGGCGT
>NZ_JAJHVY010000050.1:0-498 GCF_020861455.1 Bacillus sp. AF23
ACTTGGAACCATAGCCGGCATCCTCCAATGCCTTCCATGTTTCCTGAAGCAGCAGTCTCTGTCTGGGATCCATATTAATTGCTTCACGCGGGGATATTTCAAAAAACTGAGGGTCAAATTCGGAAATACCTGGAATTACCCCGAATCTTTTGTTCACTTCTTTTCTATCCTCAGTATTATTCTGACTTTCCCGCCATTCGGCGCGCTCATATGGCACCTCACCGATTACTTCCCGTCCGTCATGCAGGAGGGACCATAGTTCCTCTACATTCCTTGCACCTGGGAACCTTCCGCTCATTCCAATGATGGCAATTGGTTCTTTTTCAACCGCCTGTTTCTTCTGCTTCGTCTCCAATTTTTCGGAACGGATCTTTCTTATTTTCGGTCCTCTATTTTCCGGTGGTGTTGTTAAAGAACCTTCTTCCTCACCCTCGTGATAGAACGCCTGCATTTCATCAGAATAACGTTCAAGGAAATACTGGCTTAACCTCTCTATCG
>NZ_JAJHVY010000051.1:0-480 GCF_020861455.1 Bacillus sp. AF23
CAGCGCCGATGGTAGTCGGGGGTTTCCCCCTGTGAGAGTAGGACGCCGCCAAGCAGTTTATCTATTTCTACCATGTTTGTTTATGAAGCTTATATCATTCCGCAGTAGCTCAGTGGTAGAGCTATCGGCTGTTAACCGATCGGTCGTAGGTTCGAATCCTACCTGCGGAGCCATTGCTTCCATAGCTCAGCAGGTAGAGCACTTCCATGGTAAGGAAGAGGTCAGCGGTTCGAGCCCGCTTGGAAGCTTTATTTAAATGTATTACTCTTACCAAGGTTTCTCAAAAAGGAGAAAGCTTTTTTTATTGCGATATGCGGAAGTAGTTCAGTGGTAGAACATCACCTTGCCAAGGTGGGGGTCGCGGGTTCGAATCCCGTCTTCCGCTCCATTTTTTCATCCCAACGGGATGTTGATACAAGTGAAAATGCGCCCGTAGCTCAATTGGATAGAGCGTTTGACTACGGATCAAAAGGTTAGGGG
>NZ_JAJHVY010000052.1:0-419 GCF_020861455.1 Bacillus sp. AF23
CGGTACCACTCCAAGTTTTCTGTTCACTGATTTGCCAGCCTCAGTGTTTTCATAATCTTGCCACAATCGAACTCGCTCATGCGGGAGCTTACGGATTACTTCCCTGCCTTCGAGTAAAATGGACCATAGTTCCTCTACATTCCTTGCATCCGGAAACCTTCCGCTCATTCCAATGATGGCAATCGGCTCTTTTTCAGTTGAAGCCTTAACTCTCTTTCTAGCATGGTTATACCTTACTCTTTTTCTTTCTTTCACCTGATCCATTTGTACTTCTGTAATAATTTCTTCTGTTACAGCAGAAACCTCTACAGCCTCTTGATAAAAAAACTGCATTTCATCAGAATAACGTTCAAGGAAATACTGACTTAACCTCTCTATCGTCGGATAACCAAAGAAGATATCCGGCGTAATCTCTAATT
>NZ_JAJHVY010000053.1:0-398 GCF_020861455.1 Bacillus sp. AF23
GAGCAACGGACTGAAAATCCGTGTGTCGGCGGTTCGATTCCGTCCCGAGCCACCATTTACAAATATATATATTTTGGCGGTTGTGGCGAAGTGGTTAACGCACCAGATTGTGGCTCTGGCATTCGTGGGTTCGATTCCCATCAATCGCCCCAAATAAAATTGCGGGTGTAGTTTAGTGGTAAAACCTCAGCCTTCCAAGCTGATGTCGTGGGTTCGATTCCCATCACCCGCTCCATTTCTATATCGTCATGGGCCTGTAGCTCAGCTGGTTAGAGCGCACGCCTGATAAGCGTGAGGTCGATGGTTCGAGTCCATTCAGGCCCACCATACCATGACTGTAACGTTCCACAGTAGCTCAGTGGTAGAGCTATCGGCTGTTAACCGATCGGTCGCAGGTT
>NZ_JAJHVY010000054.1:0-393 GCF_020861455.1 Bacillus sp. AF23
AGAGTGTCCTACAACCCCAAGAGGCAAGCCTCTTGGTTTGGGCTAATCCCGTTTCGCTCGCCGCTACTCAGGGAATCGCATTTGCTTTCTCTTCCTCCGGGTACTTAGATGTTTCAGTTCCCCGGGTCTGCCTTCTCATATCCTATGAATTCAGATATGGATACCACTCCATTACGAGTGGTGGGTTTCCCCATTCGGAAATCTCCGGATCAAAGCTTGCTTACAGCTCCCCGAAGCATATCGGTGTTCGTCCCGTCCTTCATCGGCTCCTAGTGCCAAGGCATCCACCGTGCGCCCTTTCTAACTTAACCGTTAAAAAGAATCACTATGTGATATCTTGTGTTACTAATTGAATGTGATGTCTACTGTTATCTAGTTTTCAAAGAACACGTT